>NZ_BHXD01000005.1:0-122000 GCF_003990895.1 Thermosipho globiformans
AGTACAAAAATAATTTTAGCAGGTGTAGCCCTTTTTTTATATTCTAATTTAACCTATTTTTTACTTTGGCCAGGGTCGCCAGGGTCTACTATAGGAAATTCCAAATCATTAACTGTAACTAAAATATAACTAAATATTAATAACATAAAATTACGTAGCTTTATTTTGTCTAGAATGTCGTCTTAACACTTTTGTAACCAATTTCGAAAAAACTCTTTTTTACTAGTTTCCTGTTTTTTATATTTGTAACTTTTATGTTAACAGATTAAAATTAGACAAATTTTTAGGAGATGTTTCCGAAGATGAAATTAAATAAAAGCTCATAAATTCTAGATTTAACTTACCGTTTACTTCTGCTCAATGGTTTTGTTACTTTTTCTTGTTATATTTATTTAAGAGGATAGTTATAGGTTTAGAATCTACCTATGAGGAATGAAAACTTCTTCCCAGGTATACAATTTATTAAAGATTTTTTTAAGTTTAGAATCTACCTATGAGGAATGAAAACACAATAGCGCCTTCTCTGATATCGTCTGTTGTTAAGATTACTGTTTAGAATCTACCTATGAGGAATGAAAACAAATAACTCCCCGTCCGTATTCCTCCAAAAAATCAAGTTTAGAATCTACCTATGAGGAATGAAAACAACCGAGTAATAAGAACTTTGGTTTAGAGTCATCGTAAATAGGGTTTAGAATCTACCTATGAGGAATGAAAACTTGGTTCTTCGATATACTTTATATCCAGAAGAGATAAATTAGTGTTTAGAATCTACCTATGAGGAATGAAAACTGAATCGAATGTCTTTAAACCCATAAACTCTAAAATTTCTGTTTAGAATCTACCTATGAGGAATGAAAACTATAAGATTTAATTAAATCGACTAAAAAAAATTTGAGTTTAGAATCTACCTATGAGGAATGAAAACTTATGTTTCCTTCTTGTAATTCTTTCATTGCAAAATCATACAGGTTTAGAATCTACCTATGAGGAATGAAAACTTTGTATTTCATTTTTTGTCGGCCACACCTTATAACACCACGTTTAGAATCTACCTATGAGGAATGAAAAGTGCATTGTCCAAATTTTTCAAACTATTCTTACTTTTTTCTTTTAAAATATAGTTATGAAAATTTATGGATTGATTATCATAGAAAAGTTTCATTAAAAATTTCTAATAAAATAAATGCTCCATTCTTTCTGACAAGAATGGAGCATTCTTTTTATTTTTTAAAATCAATTTATAATTAAACAGCTATAAACTTTCTACACTTTCAATTGGATAATCAATTTCAGATAATTTTGCTTTTACATTTTCTAGGTTTTCGGTTTCAATTTCAACAGTTTTACTTTCTAATTTAACTTCAAACTTTTTTTCACCTAGCTCTTCTAATGCTTTAGTTATTCTCATAACACAATGTTTACAAGACATATCTGGTACTTTCAAAATAAATTTACCCATAAAAATCACTCCTTTTTTAAAATCTCCCTTTCATGATTAATTCTTTTTTTCTTTTGTATTCTTCTTCTGTTATTTCACCTTTTGCAAGTTTTTCATTTAAAATTTTTAAAGCAGAATCTTCAAATTCACCTTTAAATGATGGTTTAAAAGATCTAAATATAAAATATAGTATTACTGCTAAAAGAATCAGTCCAAAGAGCATCATAACAAAACCTCCTCCCGGATAAAATCTCCAAAATGGGTTCCATAAGTAGCACATTCAAATCACCTCCTAAATACAACAAGACTTCTTACTTGAAAATACTTTTGCGTATCTTTTTTCATTAATCTTTGAAGAATTCAAAATTACTGTAATAGAACTAAATGCCATAGCAGCTTCTGCAATTGCTGGATGAAGAAGCCCAAGCATTGCCATTGGAATAGCAATAATATTGTAGAAAAATGCCCAGAAAAGATTTTGTTTTATAACTTTAAAAGTCAAGTTCGATATATAAATTGCATCAACTATCTTTGAAATCCCTTCTTTAGTTATAATAATATCCGCATTATCTATTGCAAGATCCGTCCCACTACCTATAGCAATTCCTACATCTGCACCTTTTAAAGCCGCTGCATCGTTCATTCCATCTCCAACCATTAAAACTTTATTACCTTCTACTCGGTATTTTCTAACTATCTCAAGTTTTTCGTCAGGTTTAACTTGAGAATGAACCTTTTCAATGCCTACCTTTTCTGCTACTATTTTTGCAGTCTTTTCATTATCACCTGTTACCATTACTGGAATTACATTCATGCTCTTTAAATTTTCAATTGCAATTTTTGAGTCCTGCCTTATTGGATCCTCTATTGCAATGTAACCAACAATTTCTAAATCTTGTCTTACTTCAACCACAGTATACCCTTCTTTTAAAAGAGTTTCGTACCTTGAATAATCTTCAGGCTTTCCAACAAAGTATTCTTTTCCATCATACTTTGCAATAACTCCTTTTCCACTTATTTCTTTTATTTCATTGATTTCTACATATTTATCAGAAATTTTTGATATCGCTTTTGCAAGCGGATGATTAGAATTTTTTTCAATTGATGCAACTATTTTTTTAACATCTTCCTCTAAATTTGTATCAACAACAGCAGGGTTACCTTGAGTAATAGTTCCAGTTTTATCCATTAATACAACTTTTACATCTTTCATCGTCTGTATTGCCTCGGCATTTCTTATCAAAAGACCTTTTTTAGCTGCAAGTGAAGTTCCTGTAATTAAAGCCATAGGTGTTGCAAGGCCAAGGGCACAAGGGCAGGCTATTACAACCGTTGCAACAAATGCAAATATAGCAAATGAAAGAGGATCATTAGTACTCAATATCCAAGGAAGTAGCTTTCTAGCACTTTCAACTAACGGATAAAATTTATCAAACCCAAAATACCAGAAAATACCACTTAAAACAGCAAGAGTAATAATTGTAGGGACAAACCAATTTGTGATTCTATCTGCCAGTGCTTGAATAGGAACTTTAGCACCTTGTGCTTCTTGAATTAGCTGGATCATTTTTGAAAGGAATGTATCTTCGCCCGTCTTTGTTACTTTAATCTTTAAAATTCCAGTCAAATTGAGAGCACCACCAACTACTTCATCATTTTCCTTTTTCTCAACTGGCATTGATTCACCAGTCACCACTGACTCATCAACACCTGAAGAACCTTCAATAACTATGCCATCGACTGGTATTCTCTCTCCAGGTTTTACAATAACTACCATGTTTTCTTTTACCGCCTCAATTGGTAAAAATAATTCTTTACCATCTAAAACAACCCTTGCTTCTTTAGCTTGAAGACTAAGCAATTTTTTTATTTCTTTGGTTGCTCTGTCTCTAAGATAAGATTCAATAAACCTTCCTAAAAGATGGAAAGAAATAATCATTGTTCCAATTGCACCAAAAGAAGCAATTTCAAAGCCAAAAAGTGCTAAAACTGAAGTAAGCCAAGAGGTTAATGCTCCAAAAAATATTAATGTATCCATATTAGTATGCTTATGGGTAAGTGCAATCCATGCACCTTTAATAGTATTTTTCCCTGCAACAAATGTTACAAATCCGCCACCAATTACTTCAAGCAATACAAAATAAGGAACCTTTACAAAGAACATATTAATTATCATTAAGATTGATATAGGGATAGTAACAGCTAAAGCCATTATTAAATTTTTCTTTATCTGTCTAAATCTTTTTTCTTCAATTTGTTGAGGTTTTTCAGTTGATACCCCATATCCTACACTCTCAACCAACTTCTTTACTTTTTCAAGATCAATATTTTCATCACCAACAACAAATGCTGTATTTGTTGCCAAATTAACTGATGCAAATTTTATATTTCCATCTTTTGAAAGAGCTTTTTCAACTGTTCGCGCACAATTTGCGCAGGTCATACCAGTAACTGAAAAAGTTATCTTTTTTTCAGACATTAAATCACCACCTTACACAATTTTATTTAGATAAGATATAACATCCTCCAATTCCCTTATTTTTTCCTCAATTTCCTGAGGATCATCTGAAAAAGCTGCACTTTTTACACAAGTTTCAAGATGTGAATTTAAAACTTGAACATTCGCTTTCTTTAAAAGCGAAATAGATGCAAGAATTTGTTTTGAAATATCAATACAATACCTGTTTTCTTCAATCATCTTTATTACCGCATCAATTTGCCCTCTTGCATTTTTTAACGTTCTTAGCGCATCTTTGTGTTTCATACTATACCCTCCCCCGGTAGGTATGGTTCAATTTGATTATAACACATTAAATTCAATAGCGCAAATAAAAAGTGCCCTGAAATTTCCTTTCAGGGCACTTAAAAATGGAAGAAAATTAAATATTAAACGTATGCTCCTAAAAATTGGCTCTTGTAAAGTTCTGCATAAAATCCATTTTTCTTCATCAATTCATCATGTGTTCCTTTTTCAATTATCTGACCTTCATTCATTACCAATATAATATCTGCATCTCTAATTGTTGAAAGTCTGTGTGCAATTACAAAATTCGTTCTACTGTGCATTAATCTTTTCATAGCTTTCTGAATTAATTTTTCAGTTAAAGTATCAACATTACTTGTTGCCTCATCTAAAATCAGTATCTCTGGATCAGCAATAAAAGCTCTTGCTATAGTAATCAATTGTTTTTCACCTTGAGAAATATTATTTGCATCTTCATTTATAACTGCATCATATCCACCAGGCAATGCCATAATAAAGTGGTGGGCATGTGCAAGTTTTGCAGCATTAATTATTTCCTCTTCAGTAGCTCCTTCCTTTCCATAGGCAATGTTTTCCCGTATTGTTCCATTAAACAGCCATGTGTCCTGAAGCACCATACCAAATGTCCTTCTAAGGTTATCTCTTTTTATCTTTCTAATATCAATCCCATCAATTGTGATCCTTCCACCTTGAATTTCATAAAATCTCATCAACAAATTTACAAGAGTTGTTTTACCCGCACCTGTAGGTCCAACTATTGCCACAGTCTGACCACTTTTAACATCGATATTTAGATCTTCAATAAGTTTTTTATCTTCTCTATAGCTAAAATATACATGCTTAAATTTTACGTTTCCGTCAACTTTTCCAAGTTCAATTGCATCCTCTGGATCAGGAAGTTCCTCTTCTTCATCTAGTATTTCAAAAACTCTTTCTGCTGCTGCAAGTGTAGATTGAATCATATTCATTATATTTGCAACCTGTGAAATCGGTCGATTAAATTGTTGTGCATACTGAATAAATGCTTGAACATCACCAAGTTGTATTGCCTTTTTGGTTACCATTATTCCTCCGACAACCGAAACAATTACATAGCCTAAATTTCCAACAAATCTCATAACAGGCATTGTAATACCAGAGACAAATTGTGCCTTCCATGCAACGTCATATAACTTTTCATTGTACTCTTCAAACTTTTTAATACTCTCCTCTTCTTTGTTGTATGCTTTAATAACAACAAGCCCACTAAACATTTCTTCAACATGACCATTTACATTTCCAAGATAAACTTGTTGACTTTTAAAGTATTTCTGAGATTTTTTCACAATAAAGACTATAAATCCAACACTAATAGGTAAAGTAACCACTGTAACAAGTGTAAGTAAAGGACTTATAGTAAGCATCATAATAATTACACCAACGATAGTAACAATTGAAGTTATAAGTTGAGTTAAACTCTGATTTAAAGTATTACTAATTAAATCAACATCGTTTGTTACTCTACTTAAAATCTCCCCATGGGTTCTTGAATCGTAAAATTTTAATGGAAGTTTTGAAAGTTTTTCCATAACATCTGTTCTAAGCTTTTTAACTACTTTTTGTGACACTCCAGCCATCACATACTGCTGAATATACATAAATAATGCAAAAAGGCCATATAATATTCCAACATTAATTAATATTTTTAGTATTCCATCAAGATCAATCTTTGCTTTAGGAAATATCCTTTTTGCCATGTATCCTTGAAATAGCTTTGTAGTGGCTTTTCCAAGAACTTTTGGAGCAATAATACTGAATATAGTACCAGCAATCGCCATTGCTAAAACAATAATTATTGGTACCATGTAAGGTTTTAAATAAACCATTAATCTTTTCAACGCCTTTTTAAAATCTTTTGGTTTTTCCACAGCTGCCCTGATTGGACCGCCTGGTCCTCCTCTATGTCCTCTTGCAGGTCTCTGAATTTTTTCACTCATGCTATCTCCTCCTCTGAAAGCTGAGAAGAAACTATTTCTCTATACACTTCACATGATTTCATTAACCTCTTATGCGTTCCTATTCCAACAACTTTTCCTTTATCAAGCACAATTATTTTATCAGCGTTCATAACAGTTGCTACTCTCAAAGATACAATTATTTTAGTTGCATCTTTTAACTTTTCTCTAAGTTCTCTTCTAAGCTTTGCATCTGTTTTAAAATCAAGTGCTGAAAAACTATCGTCAAATATATAAATTTTTCTCTTACCAATAATCCCACGAGCAATTGCAAGTCTTTGCTTTTGCCCTCCAGAAAGATTTGTTCCTCCCTGAGAAACTTGAGTTTTAATACCTTCAGGAAGCTTTGATACAAATTCCCAAGCCTGTGCGGTCTTTAAAGCCTCAACTATTTCTTCTTCAGTTGCATCTTCTTTTCCAATCCTTACATTTTCCTCTATAGTACCTGAAAATATCACAGGCCTTGAAGGGGTAAATGAAATCATATTACGTAAATCTTTTTGAGATAGCTCTTTTATATTCACACCATCAATTAAAATTTCACCACTTGTTACATCATAAAATCTCATTAAAAGCTTTACCAACGTACTTTTTCCAGAACCTGAACTACCAATAATTCCTACAACCTCTCCGGGATTAATCTCAAAATTAGCATTTTCGATCGCAGGTTCTTTACCACCTTCATAATAAAAAGTGACATTTTTAAATTCTACTTTTCCCATACCTTCTAGTTTCTTAGGAGTTTCTATATCTTTTATCCTTTCTTTTTCAGTTAAAACTTGGGCTACCCTTTCAGCAGATGCAGACGCCCTTGGCAAGAATATAAACACAACGGAAATCATTATAAATGAAAACATAATCTGCATTATATATTGCATTACAGCCATCATAGTTCCAACTTCAAGTGTTCCTTTATCTATCTGAATTGCCCCAATCCAAATCAAAAAAATAACAGTAAAATTCATTATTAAAAGAATTAATGGAAAAACCAATGCGAAAATTCTATTTACCTTCAACGCTGTACTTGTTAAGTCTTCATTTGCTACCTCAAATCTCTTTTTTTCATATTCTGTTTTTGCAAATGCTCTTATAACCCTAACACCAGTTAAATTTTCTCTCAAAACTCTGTTTAAATTATCTAATTTTTTTTGCATTGATTTAAAAAGTGGCATGCTGTATTTTACTATAAAATACATGACAACAAACATAATGGGTAAAGATACCAATAAAACCATAGTCAATTTGGGACTTTTTGAAATAGCCATTACTGTTCCACCAATGGCCATAACAGGAGCCAATACAACCATACGAAGCATCATAAATATAACATTTTGAATCTGTGTAATATCATTTGTGTTTCTGTTAATAAGGGTTGCAACTCCATATTTATCAACTTCATTCAACGAAAAATTCATAACTTTTTTGTAGACATGACTTCTTAAATCTCTACCAAAACCCATAGCAACCTTTGCAGCAAAGTAAGCTGAAATAATTGCTGCAGTAATGTTTAAAAGAGTTACAAATAGCATTTTCCAACCAACACTTAAAATATAATCTACATTACCACGACTTACACCTTTGTTAACAATATCACCCATTAAATCTGGCAAATAAAGATTTAAAACGGCCTGAATAATGACAAAAGTAATTGCTAAAATTATCAAAAACGTATACTTTTTAAGATACTTAAAAACACTTTTCATCTTTCATCGCCTCCAAATTCAAAAGTATCTTTTTCAATAATCTTTCCAAAACTTCAATTTCCTCATTTGTAAAATTTTCAAAACTTTGTCTTTCAAATTCCTTCAATCTTTTAAAAATTTTCTCAACTATTTTCAACGCTTTTTCTGTTAAATAAACATGGTAAAATCTTCTATCACATTCATCTTGTATTCTTTTTACAAATCCAGCTTTTTCCATCCTTCTAAGCATAATTGCAACTGTAGAAGTAGAAAGCATAACTTTTTTTGCTAAATCTTTTTGTGAAATTCCTGGATTTTTTTTAACAATAAATAATATTGGAATTTGACCTGGATGAATCTTGTATTTATCCATCTCACTTTTCAAAATTTGAAATTTTAATCTTTCTATATCAGAAAAAAGTAAAAAGGTAGAAGAAAATTCAAAATTATTCACCACTTTCCACCTCCGATAGTTTTACATAAAACTATTTTATATCAAACTATTTATTTTGTCAATAAAAAAAGTGCCGGATTGTACCGGCACTAAAATCTAATAGCTTAAAAACTTATCTTGAAATAGGCTTTAAAGAATCTCTATATATGGAAGCAATTGTCTTTTCATCTGCTTTTATAGGTGCCATGCTTAGTAACAAACCAAGAGAAGGAGTTTCAAGGGCAAGTTTTGTTAATTTTTCTACATCATTTTCTGTAAAGCTCATATCCTCTAATTTTTCAGTTACGCCCAAATTAAACAACCATTTTTCAATGCCAGCAGCTATTTTTTCTGCTTCTCCGGGAACACCCTTTAGTCCAGGAACAATTGGTTCATATATATCTGCTAAAACTTCTGGTTTTGCAATATATATATGTTTAACAACTGCTGGAAGAAGCATTGCAAGGCCAAGCCCATGTGCTAAATCAGGTTTTACTGCGCTCAATGGATGCTCAAGCGCATGTGTAAAGTGCAACATTCCGTTATCAAATGATATGCCTGCTATTGCTGATGCATATAAAAGGTAATATCTTGCTGATAGATCATCTGGATGTGCAACTGCTTGAGGAAGATACCTAGAAATTAGTCTTATTGTTTCTTTTGCAAGTAAAATTGAGTATGGGCTTGCTACCAAAGTTGTTGCTGCCTCTGTAACATGGTTTACTGCATCTATTGAGGTAAATACTGTTTGACCCCTTGGTAGTGTGACCATTAATTGTGGATCATCAATTGCATAAAGTGGATAAATACAATCGTATGCAATTGCTGGTTTGTACTCTTTTTCAAGAATTGAAGCAACAGCAAATCTATCTACTTCAGTTCCTGTTCCATGTGTTGTATTTATTGCAATTATTGGTTTTGCTTTTTCTGGGGTAAACAAACCTTCATAAAGTTCTTCAGCAGTTTTTTCAGGATATTCGAGCAAAATAGCAACACTTTTTGCAGTATCAATTGGACTTCCTCCACCAATTCCAATTACTGCTTGGGAACCATTTTGTAATCCCAATTTTGCTGCCTCATTAATCTGTGCAGTCGTTGGATTCGGAGAAACACCTTCATAAATTACATATTTAAACCCTTTTGCTTTTAATTCTGGCTCAATCACATCCCAGGCACCGGTTACTTTGTATGCTATTTTATCTGTGACAAAAATCACATTATTAATACCTTGTGCTTTTAAGTTGTCAAGAATATCAGAAATCTTTTTTATAGCCCCCACACCAAAATAACATGTTGTTTTACATCTTAGCTCAAAAACATTATAAATATCCATCTTGCTTTCCCACATAATTTCACCTCCTGTGAATATTTTCACAATTATTATAACATTTAGAAAATCCTTCTAAATTAAAACCATTTGAACTTTTCGTTAATTTTTTCACAAAATGAGCACTTTTATTTGAATAATAAAAAAAATTATTTGCTAGTTTTTTGTCTATAATTAAAAAATAAACCTTTAAAGGCACGTGTATTATTTATTAATTGACATATATTGGTGGTTTTAAGATTAATGTAAAAGACAATTATAATTAATGTAAATTATATTATATATTTTTTTGATAGAATATTTTTGAACTTTAACAAAGGAGGAGGTGGATTATGAAAAAGTTTTTTACAATACTCTTACTTACTATTTTGTCTATTTCAATTATTTATGGAAAAGGTTTTAAGATCGAAAAGGTTAGTTTTGAAACATTAAGAGAAAATTATTTTTCAAATTTGAACTTTACTAGTTTTTTAAACTCTTCAAATCAATTTTTTCTATATTCTGAATCTAAAAAAACACTTTTATCTGCAAAAATCAACATACTTTCAGCTTTCAATCCTGATGAAATCTACATAGAAGAGTATTTAAAAAATATAGATTTTAATATTAATAACTTTAAAATTATTGACTTTGAGTATAATACTTTCACTTTATATTCAAACAATAAAATTATTAAAATCTCAGAATCTGGTGATGTAATTTCAGTTAATAAAATAAATATTGATCTTGGAAAATTCCCATTAATTAAGAAAATTGACGAAGATAAATATTTTATAGTAGATAAAAAATTCTATACTGTCTCTTCTACTGGAACTGTTTTAGACTCTTTTGATAGCATAAAAACTTCCGAATTTACTATAAAACCTACCAACATAGTGAACTTGGCAACATATGGTTATGACCTTTACTTTATTACAGACAAAAACAGTATTATAACTTACAATCCTTTAACAAAAATGGGAGAAATTATATTAAAAGAATTTAATAATGGAAGAATTAAAAATCTTGCAATTGAGCCATATACAAATTCTATATTTATGTCATTCACAAATAACGATCAAGATATGTCAATTGGCTACCTCGATCTTAAAGAGCAAGTCGTTAAAGTAATAGATAATGAAAAAACAAGTGATTTCTTAGGAATTTTAATTAACAAAGGCTTTTTATGTGTAATTAAGAAAGATGGATACAAAGTCTTCTCTGTTTTAGACATTGTAAAATAAAAAATTAAACTACACGAAAATATGAATATTCAACAAGTTTCTTTGATGCTCTCTTTGAAATTTAGCTTTTCATATATCGATTCATAAAGAAATATATTGAAAAAATAGGAAAATATTTCAACTTATACTCTTAACTTTAGAAGATATCTTAAATATTTACCAAAAACCTAAATTGGAAGAATTTGAAGATTATACATTCATAGTATTAAAAGATTTAAAGTTTGAAAAAATAATTAAATAATTAAATACAAAAGAGCTGGAAATAACCTCCAGCTCTTTTTAAAAAACAAAATCAAAATTTTTGAAGAATATTTAAAGTTCATTTACTAGACAACTTTTTCAACCTTTCTGGGTTCATATAATTTAAACAGCAACCGCTTCCAAACATTTTTACTTCCTGATCCTTTTCTATTTCAACTATTTTGTCATAAATGCCACATTTGTTATCCTCAGTTAAATATTCACATTGATTTTTTTCCTCATTCCATTTTCCATAATAGCAAGGAGTTATCTTACAACAGTAACCACATTGAACACATTCTGGACAGCTATTTTCATTTCTTAATTTTTCTACCATCTCATCTAAACTTTCAAATTCTTCATCGAAATCCTCAAAAAACATTTTTACTCTCCTTCCAATTCATTTAACCTTTCTTCAACAAATTTTACGATTTCTCCAATGTGCTTTTCAGAAAAATCAAGCTTTATTCCAGCTATCTCATACACTTTATCAATCGGCATCTTGTAACCAACCTTTAAGAAGTTATGATAATCTTCAATCGCCTTTTCAGGATTTTCAATGTAGTTTTTATAAATAGATAACGCACCAAGTTGAGCAATACCATATTCTATGTAATAGAATGGAACTTCAAAAATGTGAAGTTGGAACATCCACCTATTTTTCTTTTCAAAATCAAGTCCACTCCAATCAATTCCTTTATTGAACCTATCCATCAATTTGCCAAAATACTCTTCCCTTTCTTTTGCTGTGTGCTCTGGGTGTGTATAAATCCATTGTTGGAAAGCATCTACCGTCATACACCATGGTAAAAATAGAAGTGCACTTTCAAGTTCTTCTATCATTGCCTTTCTAAAATCATCTTCATCCTTATAGTATTCATTCCAATGGTGCATTGTAAGAAGCTCCATACTCATTGAGGCAAGTTCTGCAATTTCCATTCTATGTGGTCTATAGTATTCAATAGGAATCTTAACGGTTTCAAATGTATGCATTGCATGTCCTGATTCGTGAAGAAGCGTTCTAACATCGCTACTTTGTCCTGTTGCATTCATAAATATAAATGGTGCCCCTGTCTCTGGCAATGGATAATTGTATCCACCTGGAGCCTTCCCTTTTCTATTTTCAAGGTCTAAAAGTTCAGAATTTTTCATTATTTCAAGCCTTTCTCCAAAAATTCTCTTTACTTTTCCCAACACTCTAATTGCTTTATCTACAAACTCGTCGATTGTATTATATGGTTTTAATACCTTTCCATCAACATCAACACTTGTATCCCATGGTCTTACACTTTCAATACCAAGCTTTTCAGCTCTTTTTTTCATCCTTTTTTCAAAAAATGGCATTACCTTCTTTTCAACTGACTCATGAAATTGCAAAACATCTTCAACCGAATATTCAAACCTTCCTTTCAGATTATGCATGTAATCTCTGTAATTTTCAAATCCAGCATTTTTTGCTTGCTTTATTCTAATCTCTTTAAGTTCGTCAAAAAGTTTATCCAATTCTTCTTTTCTTGATAAAAGACCTTCAAATCTTTTTCTCCAAGCTTCTTCTCTTGTTGTTCTGTCTGGAGATTTCAAATATGGTAATAATTGTTGCAAAGTTTTTTCTTCACCTCTAAAATTTACCACAATAGAACCGTAAATTGAACCATACTTATTGGAAAGTTTTCTTTCTTCAACTTGAAGTGGAATATTTTCCTCTCTAAATAATTCAATATTGTTAGATATAATTTTCAACATATGCTGGTATTCATTTGGTAACTTTTTAGAAAATTCTGAGTTATATATCTTTTTTTCAACTTCAATTGAATATGGTTTTAGTTTTGAGACAACATTTTGGAAATAATCGTTAAACATCTCTGAATACTCTGGTTTGTCTGCAAACCTTGTCATATTAATATATCTTCTTCCCATTTCCTCGGAGACAATATCACTTAATTCAGTAAATTTTTCTACAAGTGACACAAGATCGTTCTCACTATTAATATTCTCCGACAACAACTGCTTTATAGTTTCTAGTATCTTTTCACCATCCGTTGATGATAGATCTTTAAAGTATTTTCTAGGTTTTCTTTCAATCTTCTTGTCCGTAAATATCATCCAAATTCCCCCTTTTTAAATCTCTTGTTATCGGCTTTTTCCAATTAGAAAATTTTATAAAAAGATATGCAAGAAGTAGCGCACTTACATTACTTATTATCATAGCAAAAAACAATCCTGTAAAGCCGTACTTTGTAGAAAAAAATGCAACTAGAGGTACTCTAATTCCCCATAACCTTGTTATATCAACTATCATTGAAAGATCCGTTCTACCAGCTCCTACAAACGCATGTACAAACACTGACATAGAAGTAAAAAATGGCAAAGAAAAAGAAACATATCTAAAGAAGATATAACCAACTTCTATAACATCTTTTTCGTTTATAAAAAATTTTGTAAGCTGTCCTCCAAAAAAGAAGGTAAGAGTACTAAGAAAAAATACAATAGTAAAATTCGTCCAAAATGCTACCTTCAAAGTTTTTTCAGTACTTTTTACATCACCAGCACCTAAAAATTGTCCAACCATTGCAGTAACAGAATTTGCAATTCCAAAAGAAATCATTGTAATAAAGTTTATTATTCTATTTCCAACACCGTACGCACTTACAACAGTCGGTCCAAAACTTGAAACAAATCTCATAATAAAAACAAACCCAAGCGATGTAATACTCATACTCAAAGAACTTGGAAGTGCTATTCTAAAAACTTTTTTAATCAACTGCCAATCTGGGGTTAAATCCCTTAAATGTATCTTAAATCCTCTTTTTCCTTTAAACAAACTTTCAATAGCCATAAAGGCAGCTATAATCCTTGCAATTGTAGTTGCAAGTGCAGCTCCAACTACGCCCATTTTTGGAAAGATACCTATTCCAAAAATAAGAAGTGGATCAAGAATAATATTAATTATTGTTGAAATTAACATAAGATTCATCGTAAACTTTGAATCCCCCCAACCTCTAATAATGGAACTTACTGTATTAAAAATAAAGCCAAAAGGAAGACCTAACATTATTATATTGAAGTACTTTACCGCATAATCTACAACTTCTGCACTTTCTTTTCCAGCAACAGCCATTATTATCGGCCTTGATATAATTATTGAAAAAATTGAAAAAATTACACCTATCAGCGTAGATGTTAGTAAACTTTGACCTGCAGATTTTTGGGCAAGTTTTTTGTCTTTTGCACCAGTAAATTGTGCAACCAGTGTAACACCTGCTTGTGAAAAACCTATAGAAAGCGAAATAAACACAAAAATAATTGGCCAGACAATCGTTGGTGCAGAAAATTCTATTTTCCCAAGCTTTCCTAGAAAATAACCATCAACTGCGTTATAGAATGTTTGCATAAGGTTTGAAATTATAAGCGGCCAACTCAGTAAAAAAAGTGACGAAAATATTCCTCGATTAAATATATCTACCCTATGTTTATTCTCCAAAGCTATACCCCCTAAATAATGATTCGCATTACTAATTATATCATACTTTAAAAAATGATAAAATAAAAATAAGAAAAAATTTATTTTGAAGGCGTAATTTATGAAAAAAGCACTTTTAATATCAACATCTATTATTTTAGCATTTATTTTTATATTTTTAATATGGTCTATTAATCCACTAAAACCACTAAAAGAAGTTGAAAATTATTTAAAACCCGACAAAAACGTTGAGATTGAATATATTGGTAAAGATATATTTTTTAAAACGAAAACAAATTCTAATATTGGAATTATTTTTTATCCCGGCGGACACGTTGATTACAGAGCATATACACCACCGGGCTTTTATCTTGCAAAAAATAACATAAATTTTGTCTTACTTAAAATGCCTTTAAATCTTGCGTTTTTTAGAACTAATGGTGCAAAAAGCATAATAGATAAGTATGGAAATATCAAACGGTATGTTGCAGGCCATTCTCTTGGAGGAATTGCAGCAATAGAATTTGCAAAGAAAAATAATGTTGAGGGAGTAATTTTACTTGCCTCATATCCTTCAAAAGATATTTCAAATCTTGATCTAAAAATACTTGCTATTACAGCAAGTAAAGACGGTCTTGTTACAAGGGAAAAATTCAAATCAAAAATTAAGTTTTTCCCAAAAAATACGGTATTTTATGAAATTGACGGTGGAAATCATTCTCAATTTGGATTTTACCCACTCCAAAAAGGAAATAATAAGGCTACAATTGATAGATACAAACAACTTTCTACAATAGTAAATAAAATTCTAGAATTTATAAACGAAAATAGTTCGTTAAACTAATAATTGTGGTATAATATTTTTTAGGAGGTGATTCAAATGAATTACAGAAAAGTAGGAAAATGGGGATTAAAAATCAGTGAACTATCTCTTGGTTCTTGGCTCACTTTTGGAAATCAACTTGATATAGCTGGTGCAAAAGAAATTGTTAGAGAATCTTTTAAAAACGGTATCAACTTCTTTGATACTGCAGAAGCATATGCAAATGGAATGGCAGAATCAATGCTCGGAGAAGTTCTTAAAGAATTTAGAAGAAGCGACATTGTAGTTTCAACAAAAATATTCTGGGGTGGAAATGGTCCAAATGATAAAGGACTTTCAAGAAAACACCTTCTTGAAGGAACATGGGCTTCACTAAAGAGATTACAACTTGATTATGTTGATATCGTTTACTGTCACAGGCCAGATCCAGAAACACCAATTGAAGAAACAGTTCTTGCAATGGACTACATTGTAAGAAATGGGCTTGCACTATATTGGGGAACATCCGAATGGAGTGCAGAGCAACTAGAAGCTGCTCACAAAGCATGTAAAGAACTAAATTGTATACCACCTATAGTAGAACAACCACAATACAACATGCTCGTAAGAAAAAGAGTTGAGGAAGAATACAAACCAATATATGAAAAGTATGGTATGGGACTTACTATTTGGAGTCCTCTGGCATCAGGAATATTAACAGGAAAATATAACAATGGAATCCCAGAAAATTCAAGGCTTGCAAGATTTCCACACCTTAGAAAGCACCTTGAAGAAAATGGGCTTTTAGGTGAGAAAGTATTCAAAAAACTTCAAAAGCTACAAAAAATTGCGGATGAATTAGATGCAAAAATGTCTCAACTTGCAATTGCATGGTGTCTATTAAATGACAATGTAAGTAGTGTTATATTAGGTGTTTCAAGCAAAGAACAGCTCCATGAAAACTTAAAGGCAATAGAAATCAAGGAAAAGATCACAGAAGATTTAGAAAAACAAATCAGAGAAATTCTCGAGGAGGAATAACATGTTAAAAAAATACGCAGAAGTTGCCTTAAAAATCGGATTAAACCTACAAAAAGATCAAATACTATTCATAAAAGCCCCAATTGATGCAAGAGAGTTTGTAGAAAAAGTAGTTGAAACAGCTTTTGAAATAGGAGCATTTGATATTTACGTAAAATGGTCAGATGAAGTTATTACAAAAACTAGGCTTAAAAATGCACCAATTAACGCTTTAAAAGAATTTCCTGAATGGGAAATAAAAGCATCTGAATATCTCTTAGATAAAAAAGGTGCAGTATTAAGTATTACTGGTGGAGATCCAGATGCACTAAAAGATGTTCCACCTGAAAGAATTGGAATTTTTACAAAAACAGTAAATACGGCAAACAAAGACATAATGAGAAGAATGATGGCAAACGAAATAAGCTGGTGTGTTGTAGCATATCCTACAAGAAAATGGGCCAAAAAGGTTTTAGGAGAAGAAAACACCGAAAAATTACTAGAATATATTTTAAAAGCAAGCAGAATCGAAGGAGATCCTGTAAAAAATTGGCAAGAACATATAGACAATCTTAAGAGAATAACCAAATTTTTAAACGAAAAGCAATTTGACTATCTAAAATATGAAGGCCCTGGTACTGACCTAACCGTTGGGCTTCCAGAAAATCATATATGGCTTTCTGCAACTCAAGAAAACATGAGTGGTATCACATTCGTTCCAAATATTCCAACTGAAGAAATCTTTACTGCACCACACAAAGATAAAATCAATGGTGTGGTAACAAACAGTCTGCCCCTTGTATATGGTGGAAATGTAATAGATAAATTCACACTCGAATTTAAAGACGGTAAAATAGTAAATTACAAAGCAGAAGTAGGAGAAAAAATTTTAGAAACAATACTTAATACAGACGAAGGAGCAAGAAGGTTAGGAGAAGTTGCTCTAGTTCCTGTAAATTCACCAATTTATCAAATGAAAACCATATTCTACAACACACTATTTGATGAAAATGCAGCATCTCACTTTGCATTTGGAAGGGCATATCCAAATTGTATAAAAGGTGGTACAAAAATGAATGAAGAGCAATTAAGACAAAATGGTCTAAACACAAGTCTTACACACGTAGACTTTATGGTTGGAAATGAAAATATGAATGTATATGGAATAAA
This sequence comes from Thermosipho globiformans, assembly GCF_003990895.1. NCBI lineage: Bacteria > Thermotogati > Thermotogota > Thermotogae > Thermotogales > Fervidobacteriaceae > Thermosipho > Thermosipho globiformans. The sequence continues at coordinate 17,557 of NZ_BHXD01000005.1, forward strand.
AGCAGGTGAAAAAATAACACTTATGAAAAATGGAAAATGGGTAATATAGGCAGTAAAGGCCTCATCATATGTTTGATGAGGCCTTTTTTCTTTTAATAATGTTAGATAAAACTACAAAAGATATCGAAAAGATAACCCAGATTAATGGTATTAAAAAATGGTTTTCATAGACAGAGTATCCGAAAGATTTTCTTATTCCATCAACAAGGTAAGTAGAAGGAATAATTTTTGATAAAGTTCCTATTATTCCTGCATTTCTTACATCAAAATAAAATCCTCCTGCAAACATAAACACTTGAAATAAAATATTTCCAAGTACTATAATCGTCTCCGGATTTTCTATTAAACTTGCTAACATATAACCTAACGCCAAAAATACTACACTTCCAAATAATAGATAAATTGATACATTAAACACATCAGGTTTTACTCCATACACTAAAAAATCAAATAAAGTAAATATTATATTTGCAAAAATAATTTGTAGAAACGAAACAATAGCATATACAAAATAAAACTTTCCAAGACTATACGGTGTACATTTTATTCTTTTCAAAAGTCCTCGCCTTTTGTAAAAAGAAATCTGTGAAGTAAAGCCAAAGAAGGTTACCGACATAATATTCATTACCAAAATTGAAGCATATAAAAATTGAGAATAAGATACACTTTTTTTCCTCTCAATTACCTTTAATTTAACCTCTTTTTCTGAATTTAGTGCATTCAAAGAAGAAAATATATTCACCAAAATATCTTTAACAACCTTTGAATATTCTTTATCTGTATAATAAATTTCAACATTTACAGGTTTAGACAACTTTGTTTTCGACAAGATCAAAGCTCTTTGAAGCTTTAGATCAAAATTATCTTCAAAGACTACTACTGCATCAAGATTTTTCTCAACAATTTCTTCAACTTTTTTAACTTTTAAAACTTCAAAGTGTTCTTTTAGATTTTCTATAAATTTATTTTCTCCGATATAGCCTATCCTAAATTTTGCATTTTTTTCAATATCACCAAAAATTGATGTAAGCAGGATAGTCAAGAGTATGGGAAAGATTATTATCCAAAATGTAGCTTCTTTCGATCTTAAAAATTCTATCTTAAATAGTGTCTGAAACATATTAATCCCTCAATTCTTTACCAGTTAATTTCAAAAATACATCTTCAAGTGTTGGATGTCTGACTGTAAAATTTTCTATTTTGTTTTCTATAAGCTTTTGTATTAAACCATTTGGATCATTTGTTTCAACGAGTGTTCTATTTCCAATAACCTTTCCAAAGTTTTCATACACGCCATCTATTTCTATTATTGTCTCTAAATTAGATTTTTCTATTAATTTTTGCGGAGTATCAAGAGCGACAATTTCCCCATTATCAATTATACAAACCCTATCCGATAAAAATTGAGCTTCTTCCATATAATGTGTTGTCAAAAATATCGTTTTTCCTTTATCTTTAAATTCAAGTATAATATCCCAGATCTTTCTTCTTGATTGAGGATCAAGACCTGTTGTAGGTTCGTCCAAAAAGATAATTTTTGGATCATTTATAAAAGATAGTCCTACAACAAGTCTTTGAAATTGTCCCCCAGAAAGATTTTTGACTCTTTCCTTTTCTTTCTCAACTAGTTCTATCTTTTCTAACACCTCATAAGGATCATATCCATCTTTATAAAAACTTCTAAAAAGTTTTAGAGTTTCAATAACTGTAAGCTCTCTAAAAAGCTCAGTTTTTTGAAGAGAAACTCCTATAACTGACTTTATTTTCTTATCTATTTTTTCCATTTCTTTATTAAAATAATAAATTTTTCCTTCGCTCTTTTCTCTAAGACCAATTAAAATCTCAACAGTGGTTGTTTTTCCAGCACCATTTGGTCCAAGAAGTGAAAAAACTTCTCCCTCCTCAACTTCAAAACTAATACCTTTTAATGCTTCAAATTTTCCATATAATTTTTTTAAATTTTCCACCTTTACTACCATCTAACCACCTACTTTTTCAGTTTCAAAAAGTATCTTGCCACCAATTAAAAGTAAAAACAATCCAAAAACAATTAATATAAATGAATAAATGAAAAACTTAGAGATATTAATTACTTGCATTCCCATTGAAAATTTGAAGATATCAACAATATATTTTACTGGAATAAATAAGCTTAAATTTTTTAAAAATCTTGGAAGAAATTCTAATGGAAAATAAATCCCGGAAAAAAATATAAATACAATATACAAAAACTGAGATACATTAGCCGCGCTTTTTTTGAAAAGAACACTAATTAACGTACCAATTCCAAGCATTCCAATTACAGAAGAAATAAGAGCGATAAAAAAATAAAAAACATTAACCTTCAAAGATATTGAAAATAAAAATGCTCCAATTAACCTTATTATAACTAGAGAAATAAAACTTATAAAAAACTGGGAAATTGAAAAGGAAAAGACAAATGAAAGTGAAGACATAGGAAGCAGTTTTAGTCTTTTTAAAGTGCCCGATCTTTTATATCTATCAAACAAATTAACTACAGAAAACATTCCTATGGACATAATCGAAAGTGCAAATGTACCTATATAAATATTTTCCCTTTGTGAAAAAATTTTATAATTTAACTTTGTCTCTTTTATATTTACCACATTTTTTAATCCAAAAGATTTAACATTATTTACTAACGTATCAATCCACACATCAACCATTGCGCTATTACTGTTTTTGTAAACTATTACTTGATTATCTTTAATCACTGCAACTGCATCATATTTTCTCCTGTCACTTAATAATTTTTCCTCATCATTGTATGACTTCCCATAAATATCTAGATCAATATTAGAAAAATAGGCAAAATTAGCAGTATCTTCGCTGAAAAAAACTAGTGAAAATAAAATAAATAATACTAACGGAAATAAAATATTGAAAAAGAAGGATATTTTGTTTCTAAAATATTCTAAAAATAAAGACTTAGTTAGCATTAATATTTTCATGTGAAATCATCCTTGCAATTTAAAGTATTTTTTAAATTCTTCTTCAAAAATCTGGTGGATATCTTTATCTATATTTACTATTCTAATTTCTTCAATAGTTGTATTATCTTTTAAAAATTCATCAATTGCTTTAGCAAAAATTTGTGCACATCTTCTCACCGGAAAGCCAAAAATACCACTGCTTATTGCAGGAAAAGAAATGGATTTTATCTTTAATTCATCTGCCTTTTTCAAAGAATTTAAAACAGCATCCTTTAAAAGTTTTTCTTCATTATTATTCCCTCCACGCCAGATTGGACCAACTGCATGAATAATATATTTTGCTTTCAAATTACCGCCAGTTGTAACTGCAACATTACCTGTTTTTACCGGGCCATACTTTTCAACATATTCATCACTTTCAAGTTGGATAATGTGTCCACCTTTTTTCAATATTGCACCTGCAACCCCTCCACCATGTTTTAAATGACTGTTTGCAGCATTAACTATCGCATCTGTATCCTGAATTGTGATGTCATCATTTATTAAAACTATTTTCTTGCCATTAAGATTTATCATCATATTGTTTTCCCCCCCTCCACAAAGTTTCTAAAATTTCTAAATTTTTCTTTTCCTTTCCTATTGATTTTGGAGTGTAAAAAACTTTATCTGAAATCTCTTTTGGAAGGTAAGACTTTTTCAAAAATCCACCAAATTTATGCGGATTTTTATAACCACTATCTGGAATATTTAATAGATCACGAGGTACGTCAAGATTCATTGTCTCTTTTGCAACATCTAAGGCTTTTTGGATAGCAAGCGTTGATGAATTGCTCTTTGGAGCAAGTGATAAATATATAACACATTGAGACAAATTAAACATACACTCGGGAAGACCAACAAGTTCCACCGCTTGAGCTGTCGAAGTTGCAACTAAAAGCGCCATTGGATCAGCAAGGCCAATATCTTCACTTGCAAGAATTACAAGTCTTCTTGCAATAAATCTTGGATCTTCCCCACCTTCTATCATCCTAGCCATATAGTAAAGCGCAGCATCAGGATCACTTCCACGAATACTCTTTATAAATGCTGATGCTAAACTATAATGTTCCTTTGCTGTATAAACCCTATTTCCATCCGAAGAATATATTTGTAAAATCTCTTCATCAATTATTTTTTTATCAATGGAAATTGCTATGTCACTCAATATTTCATATAAATTAATCGCAAACCTTCCATCTCCATTTGAAACTCTTGCGATAAAATCTTTTGCATCATCATTTATATCCACTTTCTTCACATTGACAGCTTTCTCGAGCAGCTTAATTATATGCTCTTTCTGCAATTTTTTAAAAGCAACAAGTCTTACACGAGAAAGCAGTGCAGGATTTACCATCTTGTATGGGTTTTCTGTTGTTGCACCTATTAAAACATAATCAAAAGCTTCAACCCCAGGTAAAAATATATCTTGCTGTTTTTTATTAAACCTATGAAATTCATCTATAAATATCAGGATCTTTTTTACATCCTTGACTTTAGCTGCATATTCTAAAATTTTTTTTACTTCTGTAGTTGAGGTTATAGCCGCGTTAAAATGATAAACTTCATAACTTGTGTTCTGTTTGATAACTTCTAGTGTGGAAGTTTTTCCACAACCTGGTGGGCCGTAAAAAATAGCAGAAAATAGGGAATCTTTTTCTATTGCAAGTTTTAAGATTCCCTTTTTACCTAATATATGTTCTTGTCCAACAACATCTTCAAAATTCTTAGGCCTTAAAATTTCGCTTAAACCACTCAACCGTAAACCTCAATCCCTTCTCTATATCCACCTTTGGTTTCCATCTTAACTCTTCAAGTGCCCTTGTATAGCACAAAAGACTCTTTCTTATATCTCCCTTTCTTGGAGGACCATAAACTGGATCTTTTGTGTAACCTGTTATCTTCTTCAAATAGTTAAATAATTGATTAACACTTGTTCCTTGCGAAGTTCCTATGTTTATCTCCATTCCATCTCCGGCCTTAAGTGCTCTTAAATTAGCATCTGCAACATCTTCCACGTAAACATAATCACGAATATACTCGCCATCGCCATTGATTATCACATCTTCACCATTTAGCATTCGCAAAGTAAAAATAGCTACTACTCCAGCTTCTCCAAAAGGATCTTGTCTTGGACCGTACACATTAGCATACCTTAAAACCGTATAGTTTAACCCAAACTCTTTCTTTGCAAATCTTAAATAATTTTCAAATGAAAATTTTGCTATCCCATATGGAGAAATTGGCTTTGGAAATACAGATTCTGGTGTTGGAAAAATATCAACATCATCTCCGTAAATTGCCCCACCAGTCGAAGAAAAAATAAACTTTTTCACTCCATACTTTATGGAATTTTTTAATAACACAAGACTTCCAATTATATTCACATTTGCATCTTCAACTGGATCTTTAACAGATACAGAAACACTCGCCTGTGCTGCAAGGTGAAAAACGTAGGAAAAATTGTGTTCTTTAAATAATTCCTCAATAGTCTTTTCATCTCTAATATCTGCAACAACTAAGGTTGCATTTTTATTTACATTTTCTTTTTTTCCTCTTGATAAATTGTCAACCACAACGACTTCATAACCATTTTCTATCAATTTATCTACAACATGTGAGCCAATAAATCCTGCACCTCCAGTTACTAGTGCTTTCATTAGTCATCCTCCTTCAACCTTATTTTAAGTTTGAGTGCCTCCTTTGGGACATTTTTTATTCCTAATTTTTCTCTTTGCTGTTTTAAAAATTTAATTAATTTCTCCGTCTTAGTCTCGTCAAAATCTATCATTATAGCATAAAATCGTCTTAGCTGCCTTCTTGTTTCACTATCAAGGCCATAAATTAATAGTTCAGCAGCTTGCTGTGCCCATTTTTCCGGAAAGCCTATTACGTACATAAAAAAGTATTTTACTCTAAGCTCTCCATTGTGAATGGTTACAGCAACTCTCCTACCTTTTCTAGTCAATTTAACAAATCCATACCTTTGATGTTCTACATAACCTAGTTCAGCTAACTTTTTCACAGCTGTAGTTACACTCGGATAACTAACATTCTTAACTTTGGCAATTTCAGAAACTCTTGTAACACCATCATTCTTTGATAATTTATAAATAGTTACCAAATAATTTTCTAGGGCTGGTGTTAACTTTTTATCAGCCATTTTCTCTCTCCTTTAAAAATTGATCATAATACTTTCTAACTCTTTTAATATCCTGCCAGGTAAGGTCTTTTGGAGATCCCTTTGCTTTTGATGGATTTCTTAAAAGGTAACTTGGATGGAACATGGGAAAAATTATTATTCCTCCCCTCCATTCAAACTCATTACCTCTAACTTTAGTTATTGCAACACTTTTTCCCAAAAACAATTCAAGAGCAGGTTTTCCAAGAGTTACTATCATTCTAGGATTTATCACTTCAATCTGTGCAAATAAAAAATGAGAACAAATACTTGCTTCTTCCTTTGTAGGAGTTCTATTGTTTGGAGGTCTACATTTAACAATGTTAGTAATATAAACATCTTCACGCTTTATGTTAACAGATTCCAAAATCTTGGTTAGAAGTTGCCCCGCTCTTCCCACAAATGGTCTCCCAGAAAGATCTTCATCTTCACCTGGGCCTTCTCCAACAAACATAATTGGAGAATCTAGATTTCCTTCTCCAGGAACTACATTTGTCCTATTCTCATGCAAGGGACAAGCTTTACAGTTTTTTATACGCTCAACAATAATATCCATCATTTTCTTTTTGGTCATTGTATACCCTCCAAGATTAACATTATCTAACTTTGTTAGTATTATAAATTATATCATAAATATCTTTGTTCACAAAAATCTTTATTTGTTACAAAAAAGAAAAATTTAATTATAAAATAGTAACCGTTTTAACCACAATGATATGATAAAATAAAATTAGTCTCAAAATAATCAAGGAGGTGTAAGAATGTCAAAAAAATGGGTTTATTTTTTTGCTAACAAGCAAGCTGAAGGCCGCGCAGATATGAAAGACATACTTGGCGGAAAAGGCGCAAATCTCGCCGAAATGACTAACCTTGGAATTCCTGTCCCACCAGGATTTACTATCTCAACAGAAGTTTGTAAATATTACTACGATCACGGAAAAACATATCCAGAAGATTTAAAACAACAAGTTGATGAAGCTTTAAAAAGATTAGAAGAAGTAACTGGAAAAAGGCTTGGTGATCCTGAAAGACCATTACTTGTTTCCGTTAGATCAGGTGCTGCAGTATCCATGCCTGGAATGATGGACACCATTTTAAACCTCGGTTTAAACGACGAAACAGTTGTTGGCCTTGCAAAACTAACAAATAATGAAAGATTTGCATATGATGCATACAGAAGATTCTTACAAATGTTCGGTGATACAGCACTTGGAATTCCTCATGCAGAATTTGAAAAAGCACTCGAAAAAAGAAAAGAAGAAAAGGAAGTAAAACTTGACGTTGAACTTGATGCTGATGACCTTAAAGCACTTGTTGAAGACTACAAAGAAATATACAAAAAACACGGAAAAGAATTCCCACAAGACACATACAAGCAACTTTGGGCAGCTATCGATGCAGTATTCGGCTCATGGATGAACGAAAGGGCAATCAAATACAGACAAATTAACAACATAAAAGAAGGAGAACTTCTTGGAACAGCTGTTAATATCGTTACAATGGTATTTGGTAACATGGGTGATGACAGTGGTACAGGAGTTTGTTTCACAAGAAATCCGAATACTGGTGAAAAGAAACCATACGGTGAATTCTTACAAAACGCACAAGGTGAAGATGTTGTTGCAGGTATAAGAACACCAGTTCCACTTGAAGAACTCAAAAAGATAAATGAAGCTGTATATAATGAACTTCTCTCCATCATGGAAAGACTTGAAAAACACTACAGAGATATGCAAGATATTGAATTTACAATCGAAAAAGGAAAGCTCTACATCTTACAAACAAGAAATGGTAAAAGGACAAGCCAAGCTGCAATTAAAATAGCAGTTGATCTTGTCCACGAAGGACTTATAGATAAAGAAACTGCTGTTATGAGAGTAAAACCAGAAGATGTTGAAAGAGTATTGCACCCAAAATTCGATGATGAAGAAGTCAAAAATGCAAAAGTTATTGCAAAAGGTCTTCCAGCATCACCAGGTGCAGCTACTGGTAAAGTATATTTTGACGCTAAAAAAGCAGAAGAAATGCACAAAAATGGTGAATCTGTCATTTTGGTAAGACCTGAAACAAGTCCAGAAGATGTCGGTGGTATGAACGCAGCAGAAGGTATATTAACCGCACGTGGTGGAATGACATCACACGCTGCAGTTGTCGCAAGAGGTATGGGAAAACCAGCAGTTGTTGGTGCAGAAGAAATTGTTGTTGATGAAGAAAAATTAGAATTCAAAGTCGGAGACGTTGTAGTAAAAGAAGGAGAATGGATTTCAATAGATGGTACTACCGGAAACGTATACCTAGGAAAAATAACTACAGTTAAACCACAAGGTCTTGAAGGTGAAGTTGCTGAACTTCTCACATGGGCTGATGAAATTAGGAGACTTGGTGTTAGAACAAACGCTGATGTTCCAAGGGATGCTAAAGTTGCAAGAGAATTTGGTGCCGAAGGTATAGGTCTCTGTAGAACAGAACACATGTTCTTTGAAAAAGACAGAATTCCAAAGGTAAGAAGAATGATCGTTGCAAAAACGAAAGAACAAAGAGAAGCAGCACTTGCAGAACTTCTTCCACTTCAAAAAGAAGACTTCAAAGGATTATTTAGAACAATGAAAGGTTTACCAGTTACTATCAGGTTGATAGATCCTCCACTACATGAATTCTTGCCACATGAAGAAGATCAAATGAAAGAAGTAGCAGAACAAGTAGGTATTACTGTTGAAGAATTAAAATCAGTTGTTGAACAACTTCACGAATTAAACCCAATGCTTGGTCACAGGGGTTGTAGGCTTACAATTACATACCCAGAAATTGCAGTAATGCAAACAAAAGCTATAATTGGTGCAGCTATTGAACTTAAGAAAGAAGAAAATATTGATGTCATTCCAGAAATTATGATCCCACTTGTAGGTCACATTAATGAACTTAAATACGTTAAAAAAGTAGTTAAAGAAACAGCAGATGCATTGATTAAAGAATCAGGAATCGACTTAACATACAAAGTTGGTACAATGATTGAAATTCCAAGAGCAGCTGTAACAGCAGATCAAATTGCTCAAGAAGCAGAATTCTTCAGCTTTGGAACAAACGACCTTACACAAATGACATTCGGATTTAGTCGTGACGATGTTGGAAAGTTCTTACCAGAATACCTTGAAAAAGGTATACTTGAACACGATCCATTCAAGAGCCTTGATTGGGAAGGTGTAGGACAACTAGTCAAGATGGGTACCGAAAAAGGTAAGGCAACAAGAAAAGATCTTAAAGTTGGTGTTTGTGGTGAACACGGTGGAGATCCAAGATCAATTCTATTCTTCGATGCTGCAGGACTTGACTATGTAAGCTGTTCTCCATACAGGGTTCCAGTAGCAAGAATAGCTGCTGCACAAGCAACAATTAAAAACAGAAAATAAAACTTAACATATTAAATAGGGCCCTTTTTGGGCCCTTTCTTATTCGGAGGTGTGTTGATGAGCTTCCTGTTGTTTTCTATAGCAACTTCCATAATACTCTTTTATTTTACCAAATCATATTTATTTTTTAGTATAATTGCTATTGGAATTTACTATCTTATTAGAAATAATATAAAACTTCAAAGTTTATTAAGTCTTACATACGTTCTAATGATCGCACTTTCATTCTTTTCCACAATTCGTGGTTATGATCCAAAAGGTCTTATTCTCCTTTTAATTTCTTGTTTTGTATCAATTTTATATGATATATTTAAATCTCCAATTTGGAGTCTTCCATTGTATCTACTACTTGGAATAAGTATTTCCTTAATTGGAAGTATAAAATATGGAACAATAGGATACTTTTTTGGACTTTTGATTATTCCGATATTTTTAAAAGAATTTAAAAAAAGGGGTGAACAAGATTGAAAACCCTAGTTTTAGCTGCAGGGCTCGGAAAAAGGATGAATTCAAAATATCCTAAAGTTATTCACAAAATTCTTGGAAAGCCAATGATAAATTGGGTAATTGATACTGCTAAAAACTTTGGAGAAGTTGGAGTAGTCTTAGGCCATAAGCATGAAATTGTCGAAAAGGTAATTCCACAAGATGTCAAAATCTTTCTTCAAAATGAGCAACTTGGAACAGCTCATGCAGTAATGTGTGGATTTGATTTTATACCAGAAAACGACAATCTTCTAATTTTATACGGAGATGTTCCTTTCATTTCATACGAAACTTTAAAAAGACTTGAAAAAGAACATATAGAAAGTAACAGTGATGTTACCATATTAACTGCTATATTGGAAAATCCTACTGGATATGGTAGGATAGTTAGAGGTAAAAAAATTGAAATTGTTGAAGACAAAGATGCTGACGAAAACATTAAAAAAATAAAAGAAATTAACACAGGGATTTACATCTTTAAAGGTAAATTTTTAAAAGAAAACATAAAGAAAATAAAAAATGACAATGCACAAAATGAATATTACTTAACAGATATTCTCAAATTTACTGAAAATATTTCAACAGTTACTACTGATGATATAGACGAAGTTACTGGAGTAAATGATAGAATTCAGCTTTCAAAGCTTGAAAAAAGTATGAGAAAAAGAATAAATGAAAAATTAATGAAAGAAGGGGTCAGGATTATAGACCCTGAGAGTGTTTATATAGATATTACCGTAAAAATTGGGAAAGATACTATAATATATCCATTTACATTCATAGAAGGTGAAACAGAAATCGGAGAAGATTGTGTTATAGGGCCAATGACTCGAATAAAAGATTCAAAAATTGGAAATAATGTACATGTAAATAGATCAGAAGTTGAGAAGGCAATTATTGAAGATAATGTATCTGTTGGCCCATTTTCTAGACTCAGAGAAGGAACACATTTAAAATCAAACGTAAAAATTGGAAATTTTGTTGAAACTAAAAAAAGCGTCATAGGTAAAAACACTAAAGCTCAACATTTAACTTATCTTGGTGATGCTACAATAGGTGAAAATGTAAATATTGGAGCGGGAACAATTACCTGTAATTATGATGGGGAAAAGAAACATCCAACTATAATCGAAGATGGTGCCTTTATTGGAAGTAATAATTCACTAGTTGCACCTGTAAAAATTGGAAAAAATTCAATTACCGGAGCAGGTTCAACAATAACGGAAGATGTACCAGAAAATAGTTTGGGCCTTGGCCGTGCAAGACAAGTAGTAATTAAAGATTGGGTATTAAGAAAAAAAGGGGGAAATCAAAATGCAGATAGCAAAAAATGAAATGAAGATCTTTTCAGGAAATGCAAATAGAGAGCTTGCAATAAAAGTTTCAGAATATATAGGAACAAGACTTGCTGATTGTGAAGTTGGAAGATTTGCTGACGGTGAAATAAATGTAAAAATAGGAGAAACTGTAAGAGGACACGATACATTTATAATTCAACCAACTTGTCCTCCTGTAAATGAAAACTTAATGGAATTACTCATAATGATAGATGCTCTTAAAAGAGCTTCCGCAAATAGTATTGCAGTTGTTATACCTTACTATGGGTATGCAAGACAAGATAGAAAAGCAAAAGGTAGAGATCCAATAACAGCAAAACTTGTTGCAAACCTACTGACAGTTGCTGGAGCAACAAGGGTTATGACCGTAGATCTTCATTCTGAACAAATTCAAGGATTCTTTGATATTCCACTTGATAATCTATGGAGCTTTCCAATATTTGCAAAAAAATTAAAAGAGGATAAAATAGTAGATGACGATTATGTAATTGTTTCTCCAGATGTTGGTGGCGTAAAACGTGCTAGACAGTTTGCTGAAAGACTTGGCGGCCCACTTGCAATTCTTGACAAAAGAAGACCTAAAGACAATGTCGCTGAAATATTAAATATAATAGGTGAAGTTGAAGGAAAAACCGCTATAATAGTTGATGATATTGCTGATACAGCAAGATCTTTGGTAAATGCTGCAAAAGCTATCAAAGAAAAAGGTGCAAAAAGGGTAATTGCATGTATAACACACCCTGTGCTATCAGATGGTGCGATTGAAAGAATTCAAAATTCTGAAATTGAAAAGATATATATTTCCGACTCGATCAGCCATAGCAACTTGCCTGACAAATTTAGTGTAGTTTCTCTTGCACCACTTTTAGGTGAGGCTATTGTTAGGGTAAGAAAGAACCTATCAATCAGTATATTGTTTAGACAATAATAACCCATAAAAATAAAAAAAGGAGGTTTTAAAGTATGGAAAAGCACGCACTTGAGGCCCTTGTAAGAAGTGTTGTTGGAAAGAAAAGGGCAGTAAGAAGACTAAGAAGACAAGGTTTTGTTCCAGGTGTCGTATACGGACCAGATATCGAACCACTCTCTATTTCTATTAAAAGATCAAATCTTATTAAACTCTTTCATGAAGTTACAGAAGCAAGTATCATAAGCCTTACTGTTAAGGACGAAAATGGTAAAGAAGTATTCTCACATGATGTATTTATCAAAAATGTTCAATATGACAAACTAACAGATGAAGTTAAACATGTTGACTTCTACGCTCCAGAAAAAGGACACAAAATGAAAATTAACTTACCACTCGAGTTTGTTGGAAAAGCAAAAGGTGAAGAAAAAGGTGGTGTTCTTGAAATTCATCACCACGAACTCCCTGTTGAAACACTTCCAAATGCAGTAATTGAAAAGCTTGAAATTGACGTAAGCAATTTAGATCTCGGTCAAGCACTATACGTTAAAGATCTTAAACTTCCAGAAGGTATGGAAGCAGAACTAGATGGTGAAGAAATTATTGCAATTGTTTCTGCTCCAAGTGGTCTTGAAGTTGAAGAAGCAACAGGTGAAGAAGAAGAAAGTGCCGAACCAGAAGTTATAGAGAAAGGTAAGAAGGAGGAAGAATAATATTTACCTAGTTGTAGGCCTTGGAAATCCTGGTCCACGTTATGCCTTCACAAGGCATAACGTGGGCTTTATGTTTATTGACAGAATTTGTAATAATTTTAAAAAACAAAATAACTACGAGTATTGTCAAAAAACTCTTTTTGGAAAAGATATTTTATTTGTAAAACCACTTACCTATATGAACCTAAGTGGTGAAATTTTTCGTTATTTAAATAAAGAAGATTTTAGTGATATAATAGTTGTATACGACGACGTTAATTTACCTTTAGGAAAAATAAGAATTAGAAAAAGTGGATCTTCTGGTGGTCATAATGGAATTAAGTCTCTAATAGGTTATCTAGGAGAAGATTTTAAAAGAATAAGAATTGGAATTGGGCCTATTCCCGAAAATGAAAATCTTGTAGACTTTGTACTTGGAGAATTTAAAGAAGATGAATTAAAAGTCTTGGACAAAGTTCTCGACCTATCTATAGATGCTTTATACACAATTTTTAAAGATGGTATTGATAAAGCCATGAGTTTGTATAACTCTCAAGAGGTGAAATTGTGAGCAAATGTGAAAGGTGTGGAAAAGAAGCAGAACTTGTTATACAAACCTTTGTAAACTTTGTTCCAAAAAGTATATCTATATGCAAAAAATGCCTTAAAGAAACCCTTTTATACGATACAACCAATTATACCAAAGCTGGTATTGAACTTTTAGCGGCACATGTTGATTACATTGAAGAAACACAATCAGATTCTTCAACATATCAATTCAAAAAAAATAACTTGGAAATAATCTCCTTGATGCCTCTTGCAGTTCAATCTGTTATGTTTAAACAAGATGAACTTACTAAGCAAAGAATTACAAAAGACTTAAAAAGTAGAAAAATTTACTTTTTAAAACAGAAATTAGAAAAAGCTGTTAAAAATGAAAACTATGAACTTGCAAAGCACATAAAAGAAATTTTAGACAGCCTTGACAATCTCTCCGAAATTTAACCTCATATTTTGTTTTAGCTTCCCAAAATGATATAATTCCTATTGATATGACAATAATTGTTATTTTATTTATACTAATTTTCAACATTTTCCCTATCTTCTATGGTATTTTTTCCTCCATTTATATCAACAACTCATTTTCATTTTCTGCTCTCTTTCAAACACTAGGAGCAAAATATTTTTATATAAGCCTTTTAATTACCATACTTTACGCTCTTTTTAGTGCTTTTATTTCAACATATGTTTCTCTTTATATTTCTAGATTAATAAAATTCAGCAAATTTGCCTTCATATTCCTCGTAATTGGATGGACAATCCCACCATATATTGGTGTTCCTGTTTGGAGAACTTTTTTTGAAAAATATACAGATATTTATATAAATCCAATAACTTCTTTTATTTCAGCAATTCTTATTTCTAGCTGGTTTTTGATTCCTTTTACTAGCTTTTTCCTTTACACTTTTTCAGAAACTCAAAATAAAAAATATCTTGAAAGTTTTCTGCTCGAATCAAATAAAATAGATATTTATTACAAAAAAATAGTCGTTCCAAATATAAAAGGTGCTATCTATTCTGCATTTATATTGAATTTTTTAAAGGCATTTAAAGATTTTCAGGTTCCATGGCTCTTAGCAGAAGGAGGTGCACCTCTAAGCTTTGGAATAACCGATAAAGGAATAATTGGTGCAACTACTAACCTTGAGGTTTTAATCTACAAACTCTTTAATTTTGAAAGTGATATTTCACAAGTTTCCTCCATTTCTCTATTAACAATATTAATAATAACCTCTGTTTACCTTCTTTCTAGAAAATTAAATTCAAAGATTAAAATGAACATTTCATATTTTTCAAAAACCCTTTCATACCTTTGGATCTTTTCAATAATTTACTTTTTCTACATACTATTAACCCTTGCTTTTTCAGATTCTCAAAGCATCTATTTAAAAGGCAATTTCACACTCAAAAATTTCAAGTATATCCTTGATGATGGCATAGTCAAATCCTTTTCAAATACCATGCTAATTGCAATTATAACCTCACTATTAAGTATAATACTTTCAATGTATCTTGCATACTTTTTGCTGAACATTAAAAACGGTGAAAATATACTAAACTTTTTTAATTTTCTAAAAATCTTTTCTGGCTTACATATTATTATCTTTATCTTCTATATCTATTCCAAATTGAGATTACTAAATACATTTACCTCTGTTATCTTAATGTTAGTAGCAAAAAATTTACCATTTTTGTCATTACTGTCATACCACTATTTCAAAAATTTTCCAGAAGATCTATTCTTACTTGCAAAGTTAGATAACATACCCAAAAATACTTTCTTTTTCAAAATACTACTTCCAAATAGCTCCCCACTTGTTTCGTCCTTATTTTTACTTTCAACATTAAACTCTTTTAATGCATTTTTACCACCTTTAGTTTTTCTATTCGATGAAAGTAAATACACGCTAAGTATAAAGTTATACTCTTACGTTGGAGCTGCAAGCACACATTATCCACAATGGAATTTATTTGGTGCTGCATCATTTGCAACATTTTTAATTTTATTAATTTTAACTTTTTTCCTACTAAAAATTTCTAAAATTTCGTATATAAAATATCTTTGATAAAAGGGGAGGTAGATTCTATGAAAAAGGCTTTTGTAGTTATATTCATAATTTCTTCAGTATTATTATTTTCCTACATTGTAACTCCTAAAAACTTTACTTCTGGAAAATATAGAGTTATAGAACTTATTCCACCTTTTGAAAAAATTGAGGCTATATCATTAATTTCAAATGATGGAAAAGAAAATATTTCTTTATACGATTTAATTGAAATAAAAAATGGTAACTTTTATTTTAAAGGAAATAAGTTCACAAAGATGGAAGTTAATGCAAAATTTTTGGAAAATACACAAAGAGAAATCTGGCTTTCTTGGGAAGGAGCAAATGATATAAAAGAATATATAGAAAAATACTCTAAAATGCATGATTTAAATATGAAAGTTCTTGAGGTTCCAAAAATTTCAAGCAAACTTATTACAATGAGCAAATCAAATGTCAAACTACCTGATGTAATAATGACAAGTGCATTTGACTATCCAACATACAAAGAATTAAATATAGTCAAAGGAAAACTCTACCATTATTACTATGACACACAGATAGTCTATGTGCAAAAAGACATTAATGTAGATCCGAAAAGCTGGAACTTAAAAACTGTTGAAAAAATTGTGCAGGATACAAACAAAAAAATTGCAATAAATCCAATAAGTGCATATTGGTTTTCTACATTTTTAATGGGATACGGAAAAATACCACTAATTTCAGGCACCTTTATACTAACTGATGAAAACACTATTAATGCTTTTAATATAGTCAAAAAATGGTATGAAAATAACTATTTTGATTTTTTAAATAAGCAAGCACAAATAGCATTTTTTGTAAATAAAAAAGTTTCTTTAATGTTTCAAGGATCATTTTTGCTTCCACTAATCTCAGAAAAAATGGAAGATTTTAACATTTTGCCCCTTCCAAAACCTCTAGTACCTTTTAAAGACTATAAAGCATTTGTCTCTACAAAAGATGGCGATGAACATTTTACTTACTGGCTTTACCTACTTTTAAATAACCCAGATTTTAAAAAGTACTTTGCAGATAAATACACCAAATTTTTTGATGATTATATTCCTGAAGGAAAATTCAAGAACGTCTTTGAAAGCACTCAAAAAGTAGCCCAGCCAATTCCGTTTGACAAAAGATATGTAAAATTTCACAAAAATGTCTCAGATATTCTTAAATTGATGTTATTCAACAAAATTTCACTGCAAGATGGTTTGAAAAAACTTGAGGAGATAGTAAATGAATAATTATATAATCTGGCTTGTTGGAAAAAGAAAGACTGGAAAATCAACTATAGCAAAAGAGATTAATAAATATTTTACCGAAAAGTCTCTTCCCTCAATTGTACTTGAGGGGAGAGACATTTTTAAAAATGTTAGCATACAAATAGAAGAGAGAATAAAAATCCTTGCAAATACTGCATTTTTATTTTCAAAGTTAGGTTACATAGTTATTGTTCCAGCTGTTTCTCCAAAAAGAAGTATAAGAGAGATGATAAAAAAAATATCACCTGTACCATTTTTTGAGATATTTCTCACTTGCAATGAAGTAATAAGAAAAAAGAGAATAAATTCTTCGGATAATTTTCAAATTTATGTTGACAAGATATTTGAAGATCCTGTAAATCCAGACCTTGTAATTGATACTTCACTTCACAAAGTAAATGAATGTGCTAAAATAATAATAGATTACGTAGACAAAAATATACAAGGAGTATAAAAAATGGATTATATTATAGTTCGTGGCGCAAAAGTTCATAATTTAAAAAATATAACTGTAAAAATTCCAAAAAATAAACTTACAGTTATTACTGGTTTATCAGGTTCAGGAAAAAGTTCTTTAGCACTTGATACAATCTACGTTGAAGGTCAAAGAAGATACCTTGAAAGTCTTTCTTCATATGCAAGACAATTTATCGGAAATTTAAAAAAGCCCGAAGTTGAAAGTATTGAAGGGCTATCTCCTTCTATTGCTATTGATCAAAAAAGTGTCTCACATAATCCAAGATCCACAGTTGGAACTGTAACAGAAATATACGACCTTTTGAGAGTACTTTACGCAAAAATTGGTGAAGCATACTGTTACAAATGTGGAAGAAAACTTGAAAAATTAAGCGTTGATGAAATTGTTAAAGATATAATGGAAAATTTTAACAATAGTAGAATATACGTTGAATCACCAATTGCAATCGAAAAGAAGGGGACATTTAAAGACATATTCGAAAATTTACTAGAAAAAGGTTATGCACGCATAGAAATAGATGGTGAAGTTTACAGATTGGAAGAAACTCCTGAACTTAACAAAAATGTACGTCATAATATATTTCTAATCATTGATAGATTAAAGATAAAAAATGAGGAAAGTATTAAACATAGGCTTTTTGATTCTGTTGAAATTGCATTGAGAGAATCAAATGGCTTTGTATACATTAAAAATGTTGATACAAACAAAGTAAAAATATACTCTGAAAAGATGATGTGTCCTACTTGTGGTGTTTCAATGCCTGAAATAAATCCAAAATTGTTTTCTTTTAACAGTCCATACGGGGCCTGTCCAAGATGTCATGGTCTTGGCTTTACATTGGAAGTTGATGAAAAAAAGGTAATTGATTTTGAAAAGCCTGTTCTTGAAGCAATAAATATTGGTCACAAAGAAGATGGCTGGATCCCACAAAGAATCAAAAAAATATTAAAAATATATGGGGGCGATCTAAAAACACCTTTTAAAAATCTCCACGAAGAAACACAAGAGGCAATATTGTATGGCACAACTTTTTTTGATGGATTAATTCCAATAGTCAGACAAAGATACGAATATAGTACTTCAGAAGATACAAGACAATGGTATTTAGACAAATTTTTTGTGGAAAATACTTGTCACGAATGTGGAGGAAAAAGGCTTAGAAAAGAAGCATTATCAATCTTAATTGAAGGTATTAACATCATTGATTTTACTGAAATGCCAATTTCTGAGGAATATGAATTTATAAAAAAACTAAGGAAAAAATTACCAGAAAAAAAGCTTGAAATAGTAAAAGATTTAATAGAAGAACTTGAAAAAAGACTCCAATTTTTAAACGAAGTTGGTCTTTCATATATAAGTCTTTCTAGAAACGTTAAAACATTATCAGGTGGAGAAGCTCAAAGAATAAGGCTCGCTACACAAATTGGATCAGGGCTTACAGGTGTTACATACGTGCTTGATGAACCAACCATTGGGCTTCATCAAAGTGATAACGAAAAACTTATATCGACTTTAAAAAGATTGCGTGATCTTGGAAATACTGTCATTGTTGTAGAACATGACGAAGATGTAATAAGAAGTGCTGATTACCTTATAGATATTGGACCTGCTGCAGGAATAAATGGAGGAAGAGTTGTTTACCAGGGGCCAATTGAAAACATCAACTCGAATACTAATTCTTTAACTATACAATATCTGAAAAAAATTAAAAAAATTGAAGTACCAAAAGAAAGAAGAAAAGGAAATGGAAAATTTTTAACCTTACATGGCGCTCGGCATAATAATTTAAAAAATATCACTGTTTCATTTCCGCTTGGAACATTTATTTGTGTAACTGGTGTTTCAGGTTCTGGAAAAAGTTCCCTTATAATTGACACACTATACCCTGCATTAATGAACACGCTCCATAAAACAAAGCATCGTACTGGAGAATTTGATAGATTAGAAGGTCTTGAAAATATTGATAAAGTAATTGCAATAGATCAATCTCCAATTGGAAGAACTCCAAGAAGTAATCCAGCAACATATACTAAAGTTTTTGATGAAATAAGAAAGTTATTTGCAATGACTCCACTTGCAAAAGCAAGAGGTTATACTCCTGGCAGATTTAGTTTCAACGTTAAAGGAGGAAGGTGTGAGCACTGTCAGGGACAGGGGATACTAAAAGTTGAAATGTTATTTTTGCCAGATGTCTATGTTCAATGCGACGTTTGTAATGGAAAAAGATACAACAGTGAAACCCTACAGATAACTTACAAGGACAAAAATATTGCCGATATTCTTGATATGACTGTAGAAGAAGCTTTGGAATTTTTTAAAAATATTCCTAATATTTATTCAACCTTAAAAGTTTTAAATGATGTTGGCCTTTCTTATATAAAACTTGGTCAACCCGCAACCACACTTTCAGGTGGTGAAGCACAAAGAATTAAACTTGCATCTGAACTAAAAAAACGTGCCACAGGAAAAACTGTATATATTTTAGACGAACCAACAGTTGGACTTCACTTTGAGGATGTAAAAAAATTAATTAATGTTTTAAATAAACTTGTTGACAAAGGAAATACGGTTATAGTTATTGAACACAACCTTGATGTAATAAAATCTGCTGATTATATAATCGACCTTGGGCCTGAAGGTGGTAAAAATGGTGGTTATATAGTTGCTGAAGGAACACCTGAAGATATTGCAAACTCTAAAGATTCTTTAACCGGAAAATATATAAAGATGGTTTTGGAGGGTAATAATGGATAAATTAATCGAAATGTTTTCAGATTATCTTGCTCACGTAAGAAGACATTCTGAAAATACATTAAAAGCCTACAAAAAAGATGTCAGAAAATTTTTAACATATGTCGGAAAACAAGTTAATAATATTGAAAGAAAAGATGTAGAAGAATTTTTAAAAGCTCTCTCAAAAGGTGATATTACTGGCGAAAGCCCTCGTGAGACTACTATATCAAGGTATATTTCTAGTTTGAATTCTTTTTTTAACTATCTTGAACTTTCTGGAATGATTTCTGAAAACCCGATGGAAAGAATTAAGCACCCTAGAATTAGGAGAAAAATCCCCGATTTTCTCACTGAAGATGAAGTTTCAAGTTTAATTGAGGCTTTTAATGAAGAAAATGAGCTCAGGCAAAAAACCGCTATATCATTACTCTACTATGCTGGACTTAGAATTAGCGAGTTGTGTAATCTTAGAACCAATGATATCTCTTTTATTCCCCCCTTCTTAAGGGTAGAAATGGGAAAAGGTAGAAAGGACAGACTAGTTCCACTACCTGACAAAGTAATACCAATACTAAAAAAATATATAGATCTTGAAAATCCAAAAATATATGTTTTTGAAAATGGAAAAAAACATGTACATCCTTCAACTGTTTTTAGATGGTTAAAGGAAGGAGTAAAAAGAGCAAATATAAAAAAAGACGTACATCCACATACTCTAAGGCATTCATATGCAACTCATCTGATACGAAGAGGTGTAAATATAAAAGTTGTTCAAGAATTATTGGGCCATACAAATCTAAGCACTACAAGTATTTATCTACACGTTGCTGATCAAGAAAAATTTGATGCTGTTAAAAAATTGTAAAATTAAAGCCCCCGCTTGGGGGCTTTAATTTATGTTTTTCTTATCTTTTTATTGAATAAAATGCATCCAATCCTTTATATTGAGCAACATCTCCAAGCTCTTCTTCGATTCTGAGAAGTTGGTTGTATTTTGCAATTCTTTCACTTCTAGAAAGTGAGCCTGTCTTGATCATGCCAGCATTTGTTGCAACTGCAAGATCGGCAATAAATGTGTCCTCTGTTTCACCCGATCTATGAGAAATTACATTTGTCATGTTATTTGTTTTTGCAAGTTCTATTGCATTAAGTGTTTCAGTTACAGAACCAATTTGGTTAAGTTTTATTAATATTGAATTAGATGCTTTTAATTCAATACCTTTCTGTAATCTTTTAACATTGGTAACGTATAAATCATCACCAACGATTTGTACTTTGTTTCCAACTTCTTTATTAAATTTCTGATATGCTTCCCAATCCTCTTGATCAAATGGATCTTCAATTGAAATAACCGGATATTTTTCAATTAATGATTTGTAGTACTCAATTAATTCATCAACTGTTTTTTCGCTACCATCAATAAAGTATTTTCCAGTTTCTTCATTATAAAATTCACTTGCTGCAACATCCAATGCTATAAAGATATCTTTTCCTGGCTCGTAACCTGCTGCTCGAATTGCTTGTATTAAAACTTGAATTGCCTCTTCATTATTTTTCAAGTTCGGCGCAAATCCTCCTTCATCACCTACTGCAGTTACATGACCTGCTTCTTTTAATATCTTTTTAAGTGCATGGAAAGTTTCTGCTCCATATCTTAATGCTTCTTTAAAGCTTGGTGCTCCTGCAGGAACAATCATAAATTCTTGAATATCGAGGTTATTATCTGCATGTGCACCACCGTTAATAACGTTCATTAAAGGTACTGGTAAAACTTTTGCATTTACACCACCAAGGTATTTGTACAATGGAAGTTGCAATGAATTTGCTGCTGCTCTAGCAACTGCCATAGAAACTCCTAAAATTGCATTTGCACCTAATTTACTTTTATTTTCTGTACCATCAAGTTCAAGAAGGACATTATCAATATAAACTTGATCGTATGCATTAAGACCTAAAAGTTTTGGCGCAATAATTTCATTAACATTTTCAACTGCCTTTAATACACCTTTTCCTAGATATCTTTTTTTATCACCGTCTCTTAATTCTAAAGCTTCAAACTTTCCAGTAGATGCTCCAGAAGGTACAATAGCTCTACCTATTGAACCATCTTCTAACATAACTTCAACTTCAACAGTAGGGTTTCCGCGGGAATCAAGTACTTCTCTTGCAAAAACATCGATAATTTCAATATACATCTTTTCACCTCCAAGTTTTTTATTTCACAATTATATTATACACCATAAATGTTTCAAAAATTATTATAAATTATTACAAAAAAATCCCTCCGCAAGTGCGGAGGGATCTATTAATTTAAATTATTACAATATTAGAAGCTTGTGCTCCAGGAAAGTTTTGCATACCATTGTGCATCGTCTTTATGTATATCTGTCTTTCCATCTTTGTCAGTATCTCCATACAATGTTCCGTAGAATACTGTAAATGTTGTGTTATCATCAAATGCGTAATTTGCGTTTACATTATAACCTAATTCTTCACTTGCGTATCTAACTGCTGCACCTAATGTTAATGCATCGATTGGTGTTACTGAAAGATCTGCGTTAAGATCAACAGCTGTTGCTGCACCAACAAGATCTGCCCATTCAGCTGATGCATTAACTGCAACCATATCATCTTTATAACCTGCTGCAAGTGTCATCTTAATTGATGTTGCTGCATTAACTACATCTGCCCAACCGAGTGCTAAGCTTGCATCAAACATATTTGTGTATGCAACTTTAAAGTTTACTGGAACTGTAAATTCTGATGGTGTTGCAAGACTTGCAATCTTAAATGATACATCACCAGAAATTGTTACTGTTGAAGGCATTGAATATTCAACAGCTGCTTTTACACTAACTGATGAAGCATCATTGTCTCTTGCAAATGCAAATTGGCTAACGTTTTGTTTCCATGCAAAGCTTTGTGTTAAGGTTACAATTGAAAATTCTGCTGACAAGCTTTCGCTAATTCCGTAAGCTACAGTATTGCTTGCATCAACAACACCAGCTACTCCATCAAGTTCTAATGTTGCAAATCCAAGATCCAAGCTTGTGTTTGCATTTAAACCGTATTGGTAAAGATTTGTTTCTGTTGCTTCATCTGCATCATAAAATGCTGCTGCAAGATTTACATTTGCTATACTGTATGTAACACCAACAAAGTCGTCAAACCATTTGTGTGTTGTTGGAGTTCCTGTGTTGTAATCAACCTCAGTAACTACATCTTGAAATACTACTGTCATTCCATCAACTGCTTTTAATGTTAAAGAAATGTTATCTTCAGCATTTAGCAAATAGTTACCATCTTTGTCAGGGGTTACAAAATATTGGAATCCTGCTGCACCTTTTGTATAATCAAGTGCAAAAATGTTGTTTTCAAAGCTTAAGCTTTTGAATGATAATGATTTTCCAATAACATCAATTGCAAAGGATACGCCAAATTGAGTATCTGCACTTGGTGAAACTGTAACTGACGGTTTTACTAATCCACCATCAATGTCTACCCCTTTTTCGTCAATCCCCAATGTAAAAGATGCACTACCCGACCATGAAACTACTGGCGTTGCTTCAGCAGCAAATAACGCTGTTAAAACAAACAAAGACATCAACACTACTAAAAGCTTTTTCATAAAACTCCTACCTCCTTTAATATAATAGTATAAGTATTTTACTTTTTACCTTATTGTTTTACAAAAGCAGCATAAATTGCTAGTCCCAATCCTACTAATCCTGCAACAAGACCTAAAATTGACATTGTATTTACAGAATCTACTTTCTTGCTTAAGCCTTCAACTTCCGTTTTTGATGCTTTTTCGTTAACGCTTGCTTTAACTTCTTCAACATTTGTTTTTAAACCTTCTATTTCTTTAGAATTTGCCTCAACAAGTTTGTTTGTTTCTTCAATTTGTTTTCTTAAAGCATATTCTACTTCACCTAATTTTGCCGCAAAACCGTTTAATGTATCTGTATTAAACTCTGCCATCTGTTTTAGTTCATCCAATGCTTTTAGCTTTGAATCAACCGATTTTACTTTTACATTTATATATCTAATCAATTTTGATTCCAAATTCTTTATATTTTCTGAATTTTGGTAAACCAAATTTCTAAGCATTGGAATTGCATCGTTAACATTTGTTTCAATATTTAAAACTTTTCCTACTAATTCGTTTACCTTTTCATCAGTGTATTTCTTTCCATTTTCCTCAGTCAAAGTAATCTTTTTGTATAAAAATTCGATTTGACCATTTACTGATTCTAAAGATCCATTTAACATTTCCTCAACATCTTCTTTGGAAGCTTTCTTTGTCAAACTATCATAAATTCTTATAATATCTTTATCTAAAACATCAACTCTTTTTGAAAGTGCTTCCACATCTTCTGATTTTGCCATAAGAGCTATGCTCTTCTTTAATTGTCCAACAATATCATAAAGTGCTGAAATGTCATTTTCATGAACATCAACTGTTACGGATAATTTTTGAATATCCTCCTCCAATAATTTCATAGTCCTTGCCAAAAATACTGCAAGTTCATACCTTGTAACGTTGTTTGTACCTTTAAATGTTCCATCTGGATAACCTGTGATAACCCCCGCTTTCTCGAGCATAACAACTGAATCATAAGCCCAATGATTAGTTGGCACATCTTTTAATTCTGCTAATGCAAAAACTGATACTAAAACTACTGACAATATAACTAACAATTTCTTCATAAAAATAACCTCCCTTCCTATTTTGTGTTACATTTTATTCAACATGCAAGTATATTATATCATGTTAAGTTAATAAATTTCAAGTGTTTTTTTCAAAATAATTAATTTTTTGTTATCAACTTAAAGAACTTTCTCTTACCAAGCCTTAAAATATGCTCTTTTTCAACTTTTACAATTTGTTTAAAATCGTTAACTCTTTTTCCATCAAAATAAACTCCACCTTGACTTATTAACCTTTTTACTTCACTTTTGCTATAATTACTATTGACTTTTATTACCAAATCAACTATATTGTACTCTCCAGGTTCAACTTGAATTTCCGGCATTTCATCTGGTATTTCCTTTTGCCTGAATACTTTTACAAAATTTTCTTCCGCCAATCTTGCTTTTTCTTTATCATAGAAAAAAGCAACAATTTCTCTTGCAAGCCTCATTTTAACATCCCTAGGATTTATTTTTCCTTCTTTCATTAACTTTTCATATTCCTCTATTTCACTTTCTTCTATATCAGTAATCAATCTCATATATTTAACAATTAACTCATCAGGTATTGACATAACTTTTCCATACATATCATTTGGTTCATCTGTAAATGCTATGTAGTTATCATAGCTTTTACTCATTTTTAACTTTCCGTCTGTTCCTTCAATAATTGGCATCGTCATAACAATCTGTGGTTTTTGACCATATTCTTCTTGGATTTTTCTTCCAACAAGAAGATTAAACAACTGATCCGTACCACCAAGTTCCACATCTGCCTGAATTGCAACTGAATCATATGCCTGAGCTAGAGGATACAAAAATTCTGCAATGCTTATAGGATAACCCTGAGAAAGCCTCTTTGCAAAATCATCTCTTTCAAGCATTCTTGCAACTGTGTATTTTCCAGCAAGTTTTACAACATCTTCAAACTTCATCTTTCCAAGCCATTCATTATTAAATCTAATTTCAGTTTTTTCCTTATCTAAAATCTTAAACGCCTGTTTTGCATATGTCTCAGCATTTTTTCTCACTTCTTCTTCAGAGAGCATCGGTCTTGTAGAATTCCTTCCTGTTGGATCCCCAATACGAGCAGTAAAGTCACCAATAATCAATATTACGTGGTGACCTAATTCTTGAAATTGTTTTAATTTTTTTAAAACAACAGCATGTCCTAAATGAAGATCAGGTCTGGAAGGGTCTACTCCGAGTTTTACTCTCAAAGGTCTATTTTCTTTAAGCCTTTCAACTAATTCCTCTTCGCTTACAAAATCCACAACATTCTTCTTTAATATTTCAAGTTGCTTTGAAAAATCCAAAGATACTTCCCCCTTCTAAAACTTTTTATCTAGAAATAAAAAATGCTGTTAAAATGCTTGATACAAAAAATAATATTCCAAATAAAACTGTTAATTTTCCTTCTGCATCAAGCCCCTTCTCCCTACCAAAAATAGTGTTCATTGAACCTGAACCAAATGCTCCACCAAGTTCGGCAAATTTTCCCATTTGCTTTAAAGAAAGGTAAATTAGAACTACACTAATAATTGCGTGAACAATAAGCATAACTGTACCCATCAATTGCACCTCCAAACATTATTTTTTCTAAGCCTTATTATATCATATACCTTCTATCAAATCAAACCTTCAGGTTATTTTCCACCTTTAAAATCTGACACACACCACAAAAACTACAATCTCCAAATCTACAATCTTTAGTTATATCTCCATTTAAATATTTATTATACTCTTTCCACAAAAAATGCTTTGTTACTCCACTATCTATGTGCTCCCAGGCAAATTCATCCTTCAAAGTAAACGGTCCTATGTATTCATTATAGTCTACTTTTGCTTCTTTAAATGCTTCCATCCAATCTTCAAAACTAAAAAACTCAGTCCACTCATCATAATAGGATTTTTTATACTTTATCTTTATAACTTCAAACAATTTTCTATCACCACGAGACAATAATCCCTCAATAAAACTTTTTTTACCGTCGTTAACATCAATCTTAGCATATTTTCTATATTTTCTCAAAATAGAAAACACATGTTCAGTATATTCTGGACTTTGCAATTTTGCAAATTGCATTGGTGTATGCGGTTTTGGAACTAAAAGGTTTATTGAGGCTGTAATATCCCTATATTTTAGTTTCTTAATATCCATCAACAATCTTCCTATTTCTTCAATGTCACTGTCTTTTTCTCCATCAAAACCTACCATAAAATACAATTTTATTCTATTCCAACCTGCTTCCTTTGCTCTTTTAGCGCTGCTAAAAATATCTTCAAAATTTATATTTTTATTAATCTTATCCCTCATTATCTGAGAACCTGCTTCTGGTGCAAGAGTTATTCCACGTTTTCTAACAGACGCAATCTTTGACATAATCTCAATATTTAATGCATCAACACGTGTTGATGGAATAGATATGGAAATTTTATTTTCAATTGAATATGAAATAATTTTATCAACAATTTGATTTATCGCTGTATAATCCATTGCAGAGAGCGATAAAAAAGATAATTCCTCATATCCTGTTTCTTTCAACATTTTTTTTGCATTTTCAACAATGTTTTCAACACTTCTTTGTCTAACTGGCCTATAAACATACCCAGCATGACAAAACCTACATCCCCTTGTACAACCTCTACTAATTTCAATAACTGCTCTATCATGAATACTCTGAACATTTGGCAATATCTGTTTTATTGGAACCATTGCTTTATCTAAATCTTCAATAACACTCTTTTTTATTTTTTTTGGAACGTTTCCAATTGGCACAACTTTTTTCCCAAGTTGCTTGTAAAAAAGTGGAACATATACTCCTTGTATTTTTGTTGCTTGTTCTAATCTCTTTACTCTATCTTCTCCCCGTGTGTAATATAAAAGTTCAAACAATTCTTTTAAATTTTTCTCTCCATCACCGATAAAAACTATATCAAACACCTTAGAGATAGGCTCAATATTGTAGGCAACAGGCCCACCTGCAACAACTATTGGATCATCTTTTTTTCTATGTTCAGCTTCAATTGAAATATTGGCTAATTCTAAAAGCTTTAAAACATTGGTAAATGCAAGTTCATATTCTAAAGAAACACCAAGTACATCCATTTCTTTTACAGGGGTTTTTGTTTCCAATGTAAAAAGTGGTATATCTTTTTCCTGCATCAAGTTAATCATATCAACCCAAGGCAAAAACACTCTTTCGGCATAAAAATTTGGAAATTGGTTTAAATAATGGTATAAAACCTCCAGACCATAATGAGACATCCCAACTTCATATACATCTGGGAACGAAAGTGCAATTCTAAGCTTTCCATTTGGATCCTTTTTTACAATATTGTATTCATCACCAATGTATCTTGCAGGCTTTTGAACTTTTAAAAGGTTATTATGTAAAAATCGATTTATCATATTTTCCTCCTCTTCAATAAAACATATAAAACCATACCCATATACCACTATTTTGAAACCTGATTTTTTTCCTTGCCTTTTTTTGAACAAGCCTTTCAAAGCTTGAGTCTGGGGATAGTATATAAATTTTTGAATCAATAAAAATATCCCAAAGCTTTGAAAAATCAATATCATTCTTTAATCTTTCGCCATAAGGGGGATTAGTTACAACCCAACAATTTTCAAATCTTTTCAAGGTATTAAAATCCAAATTTTCAAATATTATACCGTCTATATTTGCTCTTTTTTCATTTTCCTTTGCAACTTTTAGTACTTCTTTATCAATATCAAATCCAAATAAATTGTCCGCATTAACTTTATACTTTTTTTTCTCAGGCCAATAGTCCTTTAAAATCGTCCATTTTTCGGATACAAAATGTCTCAAAAAAGATGGAGGAACATTTTCTTTATAAAGTGCTGCTTCAATTAAAATTGTCCCACTCCCACAAAATGGATCAACCAAGCTAGACTTTTTATCCCATCTTGAAAGGAGAACCAAAGCAGAAGCTATAGTTTCTCTTAATGGAGCCTTTGAAGTCTTTAGCCTATATCCTCTTTTACTTAATGCATCTTTTCCTGTAGTATCTAGTAAAACTTGTAGAATATCGTTTTTAATAATTAACCTGATTGGATAAATATTATTAGTTTTTCTTGAAATTTTTTTATTAATTGCTGCATAGCTTACCGAAATAATAGCGCCTTTTGCAGATAGTTTAGAATTTCTTACAGACACATCAGAGATTAAAACTTTTCCATCAACAAATTCTTCCCAATTCACCGAGTAAATTACATTATAAAGTTCATCAAAGGTTTCAACTCTACCTTGTACCAAAACAATATATACCCTTTCAGCAGTTCTAAGAAACATATTAAGTCTTGGGATATCTTTTAAATCCCCTTCAATGTATATCCTTCCTGATTGTGAATCTACAATTTTATAACCCAAATTTTTTAATTCTAGTGCCGTTGCACCTTCAAGCCCTGCAGTACAAGTTACCATTAATTTCATTCTTTTGACTCCATATAATGGGCAACCACAGGAAATTCAACTATAAGACCATCAAAATTTAATTCTTTTAACTTTTCAACAAACATATTTATCTTTTCAGCTTCATCAACTATATCAATAACCACAGGTAAATCTTCTGAAATGCTAAAAAAATCACTTCTGTGAATATGTCTCTTTTTACCAAATCCCATTATACCCTTCAATATAGTAACACCTTTCATTCCTTCCTTATAGGCAAGTTTCATTATATATTCAGCAGTTGGAATCCCTTTTTCAAAATCTTTTTCTCCCAAATAAACTCTAAGTAACTTCATAATACTCTCCCCCTACCCAAAAACATACCCAACATTGCTGCCAAAAATCCTAAAAAGATATTTGCAATAAAATAAATAGTTGCCCTCAATGGTTGAGTCAAAAATATTGATAAAAATTCATATGCAAAAGTTGAAAATGTTGTAAATGCACCCAAAAAACCTGTTCCAAAAAATAGTATAAAGGATTGCGATATATCTGTTTTTGAAATACTTAAAAACATCAGAAAAGAAAGTAAAAAAGATCCAACTACATTTACAAAAATTGTCCCCCAAGGGACAAAACTTAATGAAAAAGATGAATTAATAAACTTTGAAATCACATACCTTGAAACAGCACCTAAAGCTCCACCAAATGCAACGTATAAGATTTTCATTTACTTCAACTCCTTATATCTCCACTCTTTTACTTTCTTTAAATTCCTTTTCCCACAAAACATGCGACATACTGTCATCAACTATTCCAACATTTGGTAAAGTCTTTATATAATTTGTTTTATCTTTGTAAATAAACAAAGATAAAATTGTCTTACCTGAAATATCACTTGCCACAATAGTTTGGGCTTTTCTAAGCAAAAACTTACTGGTATAGTTTGTCTTATCAAAAACTATAAAAAGTTCGACATCTTTTAAGTAGTTTTCAGCAACTGATATCGAACTTCCAACCAAAATTCCAGCTTTGAAAAATCCAAAGTCTATTATTTTTTCTGAATTATTCAAAATAGTATCTACGAACTTAAAATGGTCGTAAATAAATACGGCCTGCCCGTTATAAAAGAGAGTATATGGAATTTGCAAATTTTCAAAATCACTAGTTACCCATATGTCTGGTTCAAATTCTTCCACTAAAAAACTATTTGAAAGAAGGATTCTCAAATCTCCCCCACCTTTTTCAATAATTCAAATAACTTTCTAAAAGCTCTACTCCTATGACTTATTTGCTTTTTTACACTTCCTCCAAGTTCCCCAAAAGTCTTATCATAACCTTCAGGTATAAAGAATGGATCATATCCAAATCCAAATTTACCTCTTATATTATCGGAAATCGTTCCGTTTACTATTCCTTGCGCAGAAACTAAAACCCCATTATTTGGGTTAAAATATGTTGCAACACAAACAAAACTTGCACTTTTATCATCAAAATTTTGCAATCGCCTTAAAAGTTCTTTCATCTTTTCTTCATAGCTGTAGCCTTCCATAAATCTAGCACTTTCAACCCCAGGCATTCCACCTAGAGCATTTATAACAAGTCCTGAATCATCACAAATTACAGGGTTATTTAACTCCATTCCATAATAGTAAGCTTTTTTCACTGAATTTTCAAAAAAAGATTTCCCATCTTCTTCAACATCAACTTTTTTTGGTGATTTTAATAATTCCACATTAAAATCACTCAAAATATCCATAATTTCGTGAATTTTGTGCTCATTTGTCGTTGCCACATAAATCACATTCTCACCTCAATAATGATATTTTTCATTATTTATAATTTTAAACGCTCTAAAAAGTTGCTCTAAAAGTATAACAAGTGTAAATTCATGAGTAAAGGTCATTTTAGACAAAGAAATTTTTAAACTTGCTTTCTTTCTTAATTCATCGTCTATACCAAGCGGTCCACCTATAACAAACAATATCTCCCCTGATAACATTTCATTTTCAACTAATTTTGAAAATGAAATACTATCCATTTGTTTTCCATGAAGATCTATTAAAATAAATTTTCTATTTTTAACCTTCTTTAAAATTTCATCTTTTTCCCGCCTTAAAATTACCTGCTTTGATTCTCTATTAACATCTCCACCAAGCTTTGTAAACGTAACAGTTAAATTTGCAAAACGCTTTAGTTTTTTTAAATAAAAATCAAAAACGTTTTGCAAATGATTAGAAAGCTTTCCAGGAACAATTATTTCTACATTCATTCTAAAAACCTCTTACAATATGAATCATCACATTCAAGTGATTTTAATAAACTTGCCACCTTTTCTCCTATTGGATTTTCAATTCCTGCAAGAAAGTCTGCAAGATGAAGATGTAAACATTTTATTTTAGAAAAGTCCTTTATACCACCACTTCCAACACTTTTTAAAACATTTCTCCACTGCTCATACTTTTTCAAATCGTCTCTTTCAAAAAATTTATCCCGTTCTTCTATGACCTTCATGTGAGCATTTACTAATTTTTCTCTAAGCTCTTTATCAGCTTCTATTTCATCTTGAAATTTTTTTATGTAGCCCTTTTCCTCAAGGCGAGATACTTCTTTTATAAGATATGGGCAAACTAAATAATTCAAAGTAGGAAATGGCTTTTCATCTTTTATCGGAAGACTTTTGATTACTTGAGGGAAACCATATGAACAAAATTTTGCAACTTTACAAAAATTTGTTGCATTAATCGATAACTGTTTTTCAACTATTTTTCTTACATCTTTATCACTAAAGCATTCCATTCATTGCTCCTCCAATGTTCAATTATGTTGAAGTCTTTGAAAAGTGGCATTTTTAAATCAATAATTCCAGATAAAATAACTATACCGTCTTTTTTTAGAAATTTTGGCAAATCTTTTAACGCTTCAATTAATATTTCTGCTATTATATTTGAAACAATCAAGTCAAATTTTCCGTCAACGTTTGAAAACAAATCGGATTGTCTTATTTCAACATCAACATTATTTCTTTCAACGTTTTCTTTTGCTGCTTCAACAGCTAAAGGATCATTATCCACTCCAAGAACTCTACCAGCTCCAAGTTTTTTAGCTAAAATACTTAATATTGCACTACCACAACCTAAATCCAAAACATCCATACCTGGTCTTAAATATTTTTTTAAAAACTTTGCACTAAGTTTTGTTGTATCATGAAGTCCTGTTCCAAATGCAAGCCCTGGGGTGATCTTAATAACTATCTCTCCATCTACATTGTTATGATCTGGATCAACATAAACTCCTTCAATGAATTCAAAAGGCTTTGTAATTAAATTTTTCACCCAATCTTCAGAAGTTGTCGTTCTATTTTCAACAAATTCTAAGTTAAATGGCAGAGGAACATTTTCTTGTTTTTCTTCAAAAACCAAAACCAAAAAAGTACCTTCTTTTGTTTCATAAAAATAATAATTTTTTATATTATTCTCAAAAAAGTACTCTTCAATTTTTTCAATTTGATCTTGAGAAATTTTGTAAACAAATTCGTTAAATACTTTATTCAAATCTACTCACCACCTAAATATAATCCTTGATCTTTGAGAACGTACATCCTGCCATAAGATGGCAAAAATGCAACAGGATTTGTATGTTTTCCATTTATTCTTACTTCAAAATGCAAGTGAGGGCCAGTACTAATTCCTGTTGAACCCACTCTTCCGAGAAGTTCTCCCTTCTTTACGGTTTGCCCTTTATAAACACTAACCTTAGACATATGGCCATAAACTATCTCATAGTTTCCGTACTTTACAATTACTGCCAGTCCATATCCACCATACTCTCCTGCATGAGTTACTACTCCATTTGTAGCAGAAAAAATTGGACTTCCCTCTGGGGCTGCTATATCTATACCAGTATGAAACGATTTTCTATGATATATAGGATGCACACGCCAACCATATGTCGAAGAAATCTTTCCATATACAGGCCAAATAAAACTTTTATCATATACGTTAAATGCTACACCAACATAATCTATTGGTATAAATAATTTCTGCCCAACGTAGATAAAATTACTTAGTAGATTATTAGCCTTTTTGATTGCATCAACTGTTGTAAAAAATCGAAGCGAAATATCGTACAATGTGTCTCCTTGTTTTACTTCATAAATTATTCCATTTGGCTGTGGAATCTTTATTGATTGCCCCACCTTGAGATGATATGGATCAATATCATTCCAATCTAGTATAACCGAAGGTGATACATTAAATTCCTTGGAAATTAAATAAAGAGTGTCTCCCGGTTGAATATAGTAATTCAAAATATAATAATTTGCAAATAAACTTGCAGCTATCAAAAAAAAGAATATTGCTAAAACTTTTTTATTCACCTTATACACTCCTTTCACTATTTACAAAATTTATTTTATCATATAGTCTACAAAAAATACAAATTGATAAAACTCAGAATAAAATTACCTTAGTTAAAAAAAGCACATTCGAAAAAATGCGCAAAAAAACAGTTAAATAAGTTATTTAATATTAATCAATTTTAACAAATATTAACAACCTTTGCCAAATTTATAATTAATTGTTAATATACATACTGTGAATACAGCAATAAAAAAGGGGGATACTCATGACTGCAACCATTAGAGTAAGAATGAGCACGGCAGATGCCCACTACGGCGGAAATCTTGTTGACGGTGCGAAAATATTGCAACTTTTTGGTGATGTAGCAACTGAATTACTCATTAGGCATGACGGTGATGAAGGCCTTTTTAGAGCGTACGATAACATTGAATTTCTAGCACCCGTATACGCTGGTGACTTTATTGAGGTCACTGGAGAAATAGTTGAGGTAGGAAGAACTTCAAGAAAAATGGTCTTTGTTGCAAAAAAGGTTATAACTGCAAGGCCAGATATTAATGACAGTGCAGCAGACGTTTTAGAAGAACCTATAATCGTGTGTAAAGCAAGTGGTACATGTGTTGTACCATTAGAAAAGCAAAGGAAAAGGTGAGAATATGGAAAAACTTATAATTACAGTTGCCGTTACCGGCGCAGAAGTTACCAGAGAAAAGCAACCAAATTTACCGATCACTCCCGATGAAATTGCAGATGCGGTATATGAATGCTACCTTGCCGGTGCATCAATTGCACATGTTCACGCAAGATTAGATGATGGAACTCCAACTCAATCGTATGAAGTATATAAAGAAATAAAAGAAAAAATTGAAAAAAAGTGTAACATCATTTTCCAGCCTTCTACAGGTGGTGCAACTTGGCATACTTTTGAAGAAAGAATGCAGCCATTACTTACCAATCCAGAAATGGCAACATTGAGTGCCGGAACATGCAACTTTGGAAATGACGTCTTTTTAAATCCAATGGAATATATCGAAAAATTTGCAATTGAAATGAAAAAGAGAAATATAAAACCTGAAATTGAAGTTTTTGAAAGAGGGATGATTGAAACTGCAATAAAACTTGTTGACAAAGGGCTTCTAAACCCTCCTTTACACTTTGACTTTGTAATGGGGGTACCAGGAGCAATACCAGGAACTATTGAAGATCTTGTCTATCTCGTATCCAAAATACCACCTGGTTCTACATGGAGCGTTGCTGGAATAGGCAGATATGAATTACCACTTGCAGTACATGCAATTTTAATGGGCGGTCATGTTAGAGTTGGGTTTGAAGATAATATCTATTATAAAAAAGGAGAACTTGCAAAGTCCAATGCTCAATTAGTAGAAAGAATTGTAAGAATAGCAAAAGAATTGGGAAGAGAGATAGCAACGCCAGATGAAGCAAGAAAAATACTAGGAATAAGAAAGGAGTGAAGCAATGATAGATAAAAGAGGATGCCCATATGGAACTCACAGAGTGATAGAACCAAAAGGTACTTTACCACAGGCAGCAAAAAAAATTGATAATACAATGGAAATATATACAAACGAAATATTAATTGATGTAAAAACATTGAATGTCGACTCTGCAAGTTTTACACAAATAAAGGAATCTTGTAATAAAGATATTGAATGTATGAAAAAAACAATTCTTTCCATAGTAAACGAGAGAGGAAAGCTGCAAAATCCTGTAACAGGTAGCGGAGGAATGCTAATCGGAATAGTAGAAGAAATAGGAAGCGATTTAAAAACAGATCTTAAAGTCGGTGATAAAATAGCTACACTAGTTTCCCTATCTCTAACCCCGCTTAAAATTGACGAAATACTAAATATTAAGATCGATGCTGATCAGGTTGATATAAAAGGAAAAGCAATTTTATTTGAAACAGGAATATACGCAAAGCTTCCAGATGATATTCCAGAAAAGCTTGCACTTGCAGTATTAGATGTTGCTGGGGCACCTGCTCAAGTAAATAAACTGGTTAAGGAAGGTATGACTGTAGCTATAATCGGTGCTGGCGGTAAATCAGGATTATTGTGCTGCTATCAAGCAATGAAAAATGTTGGCAGTAGTGGCAGGGTAATAGCAATTGAATATTCTCAAGAAAACGCTGAAAAGGTTAGAAAATTAAATCTAGCCCATGATGTAATAGTTGTAGATGCAACAAAACCTGTAGAAGTTTACAACGAATTTTTAAAAGTGACAGGTGGAAAACTTGCAGATGTAACCATAAACAACGTAAATGTTCCAACAACTGAGATGTCATCGATACTTATCACAAAAGATGAAGGAATTATCTATTTCTTTAGTATGGCCACATCATTTACAAGAGCTGCACTTGGTGCAGAAGGCGTTGGAAAAGATGTAACTATGATTATAGGAAATGGATATACAAAAGGGCACGCAGAGTTAAGCTTAAATATCTTGAGAGAATCAAAAGAAATAAGAAAACTCTTTGAAGAAAAATATTGTTAAGGGGGAAGCTGCATGAGAAATTACAAAGAAATTCCACTTTGGAAAAACGTTAGCGAAGAAGAATGGAATGATTGGAAATGGCAAATAAGAAACAGGATCACCGATGTTGACACATTAAAACAAGTAATTAACTTAACACCTGAAGAAGAAAATGGAATAAGAAATAGTTTGAAAACACTTAGGATGGCAATAACTCCGTATTATGCATCATTAATGGATCCAGATAATCCAAAATGTCCTATTAGAAGACAAGCTGTTCCAACGATAAAAGAGCTCGAAGTAAAACCGTGGGATATGGTAGATCCTCTTCATGAAGATGAAGATTCTCCTGTTCCAGGACTTACCCACAGATATCCTGATAGAGTTTTGCTACTTGTAACTGATATGTGCGCAATGTACTGTAGACACTGCACCAGAAGAAGATTTGCCGGTCAACACGATAGAGCAAGAACAAAAAAAGAAATTGATGCAGCAATTGAATACATAAGAGAAACACCACAGGTTAGGGATGTTCTACTCTCTGGTGGTGACGCATTACTTGCTGGAATTGATATGCTCGAATATATTTTAAAGGAACTAAGGAAAATAAAGCATGTTGAAATTATTAGAATTGGTTCGAGAGCTCCCGTTGTTATTCCACAAATAGTAACAAAAGAGTTAACTGATATGCTAAAAAAATATCACCCAATATGGCTCAATACGCACTTTAACCACCCAAAAGAAATTACACCTGAAAGCTCCAGAGCATGTGAAATGCTAGCAGATGCTGGTATTCCACTTGGAAATCAATCTGTTTTACTCCGTGGAGTAAACGATAGTCCATATATCATGATGGAACTTGTACACCAACTTGTAAAAATAAGAGTAAGGCCTTATTATCTATACCAGTGTGATCTTTCACAGGGAATTTCACATTTTAGAACATCTATTGGAACGGGCCTTAGAATAATTGAAAGTTTAATAGGACACACCTCCGGTTTTTGTGTTCCTACATACGTTGTAGATGCTCCCGCAGGTGGTGGAAAAATCCGCCTAATGCCAGAATACCTGATTTCTTACTCTGATAAAACTGCAATCCTTAGAAACTATGAAGGTGTTATCGTAGCATATCATGAACCTGAAGACACTGAAACTGATGTCGATGATAGTGAATACAGAGAAAAATACAAATTAAGTGGTATTGCTTCATTATACGATAGCAAAAAAATCTCAATGGAGCCAGCTCACCTTGAAAGACATGAAAGAATTAGAAAATGGAAAGAAAAAAGAGGTGAAAAAAAGTGAAATATTACGATTTAAAAGTCGGTGATATATACGAAAAATTTCAGGTTGTTGAAGATCAACATGTTTTAAGTTTTGCTCAAATAACTGGAGATAAAAATCCTGTACATCTTGATGAAGAATACGCAAAAAATTCAGTGTTTGGTGGTAGAATTGCTCATGGAATTTTACTTCTTGGATATATATCTGCAGTTCTTGGAATGGAATTTCCAGGTCCTGGAACAATTTACATGTCTCAAAATGCAAAATTTTTAAAACCAGTCTATATTGGTGAAAAAATAAAGATAGTAATTAAAACTGTAGAAAAAGATGATAATAAAAAGAGAGCAAAACTTTCAACAAATATATATAAAGAATCTGGAGAACTTGCAGTAGAAGGGGAGGCTATGGTGTCATTGAAATTTCTATGATTAAAACATTTGACAAATATAAGGTTATAGCAATTGTTGGGCTTGAAAAAAACACAGGAAAAACTGAAACATTTAATTTTCTACTAAAAAATCTTAATAAAAGATATGCTTTGGGAATTACCTCAATAGGAATTGATGGTGAAGAAAAAGATCAGGTAACCTTTACCAAAAAACCTAATATTTTTGTAGAAAAAAATATAATCTTTGCCACAACAGAAAAATATTTTAAAATGAAAAATTTTTCAGCAGAAATTCTTTATGTCTCAGACAGGAGAACATCTACTGGAAGAATAATAATAGCCCGTGCAAGAGAAAGAGGAAAAATAATTCTTGCCGGGCCTACTACAATTGATTGGTTAAATGAAATTAACAACAAATTATTTAATTTTGGTGCAAAAAAGATACTAATAGATGGTGCCCTTTCAAGAATAAGCAGTTCTTCAATCAGTGATGCGGTAGTTATTGCAACAGGTGCAGCAGTTAGTCTTGATGTAGAAAAGATCGCATCAAAAACCATAGATCTAATCTACAAAATTAATCTTCCACAATACAAACTTAATAACCTAAACAATATAAATCTTGAAAAGGGAATTTACTCAAAAGATCTCAAATTACTGGGCGAAAGTACTTTAAATTTTGAAAATTTTGATAAATTAAAAGAGGTAAAAGAAATAATAATCATAGGTGCATTAACAGATAGCTTTGTTAAAAAACTTATAGACAAAAATATAACATTAAACATAATTGTCAAAGATTTTTCAAAAATTTTCGCAAAATCTTCTACACTTAAGCTCTTTAAAAAATTTGGGGGGGACATATTTGTATTAAACAAACCAAACCTATGCCTTATTACTGTCAATCCAACTTCACCATATGGATATCAAATAAATGAGGAAGTTTTAATTGAAAAAATTTCAAAAGAAATTGATATTCCAGTGGTAAATATCAGAAAGGTTGATAGCATATGAATACAGGTTTTGACTACATAAGAAAACAATTAGATTTTTCATCACCACTTGGCAAAAAAGCATTTGAAAACATAAAAATAATGAATAGCAAAGAAGAAATTGAAAAAAGTCTTCAAGCAATTGAAGTTTTTAATAACATTGAAGAAAAAAACATTGAAAAAATCAAACAAATCCTGTCTCACATTCAAGATATAGAAGAAACAATTAAAAAGCTAAATTTTGAATGCACTCTCGATGAAATTGAACTTTTCCAAATAAAAGTTTTTTCAATATTTTCACAGGACTTGTTTAAATTACTTAATACTTTAGGAATTTACAATATTTTCAATTTGGAAAATATTGAAGAAGTTATAGAAATCCTTGATCCACGCGGTGAAAGACTTCCTACATTTTACATATACGAAGAGTACGATAAAAATCTAAAAGAGATAAGAAAAATAAAAGAAAGTGAAAATGATGAAAGTAAATTAATTGAAATCCTTTCAAAAGAAAAAGAAATTGAAAGAGAAATTTGTGAACAACTATCTAAAAAACTACATAAATTTTCAAATAAGCTCCTTAAAAATTTTCAAATAATTTCATTTCTTGATTTATCTATTTCTAAGTACGAGTTATCAAAAAAGCTAAACTTAAAAATGCCACAGACAAACAGTTCTTTTGAGATAATATATGAAAAATTATTCAACCCTGAGGTTGAAAATTTATTAAATGAGCAAGGAAA
Organism: Thermosipho globiformans; assembly: GCF_003990895.1. Taxonomy (NCBI): domain Bacteria; kingdom Thermotogati; phylum Thermotogota; class Thermotogae; order Thermotogales; family Fervidobacteriaceae; genus Thermosipho; species Thermosipho globiformans. Next base: position 57,022 of record NZ_BHXD01000005.1, read on the forward strand.
AAAATTCCAAAAAATTGATATTACTTTGAATCCAGGAACTCAGATAATAACAGGAGCAAATATGGGAGGTAAAACTGTACTTTTAAGAACCATTGCACTATCCCAGATGATGTTTCAAATGGGGTTCTATGTTCCAGCCGAAGTTTCTAAACTTCCAATTTTTGATGAAATTTTCTTTGTTTCTGGAGATTTCCAAAATATAAAACTTGGACTTTCTTCTTTTGCAGCCGAAATGGAAATAATAAATAACATATATAATGAAATAAAAAGTGGCAAAAAAATACTTATCCTTTTAGACGAACCTGCAAGAACAACAAATCCAACTGAAGGTAGTGCTATTGTAAAAACTATATCAAATCTTTTCAACAAAGAAAATGTTATCTGCGTAATTTCAACACATTTTGATAATGTTATCGACAAGAAAATGAGACATTTAAGAATCAAAGGACTAAAGGATGTTGAAAAAATAGACCCAAGCAAAGATATTCAGGACTATTTCGATTATTCAATTGAAGAAGTTCAGATTTATAACCCACCAAAAGAAGCTTTAAAGATACTTAAAATTTTAAAAATAGATAATGATATAGTTTCTAAAGTTGAGGAGGTATTAACTGATGAAAAGCAAATTAGGTCTTGATTTTAAAAAAGTTGAATACGCAAGAGAACTTTCTAAAAAGATCGCTGATGGAGTAAAAGAATTTGTTGAGCCACGTTCTACAACATCAATCGAAAGAACAATATGTAGATTTTTAGGAATTGATGGAGTAAATGCTGAAGACGTGCCTCTTCCAAACGTTGTAGTTGATCATCTAAAAGAAAACGGATTACTTGAATTGGGAACAGCATATTGTATTGGCAACGCAATTATTGAAACAGGGCTCTCACCCCAACAAATTGCTGAAGAAATTGCTGAAGAAAAGTTAAATATAGGAAAATTAAAAATGAATTCTTTAGATAAAGTTCTTGATACACTAGAACCTTATGTAAATCAGACAATAAATAAAATAAAAGAAAACAAAGAAACGCGTGAAAGAATGATAAGGGAAATTGGCGAAGGAAAACAACCATATCTTTACGTTATAGTTGCAACTGGAAATATATACGAAGATGTTGTTCAAGCTCAAGCAGCTGCAAGACAAGGAGCAGATATTATAGCCGTAATACGTTCAACGGCACAAAGCTTGCTTGATTATGTTCCATATGGTCCAACAACTGAAGGATTTGGCGGAACTTATGCAACCCAAGAAAACTTTAGAATAATGAGAAAAGCTCTTGATGAGGTTTCATACGAAGTTAAAAGGTATATACGTCAGGTTAATTATGCTTCTGGACTCTGTATGCCAGAAATAGCTGCAATGGGTGCACTTGAAAGACTAGATATGATGCTGAATGATGCACTGTATGGAATACTCTTTAGAGATATTAATATGCAAAGAACGATAATAGATCAACACTTTTCAAGGGTTATAAACGGATTTGCAGGAATAATAATAAATACAGGTGAAGATAATTATCTTACAACTGCTGACGCATATGAAGAGGCACACACAGTACTTGCCTCACAATTTATAAACGAACAACTTGCATTAATGGCAGGAATTCCTGAAGAACAAATGGGGCTGGGCCATGCATTTGAAATGAATCCGGATATAGAAAACGGATTTTTATATGAACTTGCACAGGCTCAAATGGCCAGAGAAATATTCCCAAAAGCTCCACTAAAGTACATGCCTCCAACAAAATACATGACTGGAAATATTTTCAAAGGAATCGTTCAAGATGCTATGTTTAACGTTGTATCTATATGGACCAAGCAAGGAATACAACTTCTTGGTATGCTTACAGAAGCTATTCACACTCCATTTATGTCAGATAGGTACCTTGCCATTGAAACTGCCAAATATATATTCAACAACATGAGAAATATTGGTGATGAAATTTACTTTAAAGAAGACGGAATTATTCAAAAAAGAGCAAAACAAGTACTTGATGAAGCAATAGAATTGTTGGAAAAAATTGCCGAAGATGGGTTGTTTAAAGCTCTAAGCAAAGGTGTATTTGCAAATGTAAAAAGACCAATTGATGGTGGAAAAGGGCTCGATGGCGTCTTCTTAAAAGGAAAAAATTATATTAACCCATTTATCGAAAAAATGTTAGAAGGAAGGTGCTAAAATATGAGTGGATACAATCTTGAAAAGAAAAATATAGATAAAACTCTTAATCTAAAAGCAGTCAAACCATATGGAGATACAATGAACGATGGAAAAGTACAAGTCAGTTTTACTTTGCCAGTTCCATATGGAGATGAGGCAGTAGAGGCCGCAAAAATACTCATGAAAAAAATGGGGCTTGAAAATCCACAAGTAGTGTTTTCAAAAGAGCTTACAAAAGGTTTTACATTCTTTGTAGGTTACGGAGACTGTATCCACACAGTCGATTATGAAAGCATACATGTTCCAAAAGTTCAAGTTGATGAAATGACAATGTATGAAATCGATCAATTTATAAAAGAAAAAATTGGAAGAAAAATAGTGGTTGTAGGTGCAACAATTGGCAGTGATGCACACACGGTCGGCCTCGATGCAATTTTAAACATGAAAGGATTTGCAGGGCACTATGGACTAGAAAGATACGAAATGTTCGAAGTTTACAATATGGGAAGTCAGGTTCCTGTTGAAGAATTTGTTAAAAAAGCTATTGAAGTAAAAGCTGATGCTTTGCTTGTTTCACAAACTGTTACACAAAAAAATATTCATATAAAACACTTAACTGAATTAGTAGAACTACTTGAAGCAGAAGGAATTCGTGATAACGTTATTTTAGTTGTTGGTGGCCCAAGAATTACACACGAACTTGCAAAAGAACTTGGATATGATGCAGGCTTTGGTCCAAATACATTTGCAGAACATGTTGGTGCTTTTATTGCAAAAGAACTTTATAGAAGAATGCAAGCAAAATGAAAAGGTTAGTTTTAATAGTTATAATTTTGATTGCTATTTCTTGCTTTTCAGACGACAAATTACTTCATATGAATGTATCAAGCATTTTAGAATCTATTTTCTCAACCTTCTCAGATAAAAGTGAAGTTATTACTTTTTCAATAGGAATTGTAAAAGAAGTGTATGATTTATTATCTAAAAATGGCGTATGTGATTTTTACGATATACTTGCAGATATATATGGTATAATGCTATATAAAATGCATAGATTTAATGACTATAAATTTTCAATAGTTATTGCACTTGAATTTTAAGCCCTATGGAAAATTCCATAGGGCTTTTATTCATACCTTAATGCATCAACAGGATTAAGCTTTGAAGCTTTAATTGCAGGATAAATTCCAAAAAATAGTCCAATAAGACCTGATATAACAAATGACAGAATAATTTGATCAACTCTAAAGTGTGGAGTAACATTTATAAATTTACCTATAAAGTTTGAAAAGATCATTCCCATAACTACTCCAATGATTCCAGCACTAACTGTTAAAATGGAAGATTCAATTAAAAATTGAAGCATAATATTTGAATTGGTTGCACCTATTGCTTTTTTTATTCCTATCTCACGTGTTCTTTCCATAACTGATACCAACATAATATTCATAATTCCTATACCACCAACAAGAAGTGAAATCCCTGCTATAGCTCCGAGAACTAAATTAAGCATTCCTGTAACTTGATTTATAGTATCAAGTATTTCATCCTGACTTAAAATCTTATAAGAATCCTCATCTTTTAACTTTGAAAATAAAAATATTTCTAGTTCATCTTTTGCTTGCTCTACCACTTCGCTATTTTTTGCCTTAGCAAAAAATTGATTTACAGTATCTAATTTTAATAACCGTTGCTCAACCGTTGTAAATGGTATGAATACTACATTATCTACATTTAAAAATAATTTTGATCCTGTTTCTTCAAGAACTCCAACAACTTTTAACGGCAAAAACCTATTATTAATATATAGCTTTATTTCTTTTCCTAAAGGATCTTCTTCTCCAAATAATTCTTCGGCAACATAATTTCCTATTACAGCAACCTTTAAACCACCTTCAAAGTCTAGTTCATTAATCAGCCTTCCACTTTCCACCTTGAGACCAAATATATTTATAAAATCTGGGTTTGTAGCATAAAATTGTGTTGAAATAGTATTTTCAGCATATTTGAAATTACCATTCGATGAAAAGCTTGGAGTAATGTCGGTAAGATACATCGCTTGCATTTTCATCTCTTCAATATCATCCAATGTAAGTTTTCCATATTTAGTCCTCTTTGCCATTACAAAAAAGACGTTTGATCCTATTGATTCAATTTCACTCTTTACTGAGTAAGTTGCACCATTTCCAAGTGAAAGTACTAATATAACTGCCATTACTCCAATTACTATTCCAAGCATAGAAAGAAAAGATCTCATTTTATTGTACATCAAACTTCTTATAGCTTCTTTAAACATCTCGTAAATCATAGATATCTCTCCTCTTGGATCTTTCCATCTCTTAGAAAATTACATGATTTCCCAAGAGCTCCAACTCAGGATCATGAGTTACAATTACAACGGTCATACCATCTTTATTTAAACGCTTAAATATCTCTAAGATATCTTCTCCACTCTTTGAATCCAAATTCCCAGTTGGTTCATCTGCCAAAATATAACTTGGCTCATTTGCAAGTGCCCTTGCAATAGCAACTCTTTGCATTTGCCCTCCTGACAGTTGTGTTGGTTTGTGATTATTCTATCACCAAGTCCAACTAACTCCAGCAATTCTTTCGCCCTTTTACGCCTCTTTTTCAAAGGAACTCCTTTATACATCATCGGGAGCTCTACATTTTCAAGCGCTGTAAGTCTTGGAAGCAAATTAAATTGTTGAAAGACGAAACCTATCTTTTCACCTCTAATTTTCGCAAGCGATTTATCGTTTAGTTTACTCACATCAACACCATCTATATAAACATTTCCACTAGTTGGTTTATCAAGGCATCCCATAATATGTAAAGTAGTTGATTTTCCAGAGCCTGAAGGTCCCATAATGATAACAAATTCTCCTTTTTTTATTTTAAACGATATTCCATCTAAAGCTTTGACATCCACATCACCCATTTTATATATTTTTTTAACCTGATTCATTTCAAAAACTATTTCCATATACTCACCTCTTTCTTTATTTACCAGGTCTTACAAGTGGAGGTGGTGCCGCATTCCCAGTTTTAATGAAATTCTTACTTAAAGATTTATTTTGAATTAGTACAACATCTCCTTCATTTAATCCTGATACAACTTCTACAAAATCTTCAGTAATTGCACCAATTTGAATTTCTCTAAGCTTACTAATGGGATTACTATTTTCATCTTCTCCAGTTTTCACTTGAACATACCTCTTACCATTTTTTACTATCACTGCGTTTGTTGGGACTTTTAAGACATCTTTCTTGTTAATTGTCAAAATTTCACCTTCACATGACGCTCCTATAAAAATATTTTCAGGAAATTTTACCTTATTAATATCGGCTCTTATCGTCGCTGTTGTAACATTTGCAGATGAAATATTAGCAATTTGCTTATAAGTAATCTCACCCTGCAATATTTCAGAATTTCCTTCAACTTCAACACTTATTTTTTGACCCACCTCTACCTTTGAATAGTCAATAATATCAATAGTTCCTTCAAATTCAAAACTAGACCTATCTAAAATCACACATAAAGCTTGATTTTGATTTACCAAGTCCCCAACCTTCTTTGAAAAATTTACAATATATCCAGATATTGGTGCCTTTATAACGGTATTTACAAAATCATCGTATGCCTTTTCATATTGAAGTCTCTTTAATTCTTCCTCGAGTGTTCCATTTCCTTTTACCATTTCATATGAAAGTTTTGCACTTAAATAAGAAATCTTATAATCTTCATCATCAATCTTTAAAATGGGATCGCCTTTTTCAACAAAATCACCCTCATTTACGTAAACTTCTACAACTTTTCCTGAAACCTCCGGATAAATCGTCATATAATTTTTTGGTATGATTTTTCCAGTTGCACTTACTGATTCTACCAAGTCTGATTTTTTTACTGTATATTCTATACTTTTTACAAGCGATACATTATCCTTATTAGATTTCAAACCACACGAAGAGATTAATAAAATTAAAATCATTAAAGAAAAAATAAAAGCTTTCTTTTTCACTCTAGCACCTCCTCAATAAGAGACAAAAGATCGTATCCTAAAAAGCTATAAATATTTAGCTTTTTAATAAAGATAGAAAATTCTACATTTTCAAGATTATAGTCTTCTATCAAATATTCATACTCTGATATCTTATATTCATCCTCAGTTACTAAACCCTTTTCAAACTTTTCCTTTACATTTTCCAAGTTAATTTCTTTTATCTTTTTTTCAATTAATGCTATTTCATAATCATTATTAGAGTTTTCAAGTTCGTATAAAAATTGTTCATATTGGTTTTCTAACATATCAATCTTTTCTTGGAGATTTTTTGAGGCTATCTCATAGTCAATTAGAATATTTTCTTTTTCAAGCTCTTTATTTCCGAATAAATCTAATGTAAAGTTAAAATAGACTTTAGGTTTAAATTCTTTATCATTGCTACCTTCTTTGTAATCATAGTCAATAGAAAAACCCAAGTTTATATTTGGCACATAAAGTTGATATAATCTTTCTTTTTTCAACTCATTTAACTCTTTTTGAATTTCTAAGGCTTTTAAATCTAACCTTTTTTCAAAATCTTTCTGTGGTAAGTTAACTTCAAAAGTATTAAATGGAAGACTAGAATATTTTTCATATTCACTTTTTTTTACTTTCATAGCTTTTTAAATTTTTTTGCAATGTAAGCAAAGATTTTTTCTGATTAAGATATTCTATCTGAGAGATAATACCTTTCGAGTATTTTTCCTCTATTTTCTTAAACTCTTCTTTCTTTAATTGATACAATTTAGAATAGATTTCATACATTTTAGAATAGTAAAGGCTATAATACGCATTATTTAGGTATTCAATAACCTTTTGATTTTTTACATTGAGTAAATTCCACTCTGCATTTAAAAGAGAAATTTTCTCTTCTAAATCCTCTTCATCACTATTATCAAACAGACTTTTGCTAATTGAAATTTCATATGAATCTTTGAATTCATCATTAGCAAATCTAAAGTTGCCACTTAGATTAATATCAAAATTAAAAACATTAAAATCTACTCCAACAGGAAATGTTAGAACATCGTTATTAGCTGAAAAATTTGCGCTCACACTAAAATCATCGGAAAACCTGAAAGTCACTGGCACACTTAACTGATAACTATCAAAGTTGTATTCAAATGAAACCTTATTTAAATTTGTACCAAAACTCAAGCTATATCCTTTCTCATAAGATGAATTGATGTAATTTTTTAATGCTTGAAGATATTCTGGAGAATTTTCAACGTAATTTCTTATCTCCTCTTGCATATTTGAAAAAATAAGACCTGAAAAGATAAAAATAAATATTAATATTATTTTCTTCAATTTTAATCACCCCAATTGATAACCAATGCTTCTTTTAAAATATCTTCGATACTCCTTTCAGAATATTTTGAAATATCTATTAGCTTAGTAATATAATTCATCTTTTTATTTTCAATTTGAAGCAAAGCGTTAAGATAAGAAATTTGTGCTTGATTGTATTGAGACTTTTCAACTAATCCCTTTTCATATCTTACTTTAGTATAATTTAAATTTTCTTCTTGATATTTTCTATTTGCCTCTAAAACTTCAAGTTCCTTTTTAATAAGTTCGAGTTCATCATTAAAAGATGAAATACTTTCTTCAATACTTTCTTTTAAATCTTCAAGGTTAATTTTTGAAATTTGCAGGTCAATTTCCTTTTGCCTTTTTTCAGATTCTGAGAGATAATCTTTTTCAACCATATATTCATCATATAAAATCTGATAATTTAATAACTGAACCTTATAATCAGGCAATTCCTCTACATTCGTAGTAATTTTTAAATCAATAAAATTGACATCAAGAGTAAAATTTTCATCAAAGTCAAAATATTTTCTAAAATCACTTAAACTATCTTCAAGATTTTTTTCTGCAAGCTTTAAATTATACTCAGCACTCTTCAAATCATACTCTGCTTTTAGCCATTCTGCTTTAGAAATAAAGTTTTTTTCATACAACTCTTTTGAATTTTCATAACTGATCTTTGCATTTTCATATGAAAGCTTTTTTATCTGTAAATTTAGCTTATTAATGTTTAAAGAAAACAATATCGAGACAACAGACTTAAAAAAATTACTTTTCCCGTTTTTAAATTGTGAAAGTGCAGAATAATATTGAACCTCGGCAGTTAATTTTGAAATGGTACTATCTGCAGTAATTTTTAAATTTTCATATTCAATCTTCTTTTTTTCAAAAGTCAAAGCGTTTAAAACATAAGAATCTTTCTGTTTTAACCCCAAAATTATATCATCAGAAAGTGCAAATGAAAAAGAAACAAAAAATAGAATTAAAAACGATACCATTTTTTCATCGTTTTCCCTCCTTTAAATTTTGTTGTATAAATTATAACAAACTAACCTTAAAAAAAGCTTAGGAAAAATAAAAAAAGAGAGCAGACAATAGTCTGCTCTCTTTGTCTGGTAGCGGGGGCAGGATTTGAACCTGCGGCCTTTGGGTTATGAGCCCAACGAGCTGCCAGACTGCTCCACCCCGCACCGTCTATATCTATTATAACAAAACTCCCATTTTTTTCAAGTGGTGCCGGGGATCGGACTCGAACCGACACGGAGGTGTAACCCCCAGCGGATTTTAAGTCCGCTGCGTCTCCCAATTCCGCCACCCCGGCGTCACCGCTTTCTATTCTATCATAAATTTTTAATTAGTCAATATCTTTTTTGAGATTCTCTTTAATTACTTACTAAAAAGTTTTATTAATTCTTCAAAACTAATATCATTGTATAAATTCTGCTTTTTAGAAAGTTTATAACTTTCAAAGTGAAGTTTTACTCCCTTTAAATTTTCATACATCCACTTCCTTATTTCATTATACCTTCTCTCACTTATAAATTTTCTTCCATAGAATGGTGTGTTTTTCTTTGGAATCAAAGGATTAATACTTAAAGTAATAGACTTATATCCAAGCTTTTTTACCTTGTCAATAAAAGATTTAAGTTCATTAAAATCTTCCCTTTCTTCTTCATCAAAACCAACGATATAATACAATTTAACACTTGAAAAATTTTCCATTCTTCCCATCTCAAGAGCAGTTAACAATTCTTCTTCATTAAGATCTTTTAACATAACGTCTCTAATTTTTTGAGAAATACCTTCTGGTGCGATCGTATATGTATTTTGACCACTTCCTTTTAAAAGCCTTAAAAGTCTCCGCGTAATTCCGTCTGCCCTCATCGAAGAAACCGAAAATTTAACTTTATAGTATTCCAAAAGATCAAGTAATTCATCAAGCCATGGATAATCTGTTATGGTTGCACTGATTATACCGATAGGATATTTTTCATCTTTTAATAATTCTTCTATAAGATCTGTTTTTACAAACTTTACCGGCTTTTTTGTATTACCCATAACACAGAATTTGCATCTTCTTATACATCCACGTCCAATCTCTATAAGTCTTTTTTCTCCAAATTCTGAAAATCTAGTAATAATGTGTGAAGCAGGAAGCTTTTTTGATATATCAAAATTACTTAACGTATAATTTTTTTGCTCATTAACTATTACATTTTCAATTTTTTCTAAAAACTTTAATCCACTTTCCTTATCCCTTAGTAAAATATTAATACCCTCTGAGATTTTCTCAACTTTATCTTCTAGATCACCAATTACTATAACATCTGCAATAGGTTTTATAAGTTCTAAATTAAAAAAGGTTATTGCTCCACCTACAATTACAGTAGGATGATTTTCATTTCTTTGATTTTTTAAAATCGGTATTCCCTGTTTTTTTAATATATCCACTATATTTTCAATATCAGGTTCAAAATGAAAAGAAAATAAAAAAACCTTATTTTCATCTAGTGGAGTAAAAGATTCTATTGAATAAAATTTTTTAAACCATCTTTCATAAAAATATCTTTCCACTGGAATATTATATTCCCAAAATAGCTGCTGAACCCAACTCCAAGATAGTGAACTTGCAGCAACCGTATAATTATTTGGAAAAATTAAGGCAACCCCACGGTTGCCATTAATACTATTTAATCTTATCTCAGAATCGCTAAATTTTTTTACATATGAATACTCTTTAAAATCATCATTCTTACGTGGTCTCCTCAACTGCTTTCCTCCTAAGATAATTTCTTGAAACTATAACTCTAGTAAATTCTACTTCCGCAACTTTCTTATTATCTTTAGTAATTAACCCAGAAAAATTTATTAAATTTCCATCAACCGACTTTACTCTCACACCAACAACAAGTTTTGCTCCAATAACTACCGGCATATAATGTTTTACAGTAAACTCTGACACAACTGATATCAAATCCTCCGGCAAAAAATCTTTAACCATATCAGCACCAAGTTTAAAAGCAACACGAGCAAGACTAGAAGAAGAAACAAAATGATAATTTCTCATCTCATCATCTTCATCCCAAAGATAACTTTCATCAGGAATAAAATCAATCGTCTTGCTTATCCCCTCTATCTTCCTCCACAAATCTTTCATCCTCCTTAACAAGAAGCTCTCTTAATTCTTCACCGCTTATTTCTTCCCTTTCTAATAAAATTTCAGCAAGTTCATCCATCTTTTTTCTATGCTTCAACAATATCTCTTTTGCCTTATTGTAGCATCTTCCAACAATATTTTGTATTTCACTATCAATCATTTTTGCAACTTCTTCACTATAATTTCTCATTCTTGCAATTTCTTTACCAAGAAAGACCTCTTGTTCAGTTTTACCCCAAGCAAGTGGACCAAAATTTTCACTCATTCCAAGTTCACAAACCATTTTCCTTGCCATCTCAGTCGCACGTTCAATATCATTTGCCGCACCACTTGTTACATCACCAAAGACAATTTCTTCTGCCGCCCTTCCACCTAGGAGAGCAGTAATATTATCCAAAAGCTCGTTTTTACTGATCAAATACTTGTCTTCCGCTGGTAAATGTAAAGTAAAACCTAATGCTCTATGGCCACGTGGAATTATTGATATTTTATGAACTGGATCTGAATTTGGGAGTTCCGTTCCAACTATAGCATGCCCAAGTTCATGATATGCAACTATTTTCTTCTGTTTTTCCGAAATAAGTCTTGATTTTCTTGCTGGTCCAGCTATTACTCTATCTATAGCTTCTTCAAAGTCAAACATATTCATTTTATCTCGCCCATTTCTTGCCGCAAGAAGTGCTGCTTCATTTACAAGGTTTTCTAAATCAGCGCCAACAAATCCTGTTGTTCTTTTTGCCAAGACCTTTACATCAACATCTTCACTTATTGGTTTCCCTCTCAAATGAATTTTTAAAATTTCTTCCCTTCCTTTTACATCTGGTGGATCAACTACTACCTTCTTATCAAACCTACCTGGTCTTAACAGAGCAGGATCAAGTATATCAGGCCTGTTTGTTGCAGCCATTACAACAATACCTTCTCTTACATCAAATCCATCCATCTCAACAAGTAACTGGTTTAGTGTTTGCTCTCTTTCGTCATGACCCCCGCCAAGACCTGCTCCTCTATGTCTTCCTACCGCATCAATTTCATCTATAAATACTATACATGGTGCACTTTCCTTTGCTTTATTGAACAAATCTCTAACCCTTGCAGCACCAACACCGACAAATAACTCAACAAAATCAGAACCACTTATATGGAAAAATGGAACGTTGGCTTCACCTGCAACTGCTCTTGCAAGTAAGGTTTTACCAGTTCCCGGAGGCCCAACTAAAAGCACACCTTTTGGCATTCTTGCACCAATTTTATTAAATTTAGTAGGATTTTTTAGAAATTCTACTATCTCTTGAAGCTCTTCTACAGCTTCATCAACACCTGCTACATCCTTAAAAGTTATTTTCTTTTTACCAGGCATTACTTTTTCTGCTCTACTTTTTGTAAAAGTAAATGCCTGATTGTTTCTACCACCAAGTCCTCTTATCAAAAATCCAAACATTACAAGCATTAAAACAAAAAATAGTAAATTACCCACAAGATTTACCCAGAATGAGCTGTCCACACCTTTTTCAGCAGTAACTCTTATCCCTTTTTCAACCATAGAGTTAATCAAATCAATATCATATTTCACCCAAGGAGCATAGACATTGTATCGTCTTCCTGAAATCGTTTTTAACAACACGTTTCCATCATCTTTAATAACTACCTCTGCAATATCCACCGAATCTGAATTTAATCTCTTAAGAAAATCGCTATAATGCATCGTTACATCTGATGATGCTCCACCAAAAAATACACTTTCAAAAATCCAAAATAGGCTTAGAATAATCAACAACCCAATTATTATCGAACCAATTCCTCTATTCAAAACCAAAAACCTCCTTTCATTTCCACCTTAATTGCTATTCCATTCTCTTCTTTTGCTAAGTAATCTCTATCAAGAAAAACATTTGGAATATAAAATACATAACCTTCTTCATCCACAAAAACAGGAATAATTCTTCTAATAAATGAAGGAACCTTTTTTTCTACAAATACTTCTTTTAATTTCTTACCTCCCTTTGTTTTATCTCCAAATCTATAATTTCTAATGGTTATATTCATTTTCTTAAATATTATACCATTATTTCCAAATTTAACCACAAATGGGCCAAAATTAACTTTATTTTGACAGTCCATACTATACTCATAGTTCATATGTTCTATAAATTTTCCCAAAACTCCATATCCATATGAAATTTCAACTCCATAATTCCCCCAAAAACTTATTTTAAAAGATGTCTTATAAAGATTCTTTTTCAATCTATCCAGCTTTTCTTTATCAGGAGCTTTTCCAAAATGCTCTATTGTCTTTCTTCTTAAAAATTCTACAAGAATATATTCATCTTTTGGTACCTTAAAAAATACTCTTCCTTCAAATTCAAGTGTTTCGACATTTAGCTTGTCTTTCACAAAACTATCCAATTCCCATACATTTTCTACAAATCTTAACACAGCTTGTTCAAATAAGGGGTTAATTTCTTTAAAAATAGGTATAATCTTATGCCTGATAAAATTTCTTGTATATTTTGTATCAAAATTTGTTTTATCAACCACAAACGGTATTTTATTTTCAGTTGCAAATTGCTCGATTTCTCTTCTTTCAAAAAATAAAAGGGGACGTATTATATTTCCATTTCTAGGTTTCATTCCGTATATGCCAAATGGGCCAGTACCTCGCGCAAGTCTAAAAAGTACAGTTTCAGCTAGATCATTTAAATTATGAGCTGTTGCAATTTTATTTGCATTAATTTTCTCTGCAAGTTCATTTAAAAATTTATATCTCAACTTTCTTGCAGCCTCTTCTATAGATAATTTATTCTCTTTTGCATGCAATGGCACATCAAAATTTTTGATAAAACATTCAACATTAAGTGATTGTGCCATATTGTAAACAAATTTTACTTCTTCTTTTGACTCTTTTCTAATACCGTGATCTATGGTTGCACAAAAAATACTAAATTTAAAATAATCTCTTATCTTAGCTAATAAGTTTAAAAGAACTGATGAATCAATTCCTCCAGAAACCGCCACTAATATTCTGTCATTTTCCACTATCAAATTATATTCTTTAATTTTTTGCATAAATTTCTCCAATAGTGTCAACTTTCTTCACCTTCTTTCATTTGCCATTTTTCATATTAGTAGTGTATAATAAAATTGAAAAAAATAAAAGGAGGTTTTTTGATGAAAGAATTAATTAAAAAATTAACAGAAACTCACAGTCCAAGTGGTAGAGAACATCAAATAAGAGAAGTTATTCTCTCTGAACTTGAAGGTTTCATAGACGGATACGAAGTTGATAAACTCGGAAACCTCATTGTTTGGAAAAAAGGTTCTTCTGATAAAAAGATTCTTTTTGACGCACATATGGATGAAATAGGTGTAGTTGTTACAAATATCGATGATAACGGCTTTTTAAGAATTGACATGGTTGGTGGAGTTTCACCATATACAATATTACAGTCTAAGATTAGATTTGGAAATATCATTGGAATTGTAGGAGTTGAAGGTGAAACAGGTAGTGATATGGTATCAAACATTAAAAATTTGTCTTTTGACAAATTATACGTAGACATTGGTGCAAAAAGTAAAGAGGAAGCAGAAAAATTATGTCCAATTGGAACATTTGGAACTTTCGATGGATACTTTGTCGAACAAGGTGATTACTACATCTCAAAATCAATGGATGACAGAATAGGTTGTGCCGTAATCATAGAATTATTTAAAAAACTTAAAAATCCCAAAAACTCAGTATATGGTGTATTTGCCGTTCAGGAAGAAGTGGGATTGGTAGGAGCGAGCGTTGCAGGTTATAATATTGACCCTGACGTTGCTATTGCAATTGATGTTACTGCAGCCGGAGATACTCCAAAAGGATATAAAAGAGTCCCAATGAAGCTTGGAAATGGTGCGTGCATAAAAGTTAAAGATAACGCATCAATAAGTGACAAGAAAATAATAGATACTCTTAAAGATTTAGCAGAAAAAAACAACATACCATATCAAATGGAAGTATTAATATTTGGTGGTACAGATGCAAGAGGATATCAACATACAAAGGCCGGTATACCAAGTGCAACAGTATCAATTGCAACTAGATATATACATACACCAAATGAAATGGTTCATAAAAAAGATGTTGAGGCAACAATCGATTTGTTATTAAAATACGCTGAGGAGGGCTTATAAACTGCCTAGAAAAAATTTCACACCACTTGAGTTTAAAATAATAAGCAGTATTATATTAGTTTTATCATTGCTTACTTTGCTCTTTTTAGCTTCAACAATATTTTTGTATGTAAAAAAAGCAGCTGTTAAAGTGGACGTAATTTACATTCCAAAACCTTTAGAATTAAATAAAGAAAATTCTGGAAGTGAAAAGCTTCCAGAATTTTCTTTGCCTTCAACTGAAACTATGATAAGTTTTGAAGAATTTGACTATAACAAATTAATTGCCCATAGCATTGAAATATTAGAAAAAGGAACTGAAGTATCAACTTTTGTAGTTGACAAAGAAAACGCTCTTAAAATAGTAAATAAATACAAAAGTTTTATTATAAATATACTTTCAGAAAATGCCTATTTTGTGGTTTTACCAATAAATGATGTAAAAATCCCTGGACTTATTCCTGGAAAAAGTGTGTATACTATTTTTCTCAAAACAGGAGAACATCCGGAACAAATTTTTCAGGATATAATGACTTTAAAAGCAAATGGTTACGTATCATATTCAATGAGATTTAAAAGAAATAACAAAACTTTCTATACCCTATGTCTTGGAGCATTTCCAGACATAGATACAGCAAAAGAATATTTTAATTTTCTTGATTTAGAAAAATTAAGAAGTTTAGTTGTAACCTACGGACCATACGTGGGAAAAATTACACCTTAAGGAGGAAAAAATGAATCAAATAGTGTTAGGACTAATTCAAGGATTAACAGAATTTTTACCTATTTCAAGTTCTGGGCACTTAACTTTATTTTCTTATTTATTCAATATTGAACCTAATATTTCAAATTTTGCATTTTTACACCTTGCAACCCTAGCTGCAATTATAGTATTTGTCTGGAAAGAAATAGTTGAAATTTTAAAAGGGCTATTTACACTAAAAAAAGAATATTATTCTTTAGTTTTAAAAATTATTATTTCAACAATTCCAGCTGCAACTTTTGGACTTCTTTTTAATTCAATAATAGAAAATTCTTTTTCAAAACTAAAAATTATTTCTTTCTTTTTTCTAGTAACTGCTGCATCATTGTTTGTTTCAGACAAACTAAAAGGTAAAAAAGATTTTTTTGATATATCCTACATTGATGCATTGATAATAGGTCTATTTCAAATGATAGCAATTTTCCCTGGGATTTCAAGAAGTGGAATAACACTTTTTGGAGCATTAACCGTTGGTCTAAAGAGAGAAAAAGCACTAAAATATTCTTTTTTAATGGGAATTCCTGTAATACTTGGAGCCGGAATACTTGAAACTAGCAAAATTCAGTTAAATAGTTATATCCTAATTTCCGGCCTTATAGCATTTCTTTCTGGGTTGTTAAGTCTATTAATCTTAAAAAAGCTAACTATATCTAAAAAGCTAAAAATATTTTCATATTACTGTCTTTTAATAGCTATTATAACTTTTTTTGTGGGGTGAAATAAATGTTAAAAATCCATGCAGAACATCTTATTAGTCCTTCTGGACAAGCACCAAAAAAAGGAAATGAAATGAAAAAAATTTTCGAAGCATTTGATGTAGACATCATATTTAATAATGGAAAAATAGTAGACATAAAAAAGCACAAAATAACCGATGATTTTACCATAAAAGCAAAACTTGTTACGCCTGCTTTTGTAGATGCTCATACACATATTCCATTTTTTGGAAGCAGAGCAAAAGAATTTTATTTAAGAGCAAGAGGAAAATCCTACTCTGAAATCTTTGAAAGTGGTGGTGGAATACATAGTAGTGTTAGAATGCTAAGAAATGCAACAACAGATGAAATTGTAAAGCAAAATTTAAAATATTTAAGCTTATTTAAAAGACACGGTATCGCAGCAATTGAAGGAAAAAGTGGATATGGGCTCGAAAAAATTTCCGAATTAAAACAACTAAAAGCTATGAAAATTTTAAACGAGATACAAGATGTTAAAATAATTCCTACTTTTTTGGGCTTGCACGCAATTCCTATTGATATCAATAAAAAAGATTACATAGATGAAGTAAAAAAATGGCTTGATGACATCAAAGAATTCACTGATACAATAGATGTTTTCTGCGATAAAGGAGTTTTTTTACCACAAGATATTGAAGAATTTTTTGAACTTGCCAAAAATAAAGGCTTTAAAATTAGATTTCATGCTGATGAAATTGAAAATGTTGGCGCTGCAAAACTTGCTATTAAACTTGGTGCAATATCTGCTGATCATTTACTAAAAATAAGTGATGAAGACATTTCTCAAATTGCAAATTCAAATACTGTCGCTACATTAATGCCTGGAACAAGTTTTTATCTGGGAGAGGATTTTGCACCAGCAAGAAAACTAATAGATAATGGTGCTGCAATTAGTATTGGTTCTGACTTCAATCCAGGTTCATGCCCTATATTTAATCCTGCATTTATCTTTCATCTTGCACTTAGATTTTTAAAAATGGAACCGGAAGAGATATTAACTGCATATACTCTAAATTCTTCATATGTTTTGGGTATAGAAAACGGAAAAATTGAGCCCGGCTACAAATGTGACATTGCAATTTGGAATACAAATGAACTTTTGGATATTCCATACATGTTTGATCAAAATTTTTTAAGTGCAATAATAATTAACGGCAAGGTGACAATATATGAAAACATTTAAGAAAATTGATATCTTCTTGATTCTTGCCGTTATATTAATAGCCGTTTTTTTCACTTTAAAAACAAACAATAGAGAAGATGAAATATTTTTGGTAAAATTAGACGGAAAAATATATACTGAATTAAAAAAGCCTGGAGACTATCCGGTAAAAGATAAAGAAGGAAAAATATTAACTATAGTTCACTATGATGGTAAAAATGTTTGGGTTACAGATTCAACATGTCCCCTAAAAATTTGTGAAAAAACTGGGAAAATAAAAAGAGGAGGAAAAATAATTTGCGTTCCCAACAAGATAGTAATCGAATCACAAACTCAAGAACTACAAACGTGGTAATATATTCACTACTTATTTCCATTTCTTCGGTAATGTTTGTTGTTGAACGTTTTATACCATATCCAGTGCCAGGGGGAAAATGGGGGTTTTCAAATTTTGTTATTCTTTACACCGTTGTAAATATTGGGTTTAGAGCTGGAATTCTTGTAGGAACACTTAAAACAATTATTGGATCGCTCTTTTCAGGAATTTTATTTACACCACCTTTTTTCATGGGCTTTTTTGGAATAATCTCTGCTGCAACTTTTGAATGGATATTTTCTAAAACAAAGATTTTTAGTTACACAACTTTGAGTATCATTGGTATGATTAGTAATAATTTTGTTCAAGTTTTGGTTGGAAGTTTTTTAATAAAAAGTAGTGCAATTTTTTCTTTTTTACCTTTGATGATAGGATTAGGACTAATTTCTGCAATTATTAATGCATATCTTGCAAAAAAAATGGAGGAAATAATTGATGAAAATAATTTTGGCCTCAAAATCTCCAAGAAGGATTGAGTTATTAAAATTACTAAAAATAGATTTTGAAGTTATACCTTCAAATATAGACGAAAATATTAACGAAAAAGATCCTAAACTTTTAGCTGAAAAATTATCATACTTAAAAGCAATGAGTATTAAAAAAGATGGTGTAGTTCTTGCTGCAGATACTGTAGTAACTCTCAACAAAGAAATATTTGGAAAACCAAGGGATTATAAAGAAGCCTTTAGAATGCTTAAAAGTCTATCAGGAAAATGGCACACTGTAATTACTGGGGTTACAATTAAATTTAAAGAGGAAGTTATAACTTTCTCAGAAGAAACAAATGTAAAATTTAAAAATCTCCCAAAAGAATTGATTGAATTTTACATTAATACTGCAAGACCTTTTGATAAAGCTGGTGGGTATGGAATCCAAGAACTTGGAAGTGTTTTGGTAGAAAAAATTGAAGGTGATTATTTTAATGTAGTTGGTCTTCCCATTTCAAAAGTTTGGGATATCTTATGGGATAGGGGGATAATAGATGCTTCCAAGGGAGAAATTAATAAATGAAGGTGTTGAAAATCTAAGCACAGAAGAACTACTTGCTATACTTTTAAGAACTGGGACAAAAGATTTAGATGTTTTAAAACTTTCAAAAAATCTTTTTGAAAGTTTTGACAAGAGCTTGAAAAAAATAAGTGCCGCTTCAATTGATGAACTGTGCAAAGTAAAAGGACTTGGAATTGTCAAAGCAGTTACCATACTAGCAGCAATGGAACTTTCAAAAAGATATCTTTTAGAAGATAGAAAAGGGAAATTTCTAAATTCTCCAGAGCTTATATACGAGCATTGCCTTGACATGAAGCACTTTGAACAAGAAGTTGTTAGGGTTATATCTTTAAATTCAAAATTATACGAAATTTCTACAAAAGATATAACAATTGGTTTAATCGATACAAGCCTTGCACATCCAAGAGAAATATATCGTGAAGCTATTAAAAACTCTGCTAGCTATGTCGTTGTTGTACACAATCACCCTTCGGGTGATGTTAGGCCAAGCAAAGAAGATAGGGAAGTTACTTTAAAAATCAAAAAGGCTGGAGAAATAATTGGTATTAAACTGCTTGATCATGTTATAATTGGCAATGGATTTTATAGCTTTAAACACAATAAACTATTGTGAGGTGTTAATGCATGAACAATAATGATGATAAATTAAAGAATATATTAAAACTAAAAGAAGAATTGGAAAAAGATTTAATAAAAAAAGGAAAAATAAAAAATAAATCAGAAAAAAAATCAAAAAAAGTTCAGGATCTAGAACAAATGAAGATCATAAAAGAAAAAATTACAAAAGAAGCAAATCTTGTCACTGATAAAACTTTGTCAATATTTGATATTAATTCACAAGACTATGATTCTTCAGTAATGGACGTTATAAAAACATTAAGAAAATTTCTGATAAACGAAAAATCTCCTGAAAAAAGAACATTATTCTTGGCGTTATTAAATATTCTAGAAGGCAAATCTGAAAAAAATAAAACCTTACTAGAAAACCAAAATGATGTTATTTTTAAGTATAACTATCTTCTCTCTAGAATGTATAATCGAGAGGATGTAATAAAAGAAATTATACAATTTGTTAAAAATTTTCCAGATTCAATATACCCATATCTTCTTCTATTAGAATATTATCTAATAGAAGGTAATTACTCTAATTTTTCTAAAATATTATCTTTAATTTCAAAAATAGATGATTTTTTCAAAATCATTTATCAAGTTTATACAAATACTTTAGAAGATGTTGGAATTGTTAAAAATGCGGTAATGCATAAAAAATTTACTGAACTTTTGTTATACATAATAAAGCAAAAAAGTTTGGAAACAGAAAATACGAAAAGCTACTGTCTAAATGTTAACTACAGTAAAAAAGAGGGAACAATTCCAAATCCAAAGGAATATTGTATAAAAGCCAATTTTGCACAAGCTGCGTGGAGCATAGTTAATAATAGAAAATTTGATGAATCAAAACTCAAAATTTTTGAAAAAACTCCAGAATATAATCTATTTTATGGATTTTATTATTTAAATAAACAAGAATTAGAAAACGCTAAAAAATATTTTGAAAAGTTCGAAAACCAGGTTGAAAATGTATCAGTCAAAATTATTGCAAAAACAACCTCATACATTGGTATAAGGCAATTCTATCAAAATATTAAAAGCAACATTTTCAAAGAAGAAAAAGGGAAAATATTAGAAATTATAAAAAATTATAATTCACATGATTTCATTGTTGAATATTTTGACCCTGAAATCGTAAGGCTTCTTTTTGCAGAAAAACATTGTTGTATAGTATATGGAGGAAATAAATGCTAAAACAAAAATTTATTATCTTTTTATTGCTTCTTTCAAGTATTTACTTTTCAGAATTTATTTTTTACTCTTCAAAAAATTTTGAAAAAAATTTCGAAAATAAGTTTTCATTTAATATCATGTACTCTTTTTCTAATTGGAGTAATAATTTTGTTGTTTTTCATGGAGATGGAAATGGATATCCAACAAATCCAGCAGAAAACGTTTTTTATTTGTTTGACAATGTAAAGCCATTTATAGAAGTTAGTCTTTTCTACAATTTCCAAAATCTTGTATTGTACACAAATATTCCTTTTCAAAAAGAAATCATATCAAAAGTAAAAGATCCTTCTACCAATTTTTTCTTGGTAGATGGAAAGCCCACTTTTGATATGAATGGTCCAGAAAATTTTCTCTTAGGTTATATATCTGATAATGTTTTCCTTGGAATTGGAAGGTTTCCATTGCATTGGGGAAATTCAAAATATCCAATTTCAATATCAGATACAACTTTCCAAGATAACATTACTTTTTCAACAAAAAATATTTTTTTCAAATATACATACCACTTGATATCTTCCTATCCACTTCTATCATCATATGAACAAGAAATTCAAAGAAACTATTTTGAAAAACATACCCCATCAACAAATTTCTTTGAACCTGTAAAAACTATCGCTGCTCACAGATTCGACTTTTTCATAGACAATTTCAGAATTGGAATTGGTGAAATAAATGTAGTTGGTGGAAAATTTCCTGATATAATTGACATAAACCCTCTAATGTTTTTTCATAATACTTACGGTGAAGGTTTTTCAAACGTATTATCTTCAATTGACTTTAATGTAAAAGTTAGCAATATTTCAATTTACGGTGAATTTTGTCTTGATGATATTAATGGCCCAACCGAAGTTGGGTCAAATTATAAACCAGATGCTTACGGATACAATTTTGGAATGTCTATAGGCTATAAGCCATTTAATGTATGGATTGAGTATGACTTTACAAGCGAATGGATGTACATAACAAACTATTTACCATATTTAAGGGTTAACGTTAGACATTTTTACATAGATAATAATTCTTTCCCATCAAGAAGTTTGATGGACTACCCTCTTGGTTTTAAATATGGACCTGATGCTACTATGCTTAGTTTAGGCTTTTCTTTTTCAAAAAATGATTTTAAAATTTCAACAGAATATAATTTTCTAGTTAAGGGTATGGTAATAGATGATAGTAGTGGAAAAATTAGGTGGAAATGGTTTTGGGATAGCTGGAGTGGCAATGTTAATCCCACACCAGAATCTTCGGTGATAAATACTTACGATCAAGTTTATAACATTTTTAGTCTAGAAATTGGTTATAAATTTTTATCACTTAAAAGTTTATTTGTAAATAAAAACTATTTTATCAATAAAAACTATTTTATCTCTTTGCAAGTTAATTTTTAACTAAAGGAGGAATTAGATGCTTTTTACTGTTTCTTTTTACATATTAAACATCCTTATAAGCCTTATAATTGTTCTTTTTGGAAAATACAAAAACGAAAAAAGAACAAACTATTTACACGAAAATAGAAATCCAGAGTATAACCCACTTGTTACAGTAATAATTCCTACATATAACGAAGAAGATGTCATTGAAAATACAATAAAAACAGTTGAAAAAAGTAGCTACAAAAATATAGAAATAATAGTTGTAGATGATAACTCAAAAGATGATACATTTAAAATTGCAAAAAGTCTTGAAAAAATTTATCCAAATCTTAAAGTTATTCAAAAAAAAGGGGAAAAAGGGAAACCTCAATCAATAAATGAAGCTATGGAATTGGCAAAAGGTGAAATAATTCTATTAATAGATGCCGATGCAAGAATTCCGGAAAACTATATTTCATCGCATATATTTTGTTTTTCAAATGACAAAGTAAATATGATTTTTACAAATTTTGAACCTTACAATTTCAAATTTAAACCGGTATATATAATTCAAGAATTATATTTCAACTTTGTAAAAGCAATATTTTATTCAAACATATTTGTTAAAATGATATTCATGGGAAATGGTGTATTTTTTAGAAGAACCCTCTTAGAAAAAATACTACCAATAGATCCTGACACGCTTGTAGATGACTTTAGTATGGCAACAAAACTTTCTAAAATGAAAGTAAAAGAATATTATTCAACATACCCTTTTATAAAAATTCAATATGCAACTAACTTTAAAGACCTATGGAATCAGCATAAAAGATGGTATGTTGGTGGCTTCAGAGAAATGTTCAAAAGATTAAAAGAAGGAAATATTGCATTCCTATTTTACTACCTTCTTGTAGGTTTAATAGTTTTCTTACCAATAATCTCTATAGTATTAGATATTTTATTTAAAATCGGAATGTTAAAAATCACTGCTGGATTAATTATCGCTGTTTACATACTCATGTGGGTTAGTTCACTTGATAGCCGACAATTTGGTATATTTTCTTTTCCTTATTCTTTTTTATTTGTTCCACTATTAATAGTATTTGAATTTTTAGTTCTTTTAGTAAGCTACATTCTCGGACCTTTTAGTAAAGCTGTTGAATGGTACAAAGTAAAAAGAGTCAAAGGATAAAAGGTGATAAAATGAAAATTTCAATAATTGTACCAGTTTTAAACGAAGAAAAAATCTTGGAAAATACCTTGAAAAGTATTATAAATCAATCTTACAAAAATTTCGAATTAATAGTTGTCGACAATGGAAGTACTGATAGATCAGTTGAAATAGCATCCAAGTACACTGATAATGTTTTGTTTGAATCAAAAAAAGGATCAATTCACGCAATGTCTAAGGGATTTAAAAATGCAACAGGTGATATACTTGTAACCTGCGATGCTGATAGTATATATCCTAAAAACTATTTAGAAAAAATAGTAAAAATTTTTATGAAAGACAGTAAAATTTGCGCTGTTTATGGCCCATTTTCGTTAATTGAAGAAAATAAGTTCAAAAATTTCCTTACTATATTATTCTACATCTTATTAGATTTTCTATCTAGATTATTTACAAAAACCTACATAGTTGGTGCGGCAAATTTTGCAATAAAGAAAGAAGCATATGAAAAAGTTGGAGGCTATGATACTAAAAGTAATCTTGCTTCACAAGATTTTAGGCTTGCAAAAAAGCTTTCTAAAGTTGGAAAAGTAAAATTCGTTCCATCACTAGTAGTTAAAACTTCAAATAGGCGATTAAAGGAAGAAGGATTCTTTAAGTCAATGAAAAAAGCTTTTAAATTTTGGGCAGATGTTGCTTTTAATATAAACAAAATAAAATATGATAACTACTATAGTAAGGAATATTATAAAAAGAAAGGAGTAAAAAATGACAAATAAAGATAAAAAAACGGTCACTATAGGAGTTATTCTTTCAATAATAATTTCTGGAATTGTAATATTTTTCTACAGTTTTTCACTTAACAAAAATATCTTATTGAGTATTTTTTCAAATTTATCATTTAAAAAAATACTTTTTTCAACTATACTTATGATCTTAAGTTTTGTTTTTGATGGAATAAAACATTATATCGTTTTCAAAAGTCTGAAACAAAAAATTTCATTAATTTCATCTATAAACTCCTGTTTTGTAACAGGATACTTTTCTGCTGTTACCCCTTTTTCTGTTGGTGGTCAGCCCTTTCAAATTTATTACCTAAATAAAAAGGGAATAAAATCAACATATGCTACACAAGTAGTATTTTTAAGGCTATTCGAAATGATCTTACTTATGTTTCTCGTTGATCTTACCTACATATTTATATTGAAAAATAACGTCATCGGAATTTCAAGAAATATAATAGCTTTAGGTTTAATCTTAACATTGCTTTCTTCAACTGTTATATTATTTAGCATATTATTCCCGAAAATATTTATAAAAATTCTAGAAGTTTTCAAAAAATCTAAGTTTTTAAACAGATTAATAAAATTTGAAAAATTAGAAAATTGGTTTATAGAATTAGATGAAACTATAAGGTACATTCTTAAAAATCATAAATTACTTATTGCAATAGATTTTGTAATGATGTTTGCATTACTAATTTTTCAAAGCTATGTTTTTTACTATTCTATAAACATATTCACAGAACTCAACATTCCATTTCTGCACTTTTTTGCAATTGTAAATATAATCAATGCAGTGGCATTTTTAGTTCCAACTCCTGGTGCTAGTGGTAGCTTTGAAGTAATTTACTCTCATGTTCTTTCCTCATTTTCAAAAAAACCATCATTAATTGTCAATGGTGTTTTATATTTTAGATTTCTCTCATATTATCTTGTAATTCTTATCGGAACATTGGTCCTTATTAAATTTTTAAAAATAAAAGAAAACAATTAACCTACCCTTTCTTATCAATACTACTTAAATAAACAAAAATACTAACAAACCATGAAACAAGCAAGCCTATTGAAACAAGCTCTCCAAATTCTTTTAAAAGCTCTCCTTGGGCTAAAATAAAACTTCCAAATGCAATTATCGTAGTTAAAACAGAAATAGTTACAGCTTTTTCTGTCTTCATAATACTATCCCTTCCATGAAGTATACTGTGTGATAAATGAACCATACTATCTACACCAATTCCAAGAAAGATTGGAATTATTAAAAGATTTAAAAATGTTAAATCTATTTTTAAAGCCACATAACCTATACCAATGGTAGCTAATATTGAAAGAACCACATAGAAAGTCACTTTCAAAGACTTTAAAAAACTTCTTAAATCAATCAAAAGTGTAATTATTATCGCTAAAAACACAAAATATACCGCTTTGCTTGTTGAATTAATTAAATATACCATTACTTTGTAAAATAATGCTGGATATCCAAATACCTTTTTTCCTTTAAGTTCTTCATCAAAAATCTTTTTTAAATTGTTATCTTTCCACAATGCAACTTTTTCTTTTGCATATAATAAATAATATCTAGTATTATTGGTATCGTAGAAAAATAATGCTGGAATATCTTTTTCTATACTTGAAATAACATCATCGTATGTTTTGGCTGTTCTTAGCAAACTCAAAGTTTCCAAAAGGCTATTATACAAACCATACTTTTTAAATACCACATCTAATATAGGCTCATTAATAACCTTGTAAACCGTCTCATAAAAACTCGGCCTTATTTCTTCCAGTTTTTCAGGCTCTTCAACAAACGAAAGTAACGAAAAAGTATTTGAAAAATACTTAGAATTTTCTATCTCATTTTTAATTTCTTTCAATTCATCTATACTTTTTGCAGCAATTACAATTTGTCCAACACCAAATTCCCCAAACTTTTCTTCTGCAATTTCAAGAGCTTTAACGGCCTCAGAATTTTCTGGTACAAGTCCTGGTGGAGTATAGGAAAAATTCTTCACAGCAAGGTATGAAAATGCTGAAAAAATAATAACTGCAAACCATACAAGTACTTTTATAGGTTTTATTCTTCTAAGTATCTCTAAAAAACTTGAAAAGTACTCTTTTTTAGGAATATTTATACTTTGTAGAAATCTTGAATAAAAAGCAGGAACCAGAAAGTTCATATAAACAAAAAATATCATTACACCTATTCCAGAAGATATTCCCATTTCCTGTAAAGGCTTTGAAGGACTGAGAGCAAGTGCTAATAAAGCAATGGAAGTAGTTATTGCAGAGACAAATGAAGGGGTAAAATTTTCCTTGAAAGCTTCAACAATACTTTCATTTGTCTTTCCATATATTCTCAAATTCTCATGTATTTTTGCAGTTATATGAATACCATAATCAATTCCAAGTCCAAGAAGCATTGCATTCACAAAAGAAGTAATAATATTAATTTGTTTAAAAAGTAATACTATAATCCCAAGACTTGTACCCATAGCAAGTATCATTGAATAAAACATGAATAACATAGTCTTAGAACTACCGTATGAAATTAATAATAGAAGTGATATACCAACAAGAGAAACAATTGTTGTAATTTGAAAATCTTTTGTTACTTGCTTGTTTCCTATATAATTATTCATCGCAGAACCACTAAATAGAATATTTGCCTCAAACTCTTTTGATAATTTGCTAGCTATATTTTTTAAATCTGGAATTGCTTTGTTTAGAAAATCAATATCCGTTACTGGCTTACTCATGGAAAAATTCATTAATATTACATTTCCATCATTCGAAATTAAATAGTATTTTTTTATACCACTTCTTGACAAAAAACTATTAGCATATTCTGAGACCGTAGAAATAGCTATCCCCAAGTTTCTCCAAAATCTAAAATCTATAGCAGACCTTGGTTCAACATTTATAACTGCATTGTAGTAATTTAAAACATTAGTCAAACTATTTTCATCAATCGTGAAAATTCCATATTTTAGCATCGTTTCAGGATCGTCAAATGCTTCTGCTTTTGATATATAAGGTGTTTTTTCAAATGCTTCCTTTAATTTTTCAACAAACTCATTCACATTGATTTTTTTATTTTCTAATTCAATAACTAAAAGCAAGGTATTTGAAACAACTTTTTCATTTGTAAATTTAACCATATCTTTAAATTCCGGAATTTTTTCCGGAGCAAGTTCTGTAAGTTCCGCATTAACTTTTAAATTTAACAAGCTATATATCCCAAATAGTAGACCAATTAGTGATAGTATAAGAATAAAAAGCGAGGACTTTTTTATTAGAAACTTTGCAAATCTTTCAATCAACTAATTCACCCCCAAAATAAAGAGCGAAAACGAAAAAAGTCTTAAAAAGGTTATATATTTTCTTGACTCATATTCAAGATTATAATAGTTTGAAAACAAAAAGGGGATAAAATACGAAAACCTCGAATCAATTGAAATGTGAAAATGAACTCCTAAAATGAAGAATAAATAGCATAACAGTGGAGTAAATGAATAAATCCATAATCTTGAAATTTCAGAAAATAAAAATTTCTTACCTTTTATAGATGAAAACAAACTTAAAACCAAAAAGTAAAAAACAAAAAATTTTACTACAAAGGGTGATAAAGTAAAATAATTTACGTGTAATATAAACGATGAAAAAACATACACAAGCAAAAATTCCAAAAAAACTATTAATTTATATTTTTCATTTTTCATATATTTTCACTCCATACTTTTTTAATAACTCAATGGAAATAGAATTTAAATCTTTTGGATCTAAAAACATTTTCTTGCCTTTTAAAGAGTAAAACAATATTTTTCCAAATTTTTCATCACTTTTTGCAATTTCCACAATCGGCATGTAATAAAAAACTATATCTTTAAACTTCAAGACTTCAATTTCAGAAGATCCCCACCAATATTTCTTAGATATTGTTTTTTCAAGATAATCTACATTAAAAACCTTCAAAAAATATTTAACTTCCTCAAGCTTTTGTATACTTTCTACTAAGAAAGGACTTTTACCATATATTTTTGTTTCAGATAAAATCTTCTGCAAAATAAGCTGTTTTTTCAAGTTGGAGAATAAGTTACTATAAGGATTAGTAAAATAAAAATAAGGTGGAGATTGTATCTCTACAATCTCCATATTTTTTTGATATACAAATGCAATAGTTAAAATCAAAGCCAAATTTATTAAAGTAATTAAAAACGCAACAAATGCTATTTTCATCTTTTTTCAATAAAGTACTGAATTGCTCTTTTTATATAAGGATCATCTAAATTTACCTCAGTGATCTCTTTTGTATAGTCTACCACTTCTTCTTCATGGGCAACATTATCTGTTGCTTCTTGTGTTACGTAAATATTCGGTTCAATACCAACCCTGTGAATATCATTCCCACTTGGAGTCTTATAATGTGCAATTGTAATAAACAATACTCCACCATTACTTAGTGGAAACCCTTGTTGAACTGAACCCTTTCCAAATGTTTTTTGGCCTATAATCACAGCTCTATTATTTTCTTTTAATGCTCCCGTAACAATTTCTGAAGCTGAAGCTGAACCACCATTAACAAGAACAGCTACTGGAACCTTTGGAAAATCATTTCCTTTACTTACGTAGCGCTCCACACTTCCAACTCTGGGTTCCACTGTAACCACTAATTTTCCAGCATCTAAAAACATACTTGCAACATCAATAGCACTATCTAGATATCCTCCAGGATTATCCCTTAAATCAAATATTAACGCTACAACACCTTTTTCATAAATTTTGTTTAATGCTTCTTCAAGTTTCTTAGAAGATGGTTGATTGAACTGTGTTAGTCTAACGTAACCAATCCTTCCTATTTGAGTTTCTACAAAACCGTATTTTACAGGAGTAATCTTTATTATTTCCCTTGTGATTTCAAATTCCAAAACTTCTTCTCCACGCAAAACTGTGAGCTTAACCTTTGTCCCAGGCTCTCCTCTCATCCTATTAACAGCTT
The DNA here is from genome assembly GCF_003990895.1 of Thermosipho globiformans. Lineage (NCBI taxonomy): Bacteria > Thermotogati > Thermotogota > Thermotogae > Thermotogales > Fervidobacteriaceae > Thermosipho > Thermosipho globiformans. The sequence continues at coordinate 86,033 of NZ_BHXD01000005.1, forward strand.
CAATATAACTCATTTCTTGAACCGAACTTCCATCAACACTAATGATTAGATCTCCCGCTTTTAAACCGGCTCTCCAGGCGGGTGTACCATACATAGGACTTATTATCTTTATTGCTTTGCTATCTGCATCGTATGTAACTTCAATTCCAAGTCCACCATATTCGCCTTTATTTTCAATTTCTTTTTCTTCATATACATCTTTGTTGTAATAATAGCTAAAATCATCACCTAATCCTTTAACAAGACCATCTATACCATAATCAATTACCTTATTAATATCTGCTTTATCAATTTCATAATAATAATTTAATATATAATAAAGAGTTTCTGCAAGTGGTGTCAGATTATCCTGAAAATTTTTATCCGTTGTAGCACCCGATAAAATAATAGTACCAACTAAAATAGAAATAATAACAGCAGTTATAACTATAAAATTCTTCTTTTTCATTTAATACACCTCCTACTTTTTAAGGACCTTGGTAGCAAACACCAAATACGTTGTATGAGCCACCATTCTATCGAAAGGTCTCAACCTTTCAGGATTTGGCTTGTATCTTCTCATAAGATTTTCCCAAACCTCTACATCTATAAAAGGATATTCGTATAGCTTTTCCAAAACCTCTTGAACTTGATTTGTAGTAGGACAGATTATTCCCATCTTTCCTCCACCTTTTAATGCTTGCCAACATTGTTCAATATAATTGTGCGGATCAGGAACATCCAACATTAAAGCATCAACATTTACTTCATCAAAACCTCCTGAAATATCCCTTAATTTTAGCTCCACATTGTCAACTAATCCCCAATATTCTAAATTCTTTTTAGCTAAGTTGTAAAAATCTTCTCTTCTTTCATAACCATATACTTTCCCTTCTTTTCCGACAATTCTTGCAAAGGCCCCACACATCGCCCCACTACCAACGCCGGTATCAATAACTCTATCGCCAGGTTTAATATCAAGTTTAAATAAAATATATGATGCATCTTTTGGATATATAATTTGAGTTCTTCTTTTCATATTGAAAATTAGATCAACATAAGTTGGCTTTAAAATATAAAAGACCCTATTATTTTTCCCAAAGACAATTGTATCTCCATATTCCTTTCCTATAAGCTCATCCATATCAACATGTCCAAGATGTGTCCCTTTCTTTTTACCCGCCTCAACTGTAATAATAATCTTACTTCCATCATCTCCATACAGTAAAACCTTATCTCCTTCTTTAATCAAAATATATTCCTCCCTAAAATTCTATTTTATAACCAACCTCTAAAGGAATCGTCCCAATTTTTTCATTCTCAATATAATATACAGCATATGAAAATCCTACAAAAAAGTTATTAAAATAATATCTGACACCAGCTAAAACTGAATAGCCAATAGAATTAAGTTTAAAATCACCTGCAAATACTGCTCCACCTTTTCCATAAGTTGTAAAAACACCAAATGATGTCTTTATATTATATTTTCCAAAACTTTGTAATACAAAATTATTTGTTCCTATATAACCAATAGATATTCCAAATTCTGTATCATTATTTACAGTTAATGGAAAATCTAAAAAGACACTGTAAAAACTACTAGTATTTGAAGAATCTATTGTAAAATTCCATCCAGCATATGGTTCAAAATCAAAAGAAAAAGCAAAAGATGCAAGGATAACTAACAAGAAAAAGTGGAACTTTTTCATAAAATCATCCCCCTATATCATTCTTTAACTGCTGAATTTTTTCTGTATCAATGTAAATCCTTTCAAATGTACTATCTCCAACTGTTATACTCAAAGGGCGTTTGGTTAGTGTTGGAATATCTTTAAACCTTACACTGAAATTACCAAGAGAATAAATTAACTTAGCAATTGAAGGAGCATTTAAAGTAGTCTCAGGCCTTAATTCTTTTAAAATCGAATTCAATTTAAAGAAATCGAATATTTTTAATCCTCTCTCACTCAATACATTAAATAATTCATCAAAACTGCTTGCATTTATATTGAGCTTTTTTGCAGCACTTGCAATCTTGCCAGAATCAACTACTACATAATATTTATAACTTGAATCTACATTAAACATTTCACCAAGTATTTTTAAGGCAAGTATTGGACTTGAAAAATTAATTTCCTGTTTCTTTCTTGGATCAAATGTATGATTTTTTATCTTTAAAATATTGACTGTTCTTTTTGAACCATTGACAATAACATAAAAACCTTCTTCATTAGACTTGTCAATAAACAAATATTGACTTACATAAGAAAGATTAAATTCTTCGCTATTTTTAACGGAATAAACTTTCCAAAAAAACGCACCTACAACCCCTGCTATTATAACTAAAACAAGCACTATCCAAATCCATCCTGTATTTCTTCTCCTTCTTCTCATATTGAACCTCCCTTTCTCTTCCTTATCAATGCATTCCAGGATTCTATACTTTCTTTTAAAATAAATAAATTCCTCTCAATAGCATAAATTAACTTGTTTCTAAGAACCTCAAAATATCCCATTTCAATATCTTTAAATGCTATTTCTCTTAATTTATTAACATTTGGATAGTTTCTTGTCTCTTCCAATGAATCAGCTAAAAATAAAAGTTTTCCATATATTCCAAAATTCTTATAACCAGATGTATGATATCTAACAGCATCTAAAAGTTCTTCATCTTCAACATTAAATCTAAATCTTAAAAACTCAGCAGCCAGTTTGCCATGAAGTAATATTGGATGTAATTTTTCTTCATCAGTTAAAATCAAATTATACCCTCTTGCAAGTTTTAAAAGTTTTTCTTGATTGATATCTCTAAAAATATCATGTGCATATCCAATAAATTCTGCAATATTTTCATCTAACCCATGAACTTTTGCAAGAGTTTTTGCAAACTTTGCAGTTCCTTCAACATGTAAAAGCCTATCTTTGCTAACAAGCAAATTTACTACATTCTTTATTTCATCTATATCTACTATCAATCATACACCTCCTTGTAGACATTTTCAACTGTATAATACCTTTCAATATACTCAACAATACTTTCAATACTTTTATATGCTTGAGATTTATTTATACTTACCAAAGAAATACCCAACGTAATAAAATCTTTTGAATCCTGATCAGCAATTTCTACAATAGAAATATTAAAATTACTTCTTAAATCATTTATTAGTCTTTTAACAATTGATCTTTTCTCTTTTAAAGATTTAATACCAAATATTCGTAAAGTAATCTCCAAATAACTAGCAGGCATCTTATAACTCCTCAATTGTAAAGTTATCATTTGTATATATACATATTTCACTTGCTATTTTAATTGCTTCAAGTGCTATCTCTTTTGCACTTAAATCTGTATGCCTTAAAAGCGCCTTTCCTGCTGCAATAGCATATGGGGAACCTGAACCAATTGAAGCAATATCATCTTCTGGCTGAATCACTTCACCTGTTCCTGAAACTATAAAAGTGTATTTTTTATCTGCTACAAGAAGCATTGCCTCCAATCTTCTTAAGACTCTATCAGTTCTCCAATCTTTTGCAAGTTCTACAGCTGCTTTTAATAAATTTCCTCCCCATTCTCTGTATTTTGCCTCAAATCTATCAAAAAGGGCCATTGCATCCGCAACAGAACCGGCAAACCCTGCAAGAACATTACCATCCCCCATCTTTCTAACTTTTTTAGCATTTCCTTTTAAAATAGTATTACCATATGTAACTTGTCCATCTGAAATCATAACAACGGAGTCATTTCTTCTAACACACACCACAGTAGTCGAACGCCATTTCACAATTCCACCTCCACACTTGCCTTTTTTAACCTATTCATGACTGATAGTAATATTCCTTTTTCTTCAAAAGCCTCTATAAAAGCAACCTTGAAATTAGACCTATCAAATTCTCTCAACACTTTGAACAAATTTTGGGCAATTGAATAAGGTTCTGATAATTTTCCAAGGATCATTATACGATCATCAGGATAAAATTTTTTATGTTCTTCAGGACATATAAACACACCATTTTCACTTATTGCTTTCTTTATAACTTTCTCTCTTTGAACTTCATTGAACCTATACACTGGTTTTTCTGGTGCATAATGCCTATATTTCATACCAGGAGCTTTGGGATTTTCAACAGAACTTGCATCAATTACAAACTGTGGAATTTCAACTTTTCCAAAAATCGATTCAAGTTGCTCTATTGTTATAGGTCCAGGTCTTAATATAATAGGAATTTCAGATGTTAGATCAATAATTGTAGACTCAAGCCCAAATTCTGAACTTCCAGCATCAATAATAAAATCAATTTTCCCGAAAAGATCTTCAATAACCGCTTGAGAATCAGTAGGACTTGGTTTTCCTGATAAATTTGCACTTGGAGCAGCTATAAGACCCGCACATTTACACAATTTTCTTGCAACAGGATGTGCAGGAATTCGAACTCCAACAGTTTTGAGCCCAGCCGTAACATTTTTTGGCAGGTTTACCTTCTGTTTCAATACAAATGTAACAGGCCCTGGAGTTAACTTATTTATCGCCTCAAAATATTTTTCATCTACCTCTGCAATCTCTAAAAGTTTTTCAAAACTATCTACATGAACTATTAACGGGTTATCCTTTGCCCTACCTTTAACTTTAAAAATGTTGTCAACTGCATTTTCTTTAAACGCACTTGCACCTAGACCATAAACCGTTTCTGTAGGAAACGCAACAAGTCCACCACTTTTTATAACATTACATGCTTCTATTAAATCCTTTTCATCAAAATCTAATGGATCAATTTTCAATATCTTTGTTTTCACCGTATCTCCTCCAAAGATAATCAAAAACTTTCAAATAGTTGCTTAAAAACTGTTTTGAAATATATGCCATTTCAAAATTTTTTGTTAGGCCATTTACTGTAATATTAACCGACCCTAAAAAAACTGAATTATCCACTATCACAAATTTATGATGCAACATTCTATCTCTTACAATAACAATATTTCTAATAGGATATTTCTTTAAAATTGAGTTATCAAACCATTTGTCAGTAATTATTTTCACTTCAACTCCACGTGATTCTTTATATTTTAAAAGTGCAAAAATTTTCTGATTGGTAAATGCATACACACAAACATAGATTCTTTTTTTAGCGCTTTGAATGAACTCTAAAAGCTTTGATTCTACATCATCATAGCCTACAACAAAAAAATTTTTACATCCAGATACTTTACCTTCATTCCATAAATTTAAAAATAAATCTTTAAAATCTTCTACCTTATCTTTCTCAAATACAACTATGTCATTGTATCCTTCAAAAAGTCCACTATCTGTAAAATTTGCTGAGCCAAAAATCACGCCATTGTCATTCACAATGAATTTTGCGTGATGAAGAGATTTTTCATAATCTTTTAAAACCTTACATTTTAAATCCTTATTTGAAACTTCTAATATAACCCTAACATCCAATCCTTTTTCACTTAATCTATTTATCGCTTCAACAACATAATAATTATCCAAACTGTACGAAGATACATAAAGAAAATTGTTAGAATTATTTATAAAATCAACTACAACATCAGTTAAATCAACAAATTCAGTGAAATAAACATTAGCTGAAAATGCTACTAAAGAAAGGAAAATAATTAAAATACTACTTATTTTCATCTTCTCCAACCTTTAATAATGCTAAAAATGCTTCTTGAGGTATAGAAACATTTCCAATCTCACGCAATTTCTTCTTTCCTTCTTTTTGTTTCTGGAGCAGTTTCATCTTTCTTGTAACATCTCCACCATAACATTTTGCAAGAACATCCTTTCTTAAAGCTTTAATTGTAGAACGTGCTATGATTCTACCTCCAGCTTTTGCCTGAATTGGAATTTCAAATTGATGTTGTGGAATTAGCTCTGCCAATTTATCAACTAACTTTCTTGCCATTGAATACGCCTTATCTTTGTGAGCAATTATAGAAAGAGCCTCAACTGGTTCTTTATTTACTAATATACTAACCTTAACTAGATCACTTTTCCTATATCCTATAAATTCATAATCCATAGATGCATATCCTCTACTCAACGCTTTCATTTTATCAAAGAAATCAAATATTATTTCAGCAAGAGGTACTTCAAAATTCAAAACAACTCTTTCAAAACCAGCATTTTCAGTACTTATCATTGTTCCACGCTTTTCATTTTGAACAAGATTCATCAATTTTCCAAGATATTCAGGCGGCGTTATAATCGAAAGTTTTACGTAAGGTTCATATACTTCTTGTATAGTTGATTCATCTGGAAACTTTGCAGGATCATTTACTATCAATTCCTCGCCATTCTTCAATAAAACTTTATACTCAACATTTGGAGCCGTTAATATTACGGTCATTTCAAATTCTCTCTCAAGTCTTTCTCTCACAACATCCATATGCAACAAACCTAAAAAACCACACCTAAAACCAAATCCAAGTGCTGGTGAATGATCTGGGTAAAAGACAAGAGCCGAATCATTTAATTTTAACTTTTCTAAAGCTTTTCTAAGTTCTTCGTAATATTCTGGAACTCCAGGAAACATCCCAGCAAAAACCATCGGTTTTACCTCTTTATAACCCTCAAGTGGTTCTTCAACTGGATCGTTTGCATTGGTAATTGTATCACCAATTCTTGCAAGTGAAACTTCCTTTATACCTGCAATTATATACCCTATATCCCCTGCCTTTAGTTCATCTACAGGGGTCATATCAGGAGTAAATACACCAGTCTCGATAACTTCATAACTTTGACCGTTTGAAAATGTCATTATTTTATCTCCAACTGAAACTTTGCCATCAAATACTCTAATATAAACTATTACTCCCCTGTATTTATCATACTTTGCATCAAATATTAATGCTTTCAATTTTCCATTCTCATCACCACTTGGTGCGGGAACCTTTTCAATAATATCTTCTAGTAGCTCTTCAACACCTATTCCTTCTTTTGCACTAATTTTCAAAATTTCAGAACTTGGTATACCAATTAAATCCTCAATTTCAAGTTCTGTTTCAGCAACGTTGGCATTTGGAAGATCTATTTTGTTAATGGCTGGAATTATCTCCAAGTTGTGTTCCAACGCTTTGTAGGTATTAGCAACAGTCTGAGCTTGAACGCCTTGGGATGCATCAACCAGAAGTATTGCACCTTCAACTGCCGCAAGACTTCTATCAACTTCATACGAAAAATCTACGTGGCCAGGGGTATCAACTATATTTATTTCATACTCTTTTCCATCTTTCTGGGATTTGTAAAAAACTCTTAAGGGATGAGACTTTATAGTGATCCCTCTTTCTCTTTCAATATCCATACTATCTAAAAATTGTTCTCTCATTTTTCTCTTCTCAATAGCACCTGTTATTTCTAAAATTCTATCCGTTAATGTTGTTTTTCCATGATCTATATGCGCAATAATACTTATATTTCTTACATTTCTCAAGATTTTCCCTCCTTTAATTGAAACACCAGTTGCTTAAAATATTCTCCTCGCTCCTCAAAATTTTTAAATGCATCAAAACTTGCACCACCTGGACTTAACATAATTACATCGCCAGGATTTGCTATTCTAAATAAATGATTCACTGCCTCATTTATGCTTGAACATTCCATAAAATTAATCCCATCCAAATATGGCTTTACATCTTTTGCAATTGGACCAACCAAAGCCACAGTTTTCACAGAATTTTTTAGCACTTTTCGTAATAAAGTATAATCTTCGTTCTTTCCAATTCCAGCCATTATAAGGTGCAGTTTTCCATCAAAATTCTCAACTGCCCTTATAACGGCAGCAGCATTAGTCGCCTTTGAGTCATTAAAAAATTTAACTCCATTTATTTCAGTAACATATTCCATTCTATGTGGTAACTTTTCAAAATCTTCTAAAAAATCTATGTTAAATTCAAATCCTGCAACTTCAACTATAGTCTTTGCAGCTGCTACATTTTCAATAGTTTGTTTATACCTTAAATGCTCTGGAAGTTCCTTTATTTCAAAATCATATTTAAATGGAACTTTCTTTGCTTTAACTTTACCAAGATTCTTAACTATATATTCATCATTAGGATTGTAAACAAAAAAATCATTCTCATCTTGGGAAAGTGCTATTTTAAATTTTGAATTTATATAGTGATTCATATCCGGGTGCCAATTTAAATGATTAGGATAAATGTTTAAAATCGAAGATATATTAGGTTTGAATTTGTCGGACCAAAATAGTTGAAAACTACTAACTTCTAAGATCAAATAATCAGCTCTTAAATCATCATTCAATAACTTTGCTATAGGAATTCCTATATTTCCAGCAAGCAATGTTCTTTTATACTTGTTTAATACATGTTGAATCATAGATACAGTTGTACTCTTTCCCACCGAACCTGTTACTGCAATAACATAAGGGAACCAATTTATTTTTTCAAATTCTTTTAAACAAAAAGAAATTTCCGTATCTATCTTTATATTATTTTCCTTTGCCTTCTTGATTATTTCATTTTCAAAATGTATTCCAGGACTAACAAGAATAACATCCGAATCTAATACTTTTTCAGTATGACCATTTTCTTCAAATTCCACACCAAAAGAATGCAAAAATTCTCTATCAATTTCACTCAATTTTTTTCCTTCACTTACAAAAACATTTTCACCTTTTTTTAAAAGATATTTTAAAATCTCCTTATTACTAATACCAAATCCAAGTAGTGTATATTTCAAAATCAATCACCTCTATCTTATTTTAGCATATTCAAAAATTTTTTCATTTCATTTATACATATTTCATGAAGTTTCTCTCTTTTTTCACTCTTTTTCATCTTAATATTTATTAAACCAAAGTTTGCATACATAGGTTTTAATTTATCAGCTTTTGTAATATAATTAATTAATGCACCCATCATGGTCTTAGAAGGTAATTTTACAGGTTCCTTTCCACTTAAAATTCTAGATATATTTAAACCAACATATATACCACAAGCTGCGGATTCTAAATATCCTTCAACACCTGTAATTTGACCTGCAAAGAATATGTTTTTATATTTTTTATGCCTTAAAAATTCGTCTAAAACTCTTGGTGTATCAATATACGTATTTCTATGCATAACACCGTATCTTAAAATCTCTGCATTTTCAAGCCCAGGAATAAGCCTAATTATTCTTTTTTGTTCAGACCATTTCAAACGCGTTTGAAATCCAACAATATTATACATATTTCCTTCTTCATCCTCTTTCCTTAATTGTATAACTGCATAAGGAATTTCTCCAGTGTGTGGATTTACTAGTCCAACTGGGCGCAGTGGTCCAAATAACAAAGATTTTTCGCCACTTTTTGCAATCTCTTCAATTGGTTGGCATCTTTCAAAAAGAAGCTTTCTGTCAAAGTCTTTCATTTCAATCATTTCGGCATTAACTAATTCGTTATAAAATCTTTCATATTCTTCTTTTGTCATAGGGCAATTAATATAATCTCCTGTTCCAACACCATATCTGTCCCCTACAAAGCATTTATTAAAATCAATACTATCTCTTGAAATTATTGGAGCAACTGCATCAAAAAAGTTTAAAAATCCACCTGTTAACTTAGAAAGCCATTGAGCAAACTTTCCATCTGTAGTAGGCCCAGTTGCAACTACCCAAATTTCATCAGTATCTAGATCTATTTTTTCAACTTCTTTTCTTACTATCTCAACATTTTCAAAACTTTCTAAAACTTTTGTAATACATTGTGAAAATTTTTCTCTATCAACAGCTAATGCTTTTCCAGCAGGGACTCTTGTTTTGTATGCACAATCCAAAACTAGAGAATCAAGAAGTTTCATCTCTTCTTTCAATATCCCCTCAGCATTTTTTAAACTTTCAGACTTTAAAGAATTGCTACATACAAGCTCCCCAAAAGTCTCCATTTTATGTACTGGTGAGAACTTCACAGGTTTTTGCTCAAAAATTCTAACTTTAAATCCTTCCTTCAATAATTTATATGCAACTTCAACACCAGCAAGTCCAGCCCCAACAATATTAACTTTCAAATTTGTCACCCTCTTTTACAAGCCCTCCATTTTTTGCATCAAGAAAGCTTATAGGCTTTTTACCTGGAAACTGAATATATTTAATTCCTACAATTCCACCCTTTGCACTAATAAATCCACCTTCATTATTTATCTTTAACACCTTTCCATATTCTTTTACATTTTCATCTCTTTCGACATAAAAGACCTGGAATAGTTTTACTAATTTTCCCTTCAAAACCGCTCTAACACCAGGGATAGGATCATATGCTCTGATTTTATTTTTCACAGTTACATAATCAGCAGAAAAATCTAATTCCAAATCTTCTTTTGAAATCTTTGGTGCATAAGTTGGTTCACCTTCTTGTGGATAAAGATTAGGAGGATAGTTATTTAAAAACTCTAACAATGCCTCTTTTCCAAGACTTAAAAGTTTTTCATACAAGCTACCAAACGTTTCAAACTCACCAACACTTATTTCTTTTTTCAATGCAATTGGTCCATCATCCATACCTTCACCAATTTTAAAAATAGTAATTCCTGTTACACCTTCACCATTTTCTAACGCCCTTTGAATTGGTGCAGCACCTCGGTATTTTGGAAGAAGTGAAGCATGTATATTATAAAAAGGAATTGCATTTAAAAATGGAGGTTTTAAAAGTTTTCCATAAGCAACTACAATTCCTAAATCTGGCTTAAATCTCTCAATAATAGAAAGTCCCTCGCTTGTAAGTTTTGTTGGCTGAAAGACGGGAATGTTATACTTTTGTGCAACCTCTTTTACAGGAGTAGGTTGAACCTTTTTACCTCTCCCCTTTGGTTTATCAGGTTGTGAAATGACAGCTACAACATCAAAATTATTTTTTATTAAAAACTCAAGATGTTCGCTTGCAAAAGAAGGGGTTCCTAAAAATAGTATTCTCATAACTTACCTCCTTCAATAAAAAAGGATGCTATTTGCATCCTTTATATTTCTCAAAAAGTTTTAAGAAATTATCGTTTGAAAGTTGTTGTGGACGCATTTTTAAATCAAATTCCGAAAAACAGTCCAAATTTTTGACAAAACCTTTCAAATTATTTAAAAGAGTTTTTCGCTTTTTTTCAAAACATTTTGATACAAAACTCCAAAATTCTTCTATATTGTACTTTTCATAAATCTTTTCCTTACGAGTAAATTTTAAAACAACACTATCAACTTGAGGTGGTGGAACAAAATTCCCCTTTGAAACATGTAATACTTTCTCAATATCTGTAAATGTTTGAACCACAACAGTTAAAAAACTTCTATCCTCACCGGGCTTTGCTAATAATCTATCTCCAACTTCTTTTTGAACCATTAAAATAGCTGTTGAAAACTTGGAAAAAAGGATTTTTTTTATTATCATTCCCGTTATTGAATATGGTATATTTGAAACAACCTTAAAATTTTCTCCAAGAAGCTTCATATCAAATTTTAAAAAATCCTGGTAATAAATTTTAAAATTTTCAAACTCATTAAACCTATCCAAAATGGGAGTTAACCTTTTGTCGATTTCAACCGCTACAACATTTGCTCCTTTTTTAATCAAAAGTTCCGTAATCGTTCCAGCCCCGGGGCCTATTTCAAGAACAGTCTCACCAGTTTGAATATCTGCACTTTCTACTATTTTCTTTGCAATTTCCATATTTGTAAGAAAATTCTGCCCCAGTGACTTTTTTAAGTTTAATTTATATTGCCTTAAATAATCAGCAATTTTCACTCTTTCAACTCCACCTTTACAAAGCCGGGATACTCAAGACTTATTATTTTCCCATTTTCATACCTGATCTTTATACTTTCATCTTGAAATTTTATTTCAAAAATTTCTCCATTTTTCTTCAAACTTGCTTGTCCAGTTGCAAATTCTGTCTTTGAAGGATTAAAAATTAACTGTGGTACAACAAGCTTAAAATAAGGTATTGGATACTCTAAAAGTCTTTCAATATGTGCCAATATAAAATTATTATCAAGTATAACAAACTTTCCACCTGAAAGTTTATAACTTGTCTTTGAACCATATCTGGTCTCATAAACAAAATTTATTTCATTTCCATCATTTTCCGCTTTTAAAACTCCAGTAAAACTTCCATCAACAGTAAAAGAAGCCACATAATTTTTAAACCATAAGCCGTCATATACAGTTGTAGCATCAACTGTATATACAACACCATAATCTATCGTAGATATGCTTCTATAGGTTTGTGGATCAACTTTAATCAACACAGAAGTCCCAAACGATGTTTCACCAATTTTTATGTTATACACACTTGAAAAAGAAAGTATAAAGATAGATAAAATCAAAAATACGCTTAGTCTTCTCATTCATTTCACACTCCTAAATAGATATAATATTACTTACACACATTGCCGTCATTGCTTTGAGGTTAGTTTCTGGATATACACTATTTCCAGTTTTAAATTTTATACTTACAGGACAATTAATAATCTTTTCTAGATTTTTTGAAATTTCAGCTCTATACTTTCCAAGTCTAAAATCGGTAATTAACACACAGTCAACGCTCTCTGGAAAAAAACCATTTTCTTTCATACTCTTTAGAACATTTTCTAGAATGAAAACACTACTTATACCTTTTGGAACATCTTTTTCTGGAAAAAGTTCACCTATATCTTTCTTCAGTGAAACGCCCACAAAGGAATCTACAATACTATGAATCAAAACATCTGCATCCGAGTGACCATCAAGCCCTATATCTGATTCTATCTCTACACCACCTAAAATTAATTTTCGATCCTTTTTAATAGGATGGGTATCCCATCCTATTCCACTTGCAATATTCATCTTCGATTTTTTATGCATTCTAAATATCTTATCATCCAACCCTTTTTCCACAACAAATCCCATTCTTTTATATTTTTCAATCAATTCTTCTGTAACATCCGTCAAAATTCTACTATAATCATGTGATATTACAAATCTATATAAAAGCTCATATTCCAAGTAAAAATCTTGTGCAGAAAGAGAAATGATATATACATCATCCACTGAAAAATTCAACAAAATTTGACCTATTATAGATGCTAATTTAACACCTGTTCCTAAAACTTTCAATCCTAAAATTTTAATCCACTTTTCATATCTATGCCTAAAAGCACTTTTAGAAGCATATAGGAGAACACCTAAAATTTTTCCTTCATCACTTTCAATTACAAGTGAATTTTCCATTAAGAAAGGAGGAATATTAAAAAGTATTGCCTTTTTAATTACTTCAAAGGCATCTTTTTTGAACAAATAATCAAAGTATTCTTTTTTTTCTTCATATATGAACCTTGCACAATCTATGTAATTGTCTTCGTTAATTTTTGTAAATTTCATTCATACACTCTCCTATAGTATCTTTAGAAAGTAAAGTATTATAATCAAAAGTCCAGAGAATATCATAGTAGTCATAAATGCCCAGAAAAGCTCAGAACCACCAGGAACATTCACATTAGCAGGTTTTACTATTTTTACTTTATGCTCTGAAACTTTTTCTGTATTTTTTTGCTTTTCCCTTAACACATTCTCATCATATAATAACTTAAATGAAGGACTTACTACAAATTTTCCGTAAATTTCATCGCCAAGGTCTATTTTACATAAATACAAATATCCTTTCTTTGTAGGAACCATTTCTTTAGCCAAAATTTTGGCAGGAAATGGTAAGACTTTATTGTCTTCGACAAAATTTTTCGGATATTTTTTTCTTAATTTTTCCTCCAATTTATTTATTTCCACAGGAACTACATATATAACATCTCCAACGTCAAACTTAGTAATTGATTCTCCTCCTATTGGATCAATAACAGGAAAAAATTCTGGCAGTTTTTCAAGATCAGATCTTTTATACAAGTCACTTATTATTACATCCTCAAAGTCTTCTTTCATATCTAGAACGTTATAAGCCGAATATTCCTCCAGCGTCAAACCATCCGCTACTACCTCCAAGTCAGGTTTTGGAGACCATTCTTCAATTAAACCGGTCAAAATAACCTTCAAAAGTTCCATGTCATTTTCCTTTACTGCAGCCGTAATTTCAATACCTACAGCAATTTTTCCTCTTTTATTAAAGATTGTATTTAAAAATGAATTAAAAGAAATCGTCAAATCTTCAACGACTGATTCTTTCATCAGTTCATTTTTCAACTTGTTATATTTCTCCTTAAAATCTAAAATATTATCATTTAAGTCTATCTCATCTAATTGCTCAGAAAATCTAAGTGGTACCATCAAAAAATCAAAATCTGGAGCATTATTAGCTTTACCAAAAAGAAAACCAACAAATTCTTCCGCAGTAGCTTTACTTCTTCCTTTTACCTTAACAAAATATAGGTCCATTCATTAAACCCCCTATATATAATCACCTGAACTCAAATTCTTATTTACAATCTTATCAATTCCAACAACACAGTTTTTACCAATTTCAACTTTACTTTCAATAATACTATCCATACCAATCACGGTTATCTCCGAATTGTAAACCTTTTTATTTAACTTACTTTCTGCAAATTCTCCAATTCCAATCTTTACAAAATCTCCAATAACTACGTTTTCAGCAATTATAGCATTTTCAATATAGCAATCTTCACCAATTCTTACATTACTCATTATAACTGAATTTTTGACAATTGAATCTTTTCCAATTTCCACACCTTGTGCAAGAACAGAATTTGAAACTGCACCGTAAATTTCACATCCTTCACTAATCAGTGAATTTTTAACTTTTGTACTATCTGCTATGTAAGCAGGTGGCATTTCTTTAGAGTGAGTATATATTCGCCAATTTTCATCATGAATGTTGAAAGGTGGTATTGGTCTCGTAAGTTCTAAGTTAGATTCCCAGTATGAATAAATTGTCCCTACATCTTTCCAATAACCATCAAAAGGAAATGCAAAAACTCTTTCTGTTTGAATAATCTTTGGAATGATGTCCTTACCAAAATCATGAGAGCTCTGATCATTTTTCGCATCTTCAATTAATACTTCTCTTATAAAACTCCACTGGAAAACATAAATTCCTAATGAAGCAAGTGTTGATTTAGGCTGTTTAGGTTTTTCTTGAAATTCTATTATTCTATTTTCAAGATCAGTAACCATTATACCAAATCTACTAGCTTCTGATAGTGGAACTTCCATACACGCAACAGTTGCAAGTGCACTTTTAGCTTTATGATAATCAAGTAGTTCATTATAATCCATTGAGTAGATATGATCTCCTGATAAAATAACAACATATTGTGGATTATAATCATCTACAAATTCTATATTTCTATAAACAGCATCTGCTGTACCATTATACCAAACACCCTTTTTTTCAGTATAATAGGGCTGTAAAATAGTTACTCCACCATCTTTTCTATCTAAGTCCCAAGGTTTACCTATTCCTATATGCTGATTCAAAAGATGTGGTTTATATTGTGTCAAAACTCCGATTTTATAAATTCCTGAATTAACACAATTACTTAATGTAAAATCAATGAGTCTATATTTCCCTCCAAATTGAACAGCAGGTTTTGCTATCTTTTCAGTTAATACTCCAAGTCTTGTACCTTGACCACCAGCTAAAATAAGCGCAACAACATTCTTCACGCTATCAACCCCTATATTATAGTCCTCTTCTCAAGTACTACTAATTCATCTTCTCCAATTATAACTTGACCTTCTCTAACATGACAATCTTTATCCAAAATAGCATTCTTTACAACAGCACCCTCTTCAATTACAGTACCTTGCATAATTATTGAATTTTCTATTTTTGCACCAGCCTTTACAACCGTACCTCTAAAGAGAACAGAATTTTTTACACTACCTGAAATAATACTTCCATCTGCAACTATAGAGTTTATAACTTCGGAATTAGATGTAAATTTTGCAGGTGGAAAATCTTTTAATTTAGTGTATACTTTACCATTTTGATAAAACAATTCTTCCCGCACATTTCTATCATTAATAATATCCATATTTATTTTGAAATATTCATCAACACCCTTTTTAATATTTCTCCAATATCCCTTAAAATCATATGCATAAACATTCAGTTCATCAAGTCGAGGTAATATAACATCTAGTAAAAGATCGTTCCCACCATTAGGCACCGTTGAATATAGTAACTCCATTAAAAGGTGTTTGTTTATAAAGTATATCCCCAAAAATGCCCTTCTACTTGGAGGATTTTCTACTTTTTCATAAAATTGAGTAATTTTCATGTTTTCGTCTACAACGACACTTCCATATTGGCTCATATCATACGTATCATCAAGCTCTTTTGTTACAAGAGTTATATCTGCACCTTTTGAAAAATGATACATATAAAGATCACTATAATTCATTTTGTAAATATGATCTCCAGAGCCTATCAATACATAATCCTCTTCTCCACGTCTTAGAACTGTCATATTTTGAAATATTGCATCTGCCGTACCTTTATACCAATATTCCCCAGAAAAACCTATATAAGGTTGCAAAATAAACAAACCACCTTTTTTCCTATCCAAATCCCATTCTTTGCCAGAACCTAGGTGATCCATTAAACTTCTAGGGTTATATTGGGTTAGAACACCGACTTTTATTATTCCAGAATTAACCATGTTACTCAAAGTAAAATCTATTGCTCTATATTTTCCAGCTATAGGTAGGGCTGCACTTGCACGTTTGTAAACTAGCTTTCCAAGATTCTCACTTTTTCCTCCTGCAAGAATTAAGCCTAATACTTTCAATATATCACCTACCTTTAACTATATCAATTCCAGAACTTGTTCCAATACTATTTGCACCTGCCTTTATCATATTTACTGCATCCTCATATGTTTTTACACCACCAGATGCCTTGACACCCATACCTTCTCCAACAACCCATCTCATTAAATTTACATCTTCAACCTTTGCTCCAGCTGTTCCAAAACCTGTAGATGTCTTAACAAATGCTGCACCTGCCTCTTTAGAAATCATACATGCTGCAACTTTTTCTTCATCAGTCAAATAACATGTTTCTATTATAACCTTAACGGGCACTTTTGCAGCTTCAACAACAGCCTTAATGTCGTCATAAATATACTCATAATTTTTTTGTTTTAGGTAGCCAATGTGAATTACCATATCAACTTCGTCAGCACCATCTGCAACTGCAATTTTTGTTTCTTCAACCTTTGCCTTTGTAGATGTTGCTCCCAATGGAAAACCTATAACTGTAACTAATTTAACATCCGTTCCATCTAATTGTTTTTTAACAAGAGGTACAAACGAAGGATTTACACATACACCTCTAAAGTTATATTCCTTTGCTTGCTGACATAACTTCAAAATATCTTCTTCAGTTGCCGTAGCCTTTAAGTTTGTATGTTCAATGTACTTATTAACATCTCTAACTTCTATGTTCTTTAATTCAAACTTGTAGCTTTCTTTAAACTCTCTAATTTTTTCCTCCACAATTTTTTTTATATCCATATTTTTCACACTCCTTTACCTATTTCTTTTTAAATATTCATTTATTTTTCTATTAATT
The DNA here is from genome assembly GCF_003990895.1 of Thermosipho globiformans. Lineage (NCBI taxonomy): Bacteria > Thermotogati > Thermotogota > Thermotogae > Thermotogales > Fervidobacteriaceae > Thermosipho > Thermosipho globiformans. The sequence goes on from NZ_BHXD01000005.1 coordinate 103,524, forward strand.
TCTTTCTTTTTAATATCTTCTCTTTTATCATACTTTTTCTTTCCCTTTGCAACAGCGATCTCAACTTTTACTAATCCTCTTGAGTTAAAATAAATCTTTGTAGGTATTATGGTAAGCCCTTGTTCCTTAACTTTACCAATAAGCCTATGAATCTCCTTTTTGTGAAGAAGTAATCTTCTAGGTCTTTCTGGATCATGGTTATTTAAATTGCCATTTCTATATTGTGGAATATTTAAATTTAAAAGAAAAACCTCTCCATTTTTAATTCGACAAAAGCTGTCTTTAAAATTTGCTCCCGACTCTCTTAAAGATTTAACCTCTGTTCCCCTAAGTTCAATTCCTGCTTCATATGTTTCCAAAATATTGTAATCTGAATATGCTTTTTTGTTTGTAGCTATTACTTTCATATGCTTCACCTACTTGTGTATTCCTGGTACTTTTAGATAATTACCTTCTCTTTCAGGAAAATTCTTCCTTATACCTTCTACATTTTCAAAATTAACAACACCATTTTCCCTAAGAGATGCACTAGACTCTAGAGGAGTATACATTGGCTCAATACCTTTTGTATCAACATTATTCAATAATTCAAAATAATCAACTATTTTTTGCATTTCATTAATAAATTCTTGCTTATTTTCAATTTCTAGTCTTGCTAATTTTGCAATTTCTTCAATCAACTTTTCATCTATTTTCAAGTCAAACACCTCCATGTACTATTTTTTCTTAAAAAATCCTGGTAAATTCTTTATATCAAATTTTACCGCCTCTTTATTTTCTTTTAAAAGTTCTTCATATAATTCCTTTCTTAAAACCTTAATATCTTTTGGTGCTTCTATTCCTATCTTTATTTCTCCACCATCTATCTTTAAGATTTTAATTTCTATATCATTACCAATTATTATGCTCTGACCTATTTTTCTTGATAAAACAAGCACTTAAATCACCTCATTCTTGAAAAGAAAACTCCGAAAGTTTGTGTTTTATTTTATACTTTTCCGTGTCTAAAATGATCTGTTTTCCTTTTCCTTTTTCCATATTAATAACTATTGGCGCTCTTAAATTTACTGTGGTATCTTCTGGGTGCCCAGATGGTATAGTCAAAATAGCCCATACAGCAACTTTTTCCTTATCCTCTATCTCAAGCTCTTTTATATCTTCATTAGAAATCTCAATCTCATAATTTTTATCAACAATCCATGGATCAATTATTGGAAGTGAAATATTTTCATCCTCAAGAGATACAAGCCAAAGTATTGGCAAAGTATCTTTTAATGAGATCACAGAAAATTTTCTCAAGTGCTCAAAACCAGGAATCCCTTTTTCAAAAGTTATTATTTCATTTTCATTTATCTCAATTTCACCTAATCTAGTATTATATTTCAACTTTTCACCTCATTTCATACCATTCAAAGATCGTAGAATAAAATTCTTCAGACCATTCATTATCTTCAAATATTTCGTGATAAGCGCCTTCAAATCTAACTAATTTTTTATTTTCCCTCATAAGCTGTAAATTATTGAAAAATAAATAGCTACCCTGTGGTGGTGTAACCTTGTCAGCGGTACCAACAAGTATCATAGTCGGTACAGAAATAATTCCCACTTTTTCATGGGCCAATTTTACATTTTTTAATAAACTTCTTGCAAGTTTTATACTTATCTTATCATGTACAAGCTCATCACTTATATATTTCTCAACAGCTTCCTCATTCCTGGATAAATCTTTTGGATCTATTCCATTTCTTAACGTAAGCGCTGGATAAATTATGCTAAATAAATTTAAAAGTAAAAGTTGTGAAAACTTTGGTGAAAGAAATAATGCAGGAGAAGAAACTACTAAAGATTTGACTCTTTGTAAATTTTCTTGGGTGTATCTAATTGAAATTAGACCGCCTAAACTGTGGCCAAAGATATGAAACTTTTCTATGTTATTTTCACTAGTTAAATCATTTATTACAGATATAACTTCTTCAATAGATGTATGCCCCCGCTTTCCTGGACTTTTCCCATGACCAGGAAGGTCAAACCCAAGAACAGCATACCCCCTGTCAACAAAACCATCAATTAATTTTTCATACCTTCCAATATGCTCTCCAAGTCCATGAACTACAACGACCCATCCCTTTTTAGGTTCACCTTTTTTAATCGAATATATCAACCTACTCCCCCCCTGTTTACATGTCTAACATCAACTATTTTCGGTTTATATCTTTTATCCCAAATTCTAAACACTGCAAAAGCCCCACTCATAAATAAAAGACCTATCAAAAAACTAAAATAATCAGAAAATTTTAAATACGTTCCAAGTCCTACTCCAAAAATTAAAAGTATCACTGGAAGCCCGTACAAAATAAAAGCAAGCAAAGCTGGACGATATTTTAAATCTAATATAACAAAATCTCCAGGAAAATATTCAAATTTATTATCTTTTTCCACTTTTAATTGCTCTACAGACTTTACATTACAACTACCTGATATTGCACATGAGCCACAAGCACTTGTGTCACGTTCAAGATAAATATATTTTTCATCCACTTTTGCTATAGTAAATAATTCTTTCATATTATCACCTTATTCAATCAAAATTAAAAATGGATAGTGCGCCTGCCCACCTTCATATGTTTCAAGTTCTAAATCTGGATATATATTTGAAATAAAGCTTTCAAAAATATCAATTTCTACAGCTGTTGCATCCTTTCCAATTATTGCTGTCACAATTTCCCTATCTTCAATATCTTCAATTTTTTCAAACGTCTTTTCAAGTGCAATTCTAAAATCCATATCATGTACTGAAAAATCATTATTTAAAAAGATAAGATACTCATCTTTCTTTATCTTCTCACCTTTCAATTTTGCATTTCTAACCGCTCTAGTAATAGATATAGTTACAACTTCTAAAATTGCTTCTTTAAAAACTTCAAACAATTTTTCTGGTTCTTCATCAGGAATATTCCTAATCAATGCTGCAATACACTCTTGGACATTCTTACTCTCAACAACGTATACAGCTTTATCTTTAACAGTTTCTGCAACCTGTTTTGCAGCAAGTATAATATTTGAATTGTTTGGAAAAACAAACACATTTTCGGCGTTAACACTTTCAACTGCCGCTTTCAAATCGGCAGTACTTGGATTCATTGTTTGACCGCCAAAAACTATCTGGTCAACTCCTAAATCTTTTAAAATTCTTGAAATCCCTTCACCAGGAGACACAGCTACTATTCCTATTTTCTTTTTCTCTTGCTCTACTTCTTTTGAAACAAAATGCTCATGTTGCATTTTCATATTATCTATTTTAACTTTCATCAATTCTCCAACTGTTAAGAACTTTTCTATTACACTTCCAGGGTTATTGGTATGCACATGTAACTTGATTACACTATCTTGAACGAAAAATACTACTGAATCTCCAATTTCATACAAAAAGTTTCTTAACTCCTCTTCCTTATCAGCTTCTAAAGTCTCATAAGCCTTTATTATCAATTCGGTACAGTATTGAAATTTCAAATCTTCAGGAATTATATTAATTTCTTCTACTGGCATTGTTGTAGTTTTTATATTCAAATCTATTTCTTTTTCGCCTTGTATATATTTATAAAACCCTTCAGCAATATAATATAATCCCTTTGCACCAGCATCAACAACACCTGCTTCCTTTAATTTTTTCAACATACTAGGTGTATCTTTAACTGCCTTATCTAAAACTTCAAGCACTTTTTCGAAAAATTCTTTAAAATCACTGCTGTCAATTAAATAATCAACATTCTCAGCCAAATACCTTATAGCAGTCAATATAGTACCCTCTACTGGCTTCATAACTGCACCATATGCAACTTCTTTTGCACTTTTAAATGCGTATGCAAAATCTTCTATCGTTATTTCAGTCTTTCCTTTCAAGTAATCTGTAAATCCTCTAAAAATTTGCGACAAGATTACTCCAGAATTTCCTCGCGCACCCATCAATGTTCCATTTCTTATAGCTTCTATTATCTTATCTGCTCTTTCATCTTCCACACTCTCAAGATATTTACAACCTTCCAAAAGTGTTGATGACATATTTGACCCGGTGTCACCATCTGGAACCGGAAAAACATTTAGTGCATTTATCTCGTCTTTATGTTTTAAAAGATTTTCTGCACCTTTCATAAATAAATATTTCAGCTCTTTGGCTGTTATTTTATCCAACGTATAACCCTCCTTACTATTTCACGTCTATAACATGGACATTTACTTCAACACTTTCACAGCCAGCTAAATTTTGAAGTTTATGTTTCACATTTTCTATAATATTCCTTCCAACCTCTGAAATTTTTGTACCATATTCCAATTCTACATAAGCATCAACTTTAACGTGTCCAAATTCATCTTCTTGAATCTTAACTCTACTTTCTTCACTACTCAGTAGTTTTGAAAACCAGCTATCAGAAGAAATACTTACGGGACCGTAAGTTTCTAAAATTGCAAAATATACTAATTTTCTGATTGCATTTAACGTAATATCAAGTTCACCAAGTTCTGTTTGAATCTTCATAATTCTTCCTCCTTTCAACAATACCTTTTATCTGATTTTCAATCCCCTCTTCATCAAGCTTTAGCAGTTTTAAAAGTTCTTTTCTACTTCCATGTGGTACAAATCTATCTTCAATTCCTAATATTCTAATCTTTCCATACCTGCTCAGAGATTCTCCAAAACCACCATTTATAACTCCTTCTTCGATGGAAAAAACTTCCTCGTGATTTTCAAAAACCCAAATTAAAGTTTCTGCATCAATTGGTTTTACCGACCTTGCATACACTAAGGTCCATCCATTCCTCTTTGCAACGGAAAGTGCTGATTTTGTTAGATATCCAGTTGCAATAATAGCAATATCTTTTCCTTCATTTAAAATTTGCCATTTATCTAGATCAACCAATCTTATTTTATCATATAATTCTTCAAATTTCCCAAATTCATAATCACGTGGGTATCTTATTGCAACCGGCCCATCTATATTAAACTTAAAAATAGTATGCATTATATTAAGCAAATCTTGAATATCCATCGGTGCATAAATTTTCATATTTGGAATCATTTTCAAATATGCAATATCGAAAACTCCATGATGGGTTGGTCCATCTTCGCCCACCACACCAGCTCTGTCAATTGCAAAAATTACTGGGAGATTCTGAAGCGCTATATCATGAATTATTTGATCAAATCCTCTTTGCAAAAAGGTAGAATATACAGCAAAAACAGGTTTAAAACCCAAAGTTGACATTCCTCCAGCAAATGTGACACACATTTGCTCAGTTATTCCAAGATCAAAAAATCTTTCTGGAAATCTTTTTGCAAATTCAGTTAAACCTGTTCCACTCTTCATGGCAGCGGTAATTGCCACAACCTTTTCATCTTTTTCTGCAATTTTAGTTAACATTTTACCAAATGCTTCACTATACGAAATTATTCCCTTATTTTTTATGAAAACTCCCGATGAAACATCAAATTTACCTGCACTGTGAAAACTTTCAGGATCAACTTCTGAATTTTCAAATCCTTTACCTTTAACAGTATTAACAGTTAGTATTGTAGGATAATCATAATCTTTAATTCTTTTTAATTCTTCTTCAAGTTCTTTCAAATTATGCCCATCAACAGGTCCAAAATGTTTCAACCCAAGCCCCTCAAAGAAATCTTCTCCGCTTATTGAAACCTTTATAGCATCTCTTATCCGTTTCAACTCATTCTTTAATTCAAAACTCATAGATTTTTTTAGAGTTTTCTTGGTTTCTAAATACACTTTACTTGATCTAAGCTTGTCAAAAAGGTGAGATAGCGCACCTACATTTTTTGATATCGACATAGAATTATTATTAACAATTATTTTTATCTTCGAATTTAAAGTCTTAATTTGATTTAATGCCTCAAGTGATTGACCAGAGGTTAGAGCACCATCACCAATAACTACTACTACATTTGCACTGCTATTATTTAATCGCAATGCCTGCTCAATTCCTAATGCAGCAGATATAGCCGTTCCGACATGTCCTGCACCAAATCTATCAACATGAGATTCAAAAATGTTTGTATATCCACTCAAACCATTAAATCTTCGAATAGTTGAAAACAAATTCCATCTTCCCGTTAACAACTTGTGAGTGTAAGTTTGATGCCCTGTATCCCAAATAATGAAATCTTCATAGGGATTGTAAACCCTATAAAGTGCAAGAGTTAGCTCAACCACACCTAAATTTGATGCAAGATGGCCACCATTTTTTGATATAACATCTATAATATATTCTCTTATCTGCTTTGCAAAATTACCTAACTTATCGTAATCCATTCTTCTTATATAAGAAATATAATCCACTTAACCACCTCTTTAATTTTAAAAAACTTATTTAACTTCTATTTTCTCAACTCCCATGTAAGGAACCAAAACTTTTGGAACAGTTATACTTCCATCCTCGTTCTGATAGTTTTCAACAATGGCTACCAAAGTTCTTCCAACAGCAAGTCCAGATCCATTAAGCGCATGTGCATAATGCAATTTATTGTCACTTCCTCTGTACCTTATATTCGATCTTCTTGTCTGAAAATCTGTAGTGTTACTACATGAAGAAATTTCCTTGTAGGAATTGTAAGATGGAAGCCACACTTCAATATCATAAGTTTTTGCAGAAACAAATCCTAAATCACCACTGCACAAAGAAACAACCCTGTAAGGAAGTTCCAAAAGCTGTAATATCCTTTCTGCATCCTGTGTTAACCTTTCAAGATCCTCAAAGGATCTTTCAGGAGTTGTTATCCATACTAGCTCAACCTTATCAAATTGATGCTGTCTAATCATTCCACGAACATCTTTTCCATAACTTCCTGCTTCCCTTCTGTAACATGCAGAATACGCCGTATATTTTATTGGAAGATCTTTTTCAGAAAGAATTTCTTGTGCATGAAGTGCCACAAGTGGAACTTCGGCTGTTGGAATTAAAAACATATCATCTTTTTCAATACGATATGCATCTTCTTCAAATTTTGGAAGTTTACCAGTCCAAAGCATTGCCTCTCTCTTGACAAGTTGTGGCACCCAAACTTCTGTATATCCATGTTCTTTTGTATGAACATCAAGCATAAATTGAATCAAGGCTCTCTCAAGCCTTGCTAAATAACTATACAAAACCGTGAACCTTGAACCACTTAATTTTGCACCTCTTTCAAAATCCATCATTGAAAGTTCAGGACCAAGATCCCAGTGAGCTTTAGGCTCAAAATCAAACTTTCTAGGCTCTCCCCATCTTCTAATTTCAACATTTTCCGATTCATCTTTTCCAAATGGAACATCTTCTGCTGGAATATTTGGAATATTCAATGCTAAATTTTGCATTTCTTCTTCTAATTTTTTTTCTTGCTCTTCTATTTTCTTTATCTCTTCTCCTATTTTCTTACTTTCTTCTATTAATTTACTCGCCTTTTCATTATCTTTTTCAGCCTTTGCCTTTGCAACTAACTTAGAAAACTCATTCCTCTTTGCTTTCAATTCATTTACCTTCGCAACAAGTTGCCTCCATTCTTTATCTACATCTAAAATTTTGTCAATAATTTCTATTTCCATATTTCTTTTCTTTAAAGCATCATAAAATATTTCAGGATTTTTTCTTAACAATTTAACATCAATCATTTTAATCACTCCTCAAACAACTTTTTTAAATTTTCTTCGTAAGGAGGATAAACTACGCCTTTTTCCGTTATTATCGCTGTTACAAGCTCTGCATCTGTAACATCAAACGCAGGATTAAATACTTTTACCCCATCTGGTGCGATCTGTCTTCCACCGCAATGTGTAACCTCTGTATGCTTTCTTTCTTCAATAGGGATATCTTTACCAGTTTTTGTATTCAAATCAATTGTACTCGTTGGTGCAGCTACATAAAAAGGAATTCCGTGCCTTTTTGCCAAAACAGCGACCATATAAGTTCCTATCTTATTTGCAACATCACCATTTGCAGCTACTCTATCAGCACCAACAATTACCGCATTTATTTTACCAAGTTTCATTGACCAACCAGACATATTATCACTTATCAGCGTTACATCTATACCGTCCTTCATCAATTCCCAAGCAGTAAGTCTAGCCCCTTGCAAGTATGGCCTTGTTTCATCAGCAAAAACTTTTATCTTCTTTCCTTGCTCAACAGCCGCTCTTATAACTCCAAGAGCTGTACCATAATCAACCGTTGCAAGTGCACCTGCATTACAATGAGTTAATACAGTATCTCCATCTTTTAAAAGTTCTGCACCATTTCTACCAATTGCCTTATTTACCTCAATATCTTCTTTTGCAATATTCATAGCTTCTTCTTCAAGATATTCTAAAACACCTTCTGTTTTTCCATATTTCTTTAATGAATCTTCCATTCTATTTAAAGCCCAAAATAAATTAACCGCTGTAGGTCTTGTATTTGCTAAAACTTCTTTTACTTCATCCATTTTTTTAACAAATGCATTAAAATCTTCAACAAACATTTCTCTTGCTCCAAGAACATATCCAAAAGCTGCAGAAGCACCTATAGCAGGAGCACCTCTTACAACCATATCTTTTATAGCTACAGCAACTTCCTTATATGACTTGCAACTGACATACTCTTCAACAAGTGGTATTTTCCTCTGATCAATTAAAATCAATTCATCTCCCGTCCATTCCATAGTCATAGTTTTCAATTTCATATCAAAACCTCCTTTTCACTTTATCTATTATTTAATTATATCATATCTTAAAATAACTAAATATTTCTAAATAGTAAAATAAAATGTATGTTTTAAACTTTTGATGAAAATAAGCAAGATAAAATAACAAAGCCCAAACTAGAAAGTTTTTTACTTAATTTCAAAAAAAGGGAGGGAGCTTTATGAAAAAACTTTTACTTATATTGCTTTTACTAGTCTCTGTATTTTCATTTTCTGTAAAAAACGTTATCTACATGATTGGGGATGGTATGGGAATTAATCACGTTATGCTTGCCAGCTATCTTGAAGGAAGACTTCTAAAGTTTATGAAAACCCAAAATATTGCACTAGTAACCACACATTCTGCAAATAGTAATGTTACGGACTCAGCAGCTGCTGGAACTGCACTTTTTGCTGGTTTTAAAACTAACAATGGAATGATCGGCATATTGCCAGATGGCACAAGTGTTCCTACAATTGCAGAAATTGCAGCAAAACATGGTGTAAAAATTGGAATTATAGCAACATCAAGAATTACTCACGCAACCCCAGGCGCAGTGTATGGTCATGTAAATTCAAGAAAGGATGAAAACACTCTTGCAGAACAATTAGTTAACAGCCCTATAACAGTTGCGTTTGGTGGCGGCTGGAGACATTTTGTAGCAACTGGCGGAAAAAGAAACGATGGAAAAGATCTAATTAAATTGGCAAAGGAAAAAGGATTTGATTATATTACAACAAAAGAAGAACTACTTAATTACAACGGAAAAAAAGTAATAGGACTTTTCAATTCAAGCCATTTACCAGCATATACTGATAGGGTAAATGAACCAACACTTTCTGAGATGACAAAAAAAGCCCTTGAAATACTTTCAAAAGATAATTCACCTTTCTTTTTAATGATCGAAGGCTCACAAATAGACTGGGAAGCACATGGTAATGACCCATACGGCGTTTGGAAAGAAATAATAGAATTTGAAGAAGCATTCAAAGTTGCTATGGAATTTTTAAAACAAAACCCAGATACTTTGATTATTGTAACCGCAGATCATGAAACTGGAGGTCTAGGCCTTTCAAGTGGCGGATACTATTTCGATGTTGAAATGATAAGAAAATTTAGTAAAAATACGGATTTTATATCGAGAGAATCAAATAAAGACAAAAATAAATTAAAAGAACTTATTAAAAAATACTATCAATTAGAATTAACCGATGAAGATTTAGAGCTTTTCGACTCTCTAGTAAAAGAACAAGGAAATTCATATTATGCATTTTCAAATGCAATAGGAAGACTAATAAGCAAAAAAGCACACCTTGGTTGGACTACATATGATCACACAGGGGCACCTGTTGCACTATACGCATTTGGACAAGGTGCTGATAACTTTAAAGGATTAATAGATAACACTGAAATACCAAGAATTATTGCAAGACTTGCGGGATATCCACTTACATTTCCTACCTATCAATTACCAGTATCGGGTGGACATTAATTAAGTAAACATTAGAAAAAAATAACCCCCAAGATGATTAAATTCTTGGGGGTTATTTTTTCATCTAATTATTATTTTTTTGTTCTACATCCACTTTATAATAAACCTCAACTGTACTTTCATTTTTAAATTTACTAAATTCACTGTCAATAAAGTTGGCCCACAAATTTTTCTTCTTTTCAGACAAAACCATATTTGAAATTTCTTCCTTTATTTCTTCAAATTTTTTAGATTGCATTGGGATAACTTTTTCTACTTTAAAGATGTAATATTTTTCATCTACATTTATTGGCCCCAACAATGCACCTTGTGGTGCATTCTTTATATAGTTCCATAACTTATCTGGGAAAGTAGTATCCTCAGCTATATTTTCATATTTAAAATGAGAAATTCCATATTCACTTGCAACACTATTAAACGTTTCACCGGAAACTATCTTAGTTTTTGCAGCATTTGCAACTTTTTCATTGTCAAAAGCTATTAAGCTTAGAGTATATTGGGTTGGTGTAGAATACTCATCAATATGTTTTTGATAGTAATCCATTAATTCTTCATCAGAAACTGTTGCATCTTTTGTAACCACATTAAAAAGTTTTTCAAGCGATAGATTAACAAGCGTTTCAAAATACATCTTTTCTTTAAAATCTTCTAAAGTTCCCATATTTGCATACTGCAAGTACATATCAAATGTTTTTTCATCAATTCCCTGTTGGTTTAAATAATCTGATATTTGTTTGTCGACTACACTTTTTACTTCTTGCTCAGTTGGTCTTGCACCATATTTTTGAGCAAATTGTACTATTAATAACTTATTTACTAAATCATCTAAAACTACTCTTTTGTATCTTAATATTACTTTTACACCCTCTTCTGTATTCGATAAAACATTAAAAAACGTTTGATCCACCTGACTTATACCGATCATAAGTTTTTGCACGTCTGCGGCTCTATTTAATTGTTCAAGCGTAATAGTCTCACCGTTTACAACTGCAACGGTTGATGTTGCTGGAAGTTCCTCGGAAAAAATCACCACTGAAAAAACAACAAAAAGTAAAAGCAAAAAACGTTTCATACAATCTCCTCCTCATTTTACAACGATATTAAGCAACTTATTCTTTACATAAATAACCTTTACTATTTCTTTTCCTTCTATATATGAAGATACCTTTGGCTCTTCAAAAGCAATCTTTTTTACTGTCTCTTCATCTGCATTGACATCAACGTTTATTTTTCCTCTGACTTTACCATTTATTTGTATAATTACAGTTACTTCATCAACTTCCAAAGCCTTTTCATCATACTTTGGCCATTCTTCATTTACAATTAATGTATCATTGCCTAAGTCATGCCAAATCTCCTCAGCCATATGTGGTGCAAATGGTGAAAGTATAAGTGCAAGTTTTTCAACCAGTTCCCTCAAAAGAGGTAAATTTAAATCTTTTTCCTCGGTCTTATTCAAATAATCTGAAAAACTGTTGTTTAATTCCATTAATCCTGCAATTGCCGTATTAAATTTAAATCCACCTTCTATATCTTCAGTTATTTTTTTAATCGACTGATGTAATTTCCTTCTTAAATCCTTTTCTAACTTATTTTTTAATTCTATTTTTTCTGCACTAACATTTTTGATTTTTTCAAGCACAGAATAAATATTATTCCAAAGTCTCTTTAAAAATCTATGAACACCTTCTATTCCTGCATCGCTCCATTCTGCATCTTTTTCCGGTGGAGCCATAAATAATATGTATGTTCTGAGTGTATCTGCTCCATATTTTTCAATCATATCATCTGGAGATACTACATTCCCTTTAGATTTACTCATCTTCCATCCATCTTTGTAAATCATTCCTTGTGTAAATAGGTTTGTAAATGGCTCATCAAAATGAACATATCCCATATCATGCAAAACTTTAGTTATAAATCTTGAATATAAAAGGTGCAGAACTGCATGTTCAACACCACCTATGTATTGATCAACTGGAAGCCAATAGTTAACATCTTTACTTTCAAATGGTTTATCTTCAAGATTTGGATTTACATATCTTAGATAATACCATGAACTATCCACAAACGTATCCATTGTATCAGCTTCTCGCCTTGCAGGGCCACCACATTTTGGACATGTTGTATTCAAAAATTGTTTATCCAATGAAAGTGGTGATTGTCCAGTTGGTAAGAATTCAACATCTTTTGGAAGTTTCACTGGAAGTTGTTCTTCCGGAACAGCTACCGTACCACATTTTTCACAATAAACAACTGGAATAGGTGCTCCCCAATATCTTTGTCTTGAGATAAGCCAATCTCTCAATTTATATTGAACACTTCTTTTTCCAATATTCTTTTCCTCAAGATAATCTATTATTTTTTCAATTGCTTCTTTGCTTGAAATGCCATTAAATGGTCCAGAATTTACCATTATACCTTCATCTTCGTATGATTTTTCCATTTTTTCTACATCTATTGGACTTTCAGGATTGTCAATAACAAGTCTTATTGGTATATTGTATTTTTTTGCAAAATCAAAGTCTCTTTGATCGTGTGCAGGCACTGCCATAATTGCACCTGTTCCATATTCGTATAATATATAATTAGCAACGTAAATAGGAATTTTTTCTCCAGTAACAGGATTTATAGCATATCTTCCCAAGAAAAAGCCTTCCTTTTCGGCTTCCAAGCTTGTTCGTTTAAACCTATCTTCCAAAGAAACCTTTTTCAAAAATTCTTCTAATTCTTTTTTTCTATCCTCAGTTACAAGCGTTTCTACAAGTGGTGATTCTGGAGCAATAGCCATAAAAGTTACTCCCCAAATCGTATCAGGCCTTGTAGTGAATACTCTAATGCTCATGTCAAGTCCATCAACTTTAAAATCAATTTCTGCACCTGTGCTTTTTCCTATCCAATTTTTTTGCATTGTCTTTACATTCTCAGGCCACCCCTCTAGCTTTTCTAAATCATTTAAAAGCCTTTCGGCATAATCGGTTATCTTAAAATACCATTGCTCAAGATGTTTTAAAGTAACCTCTGTACCACATCTTTCACATTTACCATCTACAACTTGCTCATTTGCAAGCACTGTTTGACAGCTTGGGCACCAATTAACTGCTGCTTTTTTCTTATATGCAAGGCCTTTTTCATACATTTTAACAAATAACCACTGAGTCCATTTGTAATAATCTTCTGTACAAGTTGCGATTTCCCTTTTCCAATCATAACTTATTCCTATCTTTTTAATTTGGTTCCTTATTGTCTCTATATTCTTAAAAGTCCAAACCTCGGGGTGAATTTTATTTTTAATAGCTGCATTTTCAGCAGGAAGACCAAATGCATCGTAACCAAATGGATGCAAAACATTATAACCTTTCATTCTCTTATACCTTGCAACTATATCGCCAATAACATAATTTTTCACGTGGCCAACATGTAATGTCCCTGAAGGATATGGAAACATTACTAGATCATAAAATTTTGGTTTCTCAGAATATTGTGGTGTTTCAAATACTTTTTTCTCTTCCCATACTTTTTGCCACTTTTTTTCTATCTGACTTGGAATATATTCTTTCACACAAATCCCTCCTTACTTAATCTTGTTTTATTAAGATTATACTACAAATAGTAATAGTTAACAAATAATGTAGTATAATCTGATTGAGGTGATAAAATTGCCAAATCTTTTTTTCGGAATAAAAGAAGATAATAATCTAATTTTCGATGAGCATGAAACTGTTCATTTAAAAACAGTAAGAAAAAAAGAAAGTGATATAATTGAATGTACAGACGGAAAAGGATATTACTACAAAGTAAAAATAACACAAATTGGAAAAAAGAAATCTTTTGGAGAGATCCTCGAGTCTAAATATATAGAAAGTAGCGAAAAAACTATCCTAAACCTTTTTGCACCGGCTTCAAGATGGGAGCGCCTTAGATGGCTTATTGAAAAATCTGTAGAACTTGGCGTAGACAATATTTATATAACAAAAACTGCTTTTTCAAATAGAGATTATAAAGATAAAGTAGAAAAAATAAATATGGTCATTAGAGACAGTGCAAAACAATGTGTAAGGTTTCATTTTCCAAATGTAGATTTTATTAATTTTAAAAACATTCAAAACTATGCAACCAAAAATACCTATTTTCTAGATTTTAACGGTCACAAATTACCAGCCAATATTGATGAGAAAGTTTCAATAATAGTTGGCCCAGAAGGTGGCTTTTCAAAAGAAGAACTAGATTTTCTGTCTTCAAATTTCAATGCAATACGTTTGGGAAATAAAATTTTGCGTTTTGAAACCGCAGCATTTGTTGCTTTGAGCTATTTTGCAATTGCACTCAACAAAATTTAAAGGGGGGATTTTATGGAAAAAGGCAAAAAGATTATCTCATTTGTAAAGTATGAACATGAAATTGAACCTTCATATCGTGAAAAATTAGCCAACGCCAAAAGAAAATCAGATGTTAGAGAAGTATTTATTAACACATTATTGGAATTACTTTCTTCTATCGACCCTGAATTTAATGAATTTTCACAAGAAGATATAAAATTTGAAGGTGAGCATTACGAATTTTCTAAAAAATTGGAAGAAAAGCTGGAAAAATTCAAAGATAGTGATTTACATGCAATTATTGAAAGAATCTTTGAAGCTGCAAAAAATAGGTATCTAAAGATTGAACATGACGAAAATACTGATTACTTTAATTTAAAGAAATAAAGTAACCATTTACTTCCGACTGTAAATATTCCCAGTTTCTAGTAAGTTTGAACTAGAAACTGGGTTTTTTATTTTTTATACTTATTCAATAATTATTTTCAATTCAATTTGATGACAAACGTACTCAAAATGAAATAACAACCTCTATATATTGAATATTAAAAAAGGAACACCTGTTGAAAAACTTAAGATAAAGTAAATAAGAGACGATAAAGGTATAGATTATACATACGTTATCAGGACAGTAGTTAACAATATTAATGAATAACTTTATACTCGTCTTAAAATAATTAGATTAATGGACAAATAACTTTTACATTAACCAAAGCGTATAGATTCTAAATCTTTTTAAAGTTATAATAACAACTCTCTCAAAAAAGTTATCCAAGAGTTGTGTTTAGATTTAGTGTTCTAATTTTAGTAGCTTTGCATTTATCGCAACTATAACTGTACTTAAAGACATAAACACAGCACCTACTGCTGGACTTAGAAGAATTCCCCATTTATACAAAAGGCCTGCTGCAAGAGGTATTGCCACAGCATTATATCCTGTTGCCCATAATAAATTTTCTATCATTTTTTTATATGTGTTTTTAGCAAGACCTATTATTGAAACCACATCTCTTGGATCACTTCTAACTAATATTATATCTGCAGATTCAACTGCAACATCTGTACCTGCTCCGATTGCTATACCAACATCTGCCTGAACCAAAGCAGGTGCATCGTTTACTCCATCTCCAGTCATCGCAACAACTAAATTTCGAGATTGAATTTCCTTTATCTTTTGTGATTTTTCATGCGGTAAAACTTCCGCAAAATATTCATCGAGCTCTAGTTCGTCAGCAACCCATTTTGCTACCTGTTTATTGTCACCTGTCAACATCATACATTTTATTCCCATTTCCTTTAATTTTGCTATTGCTTCTTTTGACTCAGATCTTATAATATCAGAGAGTCCTATTGCTCCTTTTAGTTCAGAATCTATCAACACATAAACTACTGTTTTCCCTGCTGATAGTAATTTATCTATCCTTTCATTTTTAATTTTTACATTTTTTCCCTTCAAATATCCAGGACTAACTACCATAACATGTTTTCCATTTACACTACCTTCAGCTCCTTTTCCAGGAATGGCTTTGAAGTTTTCTACCTTCATTGGATTTTTAACATATTTAGCAATAGCTTTTGCAATTGGATGTTCTGAATGCATCTCAATTGAAGCCGCACAATTTAAAATATCTTCCTCATTCATATCATTTGAAAGATTAACTATATCAGTTACACCGAATTCGCCCATGGTCAAGGTACCAGTTTTATCGAACACTATAGCTTGAATATTTCTTGCTCTTTCAAAAGCCACACGGTTTCTAATAAGCAACCCATTTTTTGCTGATATTGCTGTTGAAACTGCAACAACTAATGGGACTGCTAGTCCTAGTGCATGAGGACAAGTTATTACCATGACTGTAACTGTTCTTTCAAGAGCAAAAACAAAGCTTTTTCCCATTATCAACGTCCAGATAAAAAACGTTATTGCACCACTTGATAATGCAATAAAAGTTAACCATACTGCTGCACGATTAGCGAGGTCCTGTGTTTTGGATTTGCTTTCCTGTGCTTTTTTTACAAGTTCTATTATCTGAGAAAGATATGAATCTTTTCCTGTATTTTTAACTTTTACTTTCAAGGAACCTTCACCATTTATTGAACCACCAATTACAAGAGCATTTTTCTTCTTTGATACAGGTTTACTTTCACCTGTTAACATTGATTCATTTAATGAACTTTCACCCTCTATTATGACACCATCGGCAGGAACTTTTTCACCTGGTTTTACAATAACAATATCCCCTGATTTCAATTCTTCAAGAGGGATATCTATTAACGAACCATCTGGCATGAGTTTATGCGCATCCGAAGGCATCAATTTTGCTAGTTCTTCTAATGCATGCGAAGCTCCCATTACTGATCTCATTTCAATCCAGTGACCAAGCAACATAATGTCAATTAATGTTGCTAATTCCCAGAAAAATATTCCGCCTTCTAATCCGAAAACAACCAAGCTACTATATACATATGCCGTAGTAATTGCAATGGCAATTAAAGTCATCATTCCAGGTTTTCTACCTTTGATTTCTTCATAAAAACCTTTCAAAAAAGGATATCCACCATAAAAATAAATAAAAGTTGAAATAGTAAAAAGTATATATAAATCTCCTGGGAAAGATAATAAATTTTCGAGTCCAAGTAACTTTTGAACTAGTGGAGACAATACTAAAACTGGAATTGTTAAAATTAATGATATCCAAAAGCGTTTTTTAAAATCCTCAACCATTTGAGCGTGATGGCTATGATGATCATGGTGTTTACGACTATGTTTTATTGAATGATCATTATCTTTCGATTGTTTATTTTTCATATTTTGATCATGATGTTCATGAATCATATTCATTTTTTCTCTATCCATACTTTCCATCCTCTCCTTAAAAATTGAAATAATTATTTTCTATTTCTATTACTTGAAAAATTATAATAGTTCGTATTTTCCAGTTATTCATATCTAGAATTTTCGATCTTAAAACATCCATTATAATTGGGTACAACCAATGCCGCTAATAATTCCACAACTTCTGAAAAACTATATAATTTGTTATTTTTGAATTTAATTCTTTTCCAAATCCATTGATAAACTATAAAACTTTTTTCCGTATAATATTCCCAAAAATAGGACAGAAATCAAGAAATTTTTGTATAATTTAGCTATTCTTAACATTCCTCGCTTGAATTTCTGTGTCTCAACACACAGTGTGAAAATTCCTTGTTGCAAATTTTTCATATTTCTTTGTTTTTTACTAGCTCTAAACAACTTGTTCCTTCAAATGGCTACACTACTTATTGTTTACAACTCCTAAAATATATTCCTGTGTTTGCATTTCCTTTTGAATTGTTGTAACTTGTAAATACTTACTTTATTCCTATCACCTTACATTCTTTCATAAATTTTCTATTTGTAGATTAAATCCTATTATCCTTCTATTAGTATTACTCAGTCCCCTTTTATTCCATCGTCTTTTGTCATTACTTTACACCTTTTTCTAATACCAACCTAAGTTTATTTTTTCAGTAAACTTTCTTGCTTATACCTTGTAATGCTTTAAATAAAACTCCAATACTCAACTTTCTTTTTTTCATTAAAATAAAATAAGAATAGAACTACAGTATTAATCTATTGTTAGCAACCAATTTTATACATTACAAATATTATTTTGATTCTAATTGATTCTAATAAATACATTATTTACTTTTATTTTAAGCCTGATTTTTGGAATTAATCACTTTTATTTTTAATGATTCATTATTAAATTAAACGATTCTTCAGTTGCGTATGAAGACAAAAGCTTCAAAAACTTGAAAATACATGTGTTTTTCATCTATAATGATCATTTTCACTAATTAATTCATTAATAAATTCGCCACAAATATTCAAGATATTAATACTTTCGACCTCCTATTCAATAAGTTTCTTTTTTCTTAAATATTCCTCTTCTGTAATTTCACCATTTACGAATTT
>NZ_BHXD01000006.1:0-99818 GCF_003990895.1 Thermosipho globiformans
GCATTGAAATACAGAAGCCCACGAGAGGTATACGAAGAATACTTAAACTACACAAAAGTTTCTTGATTTCTGTCCAATTTTTCGGGGTGCATTACAGTTATTCTTTCCAAATGTAATAACAATGAGACAGTGGATAGGTATAATAATTGTTATTTTTTCAATATACAGATTAAATATTTTAATTAATAGATCAAAAATTGAATTGGAAAAAGCTTAATTAAAGAGCTCCCCTACCTAAAAAGGCAGGGGAGATTAGAAAATAAATTTTTAATTACTGAATAGCCTTTAATGCAACAGTATTTAAGAAGTTCCAAGGTTTGTTAAAGTGGGGTTGGAAGAAAAAGTCTGAAAATGCAAGATCAACTAGTGTCATATTATTTGAAATAGCAAGCGAAAGAGTATTTATACTTTCTGCCACATTAGCTTTAGACATTATTTGACCACCTAGGATCTTTTTAGTTTTATCATCATATACGATTTTTATGTATACTTTTTCATACTCAGGCATAAACTCTGGTCTGTTATTTTCTATTGTAAATATAGTTTTCACATCTAAATTTCTCTCTTGCGCAAACTGTTGGCTTAATCCAGTAGTAAAGACGTTGTATGAATACACTTTAACACCTGAAGTTCCTTGTGTTCCCTTGTATTCTACCGTATCATCGAATAAGTTGTATGCGGCTATTGTTCCCATCCTAACAGCATTTGTTGCAAGTGGAATATACTCATATGAATTAGTAGGTGTGAACCAAACAGCTGCACTATCTCCTACTGCAAATAAATCATTTTCGGAAGTATGAAGATACTTATCGACTTTAATTGCTCCGTTTTCTAGCATTTCTACTTTTCCTTTAAAAAGATCTGTATTAGGCTTGAATCCCATTGCAAGCACAACCATATCAGCATTATATTTGCCTTTGTCAGTGATAATTTTACTTACATGGTTGTTTTCACCTTTAAATTCTACAACTTTCTCTCCAAGGATAAGCTCAACACCGTTATTTTTTAATTCTGTTTCTAAAATATCTGTAAATTCTCTATCAAGGTATCTTGATAGAATTCTATCTTTTATATCAAAGAGCATAATTTCTTTTCCTTTTTCTTTAAAAGCTTCAGCAAGTTCAACGCCAATATATCCTGCACCTATAACGGCAATTCTTTTAGCATTTTTTGAATGATTAATTATATCTTGTGCATGATAAAAGTTTTTTGAAAGTTTTATTCCTTCAAGGTCAATTCCTGGAATGTTCGGAATAATTGGCCATGAACCAGAAGATATCAATAATTTGTCGTAATTATTTTTGAAAGTCTCGCCGGTTTCAAGATTCTTAACAAGAACCCATTTTTCCTTTGTGTTGACATCAATTACCTTATGTTTCATTCTTGGATTTGCTCCCATTTCAGATAATTGTTTTGGGGAAGAATAGAAAAGTTTTTCAGAATCTTTCACCACACCACCAACGTGGAGTGCAATTCCACATGAGAGGAACGATATTGTGTCATTTTTCTCATATATTGTAATATCTACTTTGTCTCCATATAATTTTTTTGCTGTTACTGTAAACGCAGTTCCAGCATGTGTACAACCTATAACTATAACCTTCATATTTTTTCAGCCTCCTTAGTTTGAGAATAATTTAACTTTTAGACTTCATCTACAATTATACTTAGTTTATACTAATTTGTCAAGTAAAAAATAAGAGGGTAAATTTCCCCTCTTATTTCTTCTATTTATACTTATTGTAAAATCTTTTTTGCTTCGTCAAGTGTTGGAATTTTTCCAGAAATAACTATTTTTCCATCGATTGCAACCGCTGGTGTTGCAGCAACTCCGCGAGAGATAATCTCGTTGATATCTTGTACTTTTTCAATAGTTGCATCGATATTAAGTTCTTCTACTGCCATTTTCATTATTTTTTCGGTTTGTTTGCATCTTGGACAACCACTTCCTAAAATTTCAATCTTTTTTGCCATATTTTCCCCTCCTTATATTCTTCCGTATATTAAACCAAATATTGTTGAAAATATCACAACCAAGGTAAAGTATGTAAATGCCTTTTTCTTTCCAAAAAGTCTTGTTATAACGATCATGCTTGGAAGGCTCAAAGAATTTCCAGCCATAAGAAGTGCAAGTGTTGGTCCTTTTGCCATTCCAAGTTCTCTTAAAGCCTGAACAATTGGGACTTCAGTAAGTGTTGCAAAATACATAAACATTCCAATAACTGATGCGAAAAGATTTGAAAGTACTCCGTTGCTTCCGAGTATTTTTGTAACCACTTCTTGAGGAAGAAGTTTTGTTATTATTCCTGCTAAAAATACTCCAACAAAAAGATAAGGTAAAATCTTTTTTGCAAAATCCCAAGATTCTTCAAGCCAGCTTTTTGTAGTATCTTTTTTAAATGAAAATACTGCCATTAAAAATACAATAATTGATATGGCAAACATTGTTGTATATTTAACTGCTGGATTAATTTTTAATCCACCAATTATTAAGAATGCAAGTTGTAGCAAGAAAAATATAAGTACTTTTAGACTATTTTCACTTTTTTCCTCTGTTGTAATAAAACCACCTTCACCTTTTTCTTGGAATAATAATTCCATTATCAGGCCAATCAGTATAGCAGCAGTTATAGTTGCTATTAATCTTGCCAAACCTAGATCCCAACCAAGAACTCTAGCTGTCAAAAATATTGCTGCTATATTAATTGCAGGTCCAGCAAAAAGAAACGTGGTAGCCGGTCCAATTCCAGCCCCTTTTTTATATATCCCTCCAAAAAGTGGAAGAATGGTACAAGAGCACACTGCAAGTATTCCACCACTTACTGCTGCGATGGGGTAAGAAATAATCCTTTTTGCAGTTGGTCCTAAAAGTTTTAGTACAGCATCTTTTTTGAGCATGACACTTATAGTTCCGGCAATAAAGAATGCCGGTACAAGACAAAGCAATACATGCTCTCTTGCATATTCTTGCAGCATTTGAAATCCATTTAATATACTATCTTGAACGATAGAAGCATTAAATGGGACGAAGTAGAATATTAAAAAGATTGTTAAAATGATCACAAAATCCTTCACAAAAAATCATCCTTTCTATAATAGTCAGTAATTTCAATAATCAGTATATAATAAAGTGCTTATATTGTCAATAAAAAAATTATTTTAAAGCGCTAAGAATTGCTTTGACAAGCTCGTTATCTTGCAATTTGTAGATTACCATGTTTCCATTTCTTTCATCTTTGATTAATTTTAAATTTCTTAAGATAGAAAGATGTTGTGAAAGATTTGGTTGGCTCGTATTTATTTTAGATAATAATTCACAAACACAATGTTCTTTTTCACTTAGTAAGTATAATATCTTAAGTCTAATTGGATGTCCAAGTGCCTTTAATATGCTTGCAGCCTCTTCGAATTTTTCCACTTTTTCACTCCTTTTTTTGTAAATTCTTTTTTATTATAACTAATTTTTACTAATATTGTCAATTATTTTTACGTATGTTAAAATAATTAGTAATCCTAACTAAGGAGGAATTATATGGGAATATATAAAAAAATATTTGCAATAGCACTTCCCATTGCATTACAACAATTTTTATCTACTGGTGTCAATTTTGTTGATACCTTAATGATTGGAAAACTTGGTGAAGTTGCAATTGCAAGTGTGGGACTTTCAAATCAATTTTTCTTTTTATACAATCTTATATTATTCGGACTTATATCAGGCGGTTCCATCTTTTTTTCACAATTTTGGGGGAAGAAAGATATAGATGGAATAGCAAAATCATCCGCAGTAACAAGCGCTACTGCCTTACTTTTTTCTGCGGTATTTTTTACTCTTTCTTTTTTCTTTCCACAAGTTGTTATGAGGTTTTTTAGTCCTGACCCACTTGTAATTAAAGAAGGAATTATTTATTTAAAAATTATCTCTTTTTCTTTTCCAATATTTGCTTTGAGTATGGTCTTTTCTTTTGTTTTAAGAAGCGTGGAAAAGGCTCATATTCCTATGTATGTAACGATAGTAGAATTATCAACGAATGTATTTTTAAATTATAGTTTAATCTTTGGAAAATTTGGCTTTCCAAAACTTGGAATTTTAGGAGCGGCTATAGCGACCCTTATTGCAAGGATAGTTGGACTTGTTAGTTTAATTTTTATCATAAAGGTAAAAAATCTTCCAGGTTTTTTTACACTCAAACATGTTGAGATGATTGATAGGAATTTTTTAAAGAACTTTTTCCATTACACACTACCTACAATTGCTAATGAATTTGCATGGTCTTTTGGTATGACTATGTATTCTGTTATATACGCTCATATGAGTACTCAAACGATAGCGGCAAGAAATATAATGGGAACTATTGAAGGATTTGCATATTCATTTACATTTTCAATTGCATCAGCTGCATCCGTTATTGTTGGAAATTATCTTGGGGCATCTAGATTCAAAGAAGCTTTTGATGTTTCAAAAAAGGTAATAAAGCTATCACAGATTGTAGCGATTATTTCTGGAACTTTGACCGTTATCCTTTCCTACTACATAGTAAACTTCTTTGATGTTTCTGATGAAGTAAAAATACTTGTTAGAGTAACCATAACAATTTCCATGGCCTTTATACCAATCAAGGTTTTTAATGGTTTAAACATTGTTGGTTTTTTAAGAGCAGGTGGGGATACAAGATACTCTTTTATGGTAGAAGCAGGAACATTATGGCTTCTTGGAGTTCCTCTTGCTGCATTTTCAGGCCTTATTTTAAAGTTTTCACTGCCAATTGTTTATCTTTTTACAATGAGTGATGAAATAGCAAAGGCAATTATTCTCTATTCAAGATATCACAGTAGAAAATGGGTAAAAAATGTTGTTGAAAAACTATAGAACTTTTTCAAGTTCTTCAATTTGTTTTTCAAGTTCTTCGATCTCATGCATTGTATTAAATATATTCTCTTCTAATTCATTTTTTTGATTTACAAGCTTTTCTGCTTTTATATAATCAGAATTAACATTTAAGAGCTTTTCTTCAACTCTTTCAAGCTCTTTTATTAATTTTTCTTCTTCTTCTCTTTTCTTTTTCAATTGCTCTTTTAGGCTTTTTAATTTGTTCTTCAGTTTCTTTTTCTCTTCAAATTCTATATTTTCTTTCTTTTTTCTTTCTTTTTCTTCGGTTGGAACATATTCACTAAGGTCAGATATTTCTTTTAGTATTCCATTTTCTAATACAAAAAATTTGTTACACACGTTTTTTATGAGCTCCTCATCGTGGGAAACAAGTATGATGCTTCCCTTAAATTCTCTTAAAGCGTTTTCAAGTGCCTCTAGAGTATCTAGATCCATATGATTTGTAGGTTCATCAAGCACTAAAAGATTTGGCTTTCTAAGGAGCACCTTTGCAAGTGCAAGGATCTGTCTTTCACCACCACTAAGATTATGTATTTCTTTAAATACATCTTCACCCTTGAAGCCGAATCTTCCAGCGTACGCTCGTATTACATAATCTGGTTCAAATTCCATTTCATTTGATATTTCTTCAAATACAGTACTTTCTTCATCTAATTCTTCTACAAATTGATCAAGAAATTCTACTTTTACATTGTATCCAAATTCAACTGTTCCTGAGCCATTTATATTTCCTTTAATTAACCTTAGGATAGTACTTTTTCCAGAGCCATTTTTACCAAGAAGGGCCATTTTATCTCCAGAATGAATAGTAAAGCTTGCATCTTTTAGGATATCCAAGAATTTTAAATGTTTTACGGTTAAAACTACGTGACCTGGCATTTCAGGAGTTGGAAGGGATATTTTTTTATCAACTTCTTCTTCGTTGAAAGTTACTTCAGATTCAAGCTCTTCAAGCATCTTTTGTAGCATTTTTTCCTTACTTTTTGCTTGTTTTATGAATTTTTCTCTTCCCCATTTTCTGTATCTTTCAATTATCTTTTTTAACCTTTCAATTTCCTTTTGCTTATTTTTCATTGTTCTTTGTTGGTGAAGTATAAGTCTTTCTCTTTCAACAAGGTAATTGTCGAATTTCATTTTAAAATCCCATATTTTTTCGTTGTTTATTTCTAAAAATCTTTCACATGTATCTCTTAAAAAGCTTCTATCGTGCGAAATTATAATATATCCTCCGTTAAAGTTTTTTAAGAGGTTTTTAAGAAACCTTATTCCTAAAATATCAAGATAATTTGTTGGCTCGTCTAGTAGAATAAACTCCGCATCTTCAATGAAAAGCCTTCCAATTTGAAGCCTTGTTCTCTCGCCACCACTAAAAGTAGAGATATCTCTGTGCCAATCTTTTTCTTCAAATCCCAAACCCTTGAGTATGCTTCTAACTAGCCTTTCTTTTTCTGGAGTGTTAGCTACTTTCATATAGTATTCGTATGGAGTTTTTTCATCAAATGTTCTAAACTGGTCAAGATACAAAATTTTACCGGAAGTGATTATCTTTCCTGTATAGTCGTTAAAAATACCAGCTATTGCCTTTAAAAGTGTTGTTTTTCCCGAGCCATTTTTACCAATTAATGCAACCCTTTCTTTATCGGATATATTTAAATTAACATCCGACAACAGAGTTTTTCCTGGAAATGAAATTGTGAGATTATTTAGAATGATCAAAGCAAAATCACCTCGTGCTGATTTTTTTTGTTAATTTGAAACATTCTATTGAAATTAATATAGCAAAAAGATGCCACAAAATTACAAAGATTGTTATGAAAAATAAATGTATCCCGTTTAACTTTGCATCTCCGTGGGCAAGACCTGTAAGATAAGCATATATATTGGCAGCTAAGAAGTTAGAAATAGATAGTGAAAGGTATATAGCTAGCTTTTTGTACTCAAAGAACGCTTTTTTATCTATAATTTGCAAAGTAATAATGCCTAAGGAAGCAATGATTGTAAACAAAATTAATTCTGCGGGCATCATAAAATCGTATAAAAATTTACCTTTACTTATTAAAACAATAATTGTTAGCAATACAGGGATGGCCACTGGAAAAGTTGAAACGATCGAAAATAAGTAACTTAAAAATTTAAAAATGTTGCTTTTTTTCATAGTTTTCCACCCCCTTTCATAGTTAGTTTATCACAAAATGCTCTTTAATTCTAATTCTTGACAGAAAATTCATTATTTATACATATTAACATTAATATGTATGTGTTATAATGATGTAAAAAGAAATATGGAGGTGAGATAATGCAGCCACAGTTTAATTTGAATAATGAAAACACAAAAATTAAAGAAAAGATGAAAAATGTAAAACACAAGATAGCAGTTTTAAGTGGAAAAGGTGGAGTTGGAAAGACCACAGTTGCTGTAAACCTTGCAACAGCACTTGCAGAGAGCGGTTACAAAGTAGGGCTTCTTGACCTTGATATGCACGGTCCTAACATAGTAAGGATGCTTGGTGAGAAAAACCCATCTGTTGATGGTGAAGAGATAGTTCCTGCTGAAATTTTACCTAATTTAAAGGCCCTTTCTATAGGTATGCTTGTTGAAAGTGGAAAAGCTGTCATATGGAGAGGTCCACTCAAACATTCTGCTATAAAGCAGTTTTTAGGAGATACAAAATGGGGCGAACTTGACTTTTTAATTTTTGATTTACCACCTGGAACAGGCGATGAAGCGTTAAGTTTATTCCAAACACTCGATGATCTCGATGGAGTAGTTATGGTAACTACACCTCAAAAAGTAGCCCTTGATGATGTAAGAAGGGCAATTGATTTTGTACATTCGATGAACAAAAAATTAATTGGTATAGTCGAAAATATGTCATTTGTAAGGTGCCCAAAATGTGGAGAAAAAATTGAAATATTTGGAAGTGGTGGAGGAAGAATTCTTGCAGAAGAATACAATGTAGATCTTTTAGGACAAATTCCTCTTGATCCAAAGGCTGCAAAACTTGCAGATGAAGGAAAGCCAGTCACCCTTTATATGAGAGAAAGTGAAGTTGAAGAAGAATTTAGAAAGATTGCTGAAAAGGTTGCAAAAGCTGTAGAGGTGGAATAAATGAGAATCGAGCCAACCGGGGATCCTAAGATAAAAAATGAAAATATAAAGAAGAAAAAAGGTTTAAAAGGAAAACACAAAGTCAGCTTTTCCAGTGAAACCCCCGGTTTTTTCGATGTTTTGCTTGATGTGGAAGAAGAACAAATAAACCAAGAGCTTGAAAGAATAGTAAATGACATTCTGGAGGCGGGGAACGATTTTGTTCGTTCCCCAACTCCAGATTCTTTAAGAAAATACAAAGAAAAGATAAAGAAGTTTTTGAAGCTTATTGAGAAAAAGATGTACAAGCTTGGTGGAAAAATGGATTATGCAACTAATACTCCGCGTCTTCATGTTATTGTCGAAGAAATCGATTCAAAACTTCAAAATCTTGCAGAGAAATTGATTTCAAGTGAAGCCGGAACGATCAATTATGCTGCAAAGGTTGAGGAAATTAATGGACTTATTCTTGATTTGTATAAGTGACAAGTAAGAGGTGAAAGTGTATGAATATTTTGGTAACAAACGATGATGGTGTAACAGCTGATGGAATACTATGTCTTGCTAGAACATTAAGCAAGAAATACAAGGTAACAGTTGTTGCCCCAGAAACTGAGCAAAGTGCAGTTGGACATGCAATTACATTAAGACTTCCACTGTGGCTTAGAAAGTTAGACATAAATGAAAACTTTGAGATATATTCTGTATCAGGGACACCAGCTGATTGTGTAAAAATGGGAATAGATGTTGTACTTGGGGAAAAACCTGATTTGCTAATAAGTGG
Organism: Thermosipho globiformans; assembly: GCF_003990895.1. Classification (NCBI taxonomy): domain Bacteria; kingdom Thermotogati; phylum Thermotogota; class Thermotogae; order Thermotogales; family Fervidobacteriaceae; genus Thermosipho; species Thermosipho globiformans. Next base: position 8,764 of record NZ_BHXD01000006.1, read on the forward strand.
AATAAATAGAGGAAATAATTTAGGAACTGATGTTGTGTATTCAGGAACTGTTAGTGGAGCACTTGAGGGTGCTATAGCAGGTGTGCCTTCAATTGCAGTTTCAAGTTATAGCTTTGAAAATCCTATGTATGAAACAGCGGCAAAGTTTATACTAGATTTTCTTGAAGAGTTTGATGTAAAATCCATTCCAAGGTTTACTGCTCTCAATATAAATGTACCTTCGGTTCCATATGATCAGATTAAGGGATGGAAGTTGACACGACAGAGTAAGAGAATGTACGATGATTACTTTGAAAAGCGTGTTGATCCTTCTGGAGGAAATTACTATTGGATGATGGGAACTATAATTGAAGATGATCCTGATCCAAAGGCTGATTACAAGGCTATTGCTGAAAATTATGTTTCAGTGACTCCGATAAGTGTTTTCTTAACAAATGAAGAATATTTAAAAAGATTGGAGGAAAGGTATGAAGATAAGACTATACGGTGATCCAATCTTGAGAAAAAAGGCAAAAATAGTGGAAGATTTTGAATATATTCAACAAATAAAAGAAGACTTGTTAAAGACAATGTACCTTGAAGATGGTGTTGGACTTGCGGCACCACAGGTTGGTATCTCTTTAAGATTTTTTGCAATGGACGATGGCAGCGGTCCTTTAATCATTGTAAATCCTGAGATAATAGAACATTCTCAGGAAAAAGAAATTGGAGAAGAAGGTTGTTTAAGTCTTCCTGGTATATTTGAAGATGTTGAAAGGTATAAATGGGTAAAATTAAGATATCAGGATGAATATGGGAAAGTTCAGGAAAAGTTGTTTGAGGGGTACAGTGCAAGAATTGTTCAACACGAAAGAGACCATTTAGATGGAATACTTTTTATTGATCATCTGCCAACTAGCGTAAAAAGACGACTTTCTACTGAGCTTTCTAAAATAATGAGGATGAGAATGGAGGAAAAAAAGTGAATTTTGAGGATTTTAACTTGAGTGAAAAAACGTTGAGGGCAATCAACGAGAAAGGATTTGAAAGTCCAACGCCAGTACAGGAAAAGGTAATACCTATACTCTTGAAAAAGGAGAAGAATTTAATAGTACAGGCAAAAACTGGGACAGGAAAGACAGCAGCATTTGGAATACCTTTAATTGAACTACTAGAAAACAAGGGGTATGTTCAAGCGATTATTTTAACACCAACAAGGGAACTTGCACTCCAGGTTTCTGAAGAGATTAATTCTCTAAAGAGAAAAAAATTAAAGATTCTTCCGGTATATGGTGGTCAATCCATCCAAAGACAGATTGATCATTTGAGAAAAGGTGTAGATATTGTCGTTGGAACACCAGGAAGAATATTGGATCATCTTGAAAGGGGAACAATAGACCTTTCAAAAGTGGAATATTTTATTTTAGATGAAGCAGATGAAATGCTTGATATGGGATTTATTGATGATGTTGAGAAAATATTAAAGAGCACATCTGATGATAAATTTTTCTTGATGTTTTCTGCAACAATTCCAAAGAGAATAATTGATCTTGCAAAAAAGTATATAAAAAATTATGAGGTTATAAAGATTCAGGATAAGCAGTTGACAACAAATTTAACAGAACAGATATATATTGAACTAAGAGAAAGTGATAAATTTGAGGCGTTGTGTAGAATAATAGACATGGAAGAAGAGTTCTATGGTATGGTATTTTGTAGAACAAAAGTTGAGGTTGATACTGTATCATCAAAATTAATTGAAAGAGGATATGATGCAGAAGCACTTCATGGAGATTTTTCTCAATATCAAAGGGAAAGAGTATTAAAAAAATTCAGAGAAAAAAAGGTTAATATTCTTGTTGCAACCGATGTTGCTGCACGTGGGATTGATATAACAGGCTTAACACACGTTATTAATTATTCAATTCCTTTAAATCCTGAACATTACGTTCACAGAATAGGAAGAACAGGAAGAGCCGGAAAAGAAGGTGTTGCAATAACCTTTGTAACTCCAAGGGAATACAGACAATTGTTTAGAATAAAGAAGTTTTCTAATGCTAAGATAAAGGAAGGAAAAGTCCCATCTGTAGATCAGATTATAAAGACAAAGGCGAAAAAGATAAAAAAACAAGTTGTTGAAAATAATTCTAGAAAACATAATATTTATTATGAACTTGCAAAAGAACTCCTCAGTGAACTTCCCGCCGAAGAGGTTGTTGCAACATTGCTTAGTATGGGCTATAAATCTTTAAACCCAGAAAGTTACAATAATATTTCTCAAATTTCTTCAAAGAAAGAAGAAGTTGTAAGATTATTTATTGCACTTGGAAAACAATCTGGAATTAACAAAAAGCAATTGATTGATTACATAGTTAAAAATACCGGTATATCAAGTAAAGTTATAAGTGATATTACGGTATTGGATAAATTTTCCTTTATTACAGTTCCTTACAGAGAGGCTGAAATAATTCTTTCCGTTTTTAAAAAGAGAGGAAGAAGATCAATAGTGTCAAAAGCAAGGGCGAGAAACTAGGAGGTGGATTTTGTGAAGAAGCTTGGTATGGTAGTTTTAGCATCTTTAATTCTTTTGTCATTTGTACTCTTGTTTGCAGGGGGAGATAGCGCCCAAGGTCCAAAGCTTGCCTACATTGATTCTACAAAGGTTTTACAATCATACGATAAATGGATTGATCTTCAGGCAAAATATCAGGAAGATGTTCAATTTTATCAAAAAAAGTTAAATGAACTTGCAGCCGAGATCAACGATATGAAAGAAAAAGGAGCAGCAGCGGATTTAATAAATGCAAAAATTGCAGAATACACTCAAAAGCAAAAACAATACTCTGATTTGTTAAACAGCGAATACCAGAAAAAGTTTGCAGAGCTTGAGCAGGAAATACTTCAAAAGATTGCAGAATATGCAGAGATAATGGGATATGATTTTGTATTTAATAGCAAAACAATGGCATATGGAAATTCAAAGTACGATATTACTGCTCAATTTATAGAGTATTTAAAAAGCATGAATCAATAAGTATGATATGGAGATAATTTGTAGAGATGTAAAAAAAAGATTCGGTAGAAAACAGGTTTTAAATGGTATAAATTTAAATGTTAGAACAGGTGAAGTGGTAGGCTTGCTGGGACCAAATGGTTCCGGCAAGACTACTTTATTTAATATTATACTTGGTGTTGTTATCCCAAGCTCTGGAAAGATCTATTTAGGTGAAAAGGATATTACAAAAATTCCTATCCATAAAAGGGCAAAACTTGGTATAACATATCTCCAACAAGAAACATCGGTTTTTAGACAATTATCCGTTGAAGATAATTTAAAACTTGTTATTGAATATCATGATAAAGATGTGAAAAAAATACCAAAACTATTAAAAGAATTTGGAATAGATTCGTTAAAGGATCAATATGCGTTTTATCTTTCAGGTGGTGAAAAAAGAAGACTTGAACTTGCAAGGATGATGACACTTTCTCCGAAGTTTTTGCTGCTTGATGAACCTTTTGTTGGTATAGATCCAAAAACGGTTAAAGAAATTCAAAAGATGGTTATATCATTAAAAGAACGTGGGCTTGGTATAATTATAACGGATCACAGTGTGGAAGCATTAAAAGATATTGTTGACAGATTATATGTAATACACAAAGGTGATATAATTGCAAGTGGACAGCCAAAAGAAGTTTTGAATGATAAAATTGTAAAAGAAGTTTATTTGGGGGGGTAGTTATGAAAATCATTTTGAGCTTAATTTTTTCTATTTGGGGACTTTTTGCACCTGAAAGTGTTGTTGTAGATAACAGTGGTGGATATTTTATTTCAAATATGGGAAAATTATATGTAAAAGATGGAAATGTTCTCTATCAATCAAAAGAAAAGAATGAATATATCTTGTCTCTTGTTGATCCAAGAGGCCTCTATTTAAGTGGAAAAGATTTGTGGATTGTTGATTTTGATAGATTAATAAAATATGATATAAGTAGTAAAACATACAAAAGTTATTTTGCTACTTTTCCAAGGTACTTAAATGATGTTACTATGTATGAAGGAAAGATTTATGTTACTGACACTTACGGTAACTCTGTTTATATCTTAGAGAATGATAAATTAAATGTAGTCTTTAATATTTTAAGACCAAACGGTATTACAACTGACGGAAAATACTTGTATGTAATTTCTTTTGAAGATCCTGCAACAGTATATAAATGTTCTAAAGAAGGTGTTGTTGAAAGCTTTACACTTTCAGATGTTAAAGGTGGAGATGGGATCTTTTTTGCTGATGATTTATTTTTTGTTTCAGGTTACAACTCCAAGAATGTAGTTGTGTATGACAAAGATTGGAACAAACTACTTGAAAAGAAAGGTTTTTCATCACCTTCGGATCTATATTATAAGGATGGATATTTATATGTTCCTGATATGAAAGATGGGAAGATTTATGTATTTCAGGTGAAAAAGGAGAAAAATAAATGAGTTATAGCTATCTTGTTAGGTTTAAGAAACTAGGTCCATATAGATTTGTATCAGGACTTGATACAATTACTATGATTGAGAGAACTTTTAGAAGAACAAATTTAAAATTAACTTTTACAGAAGGTTTTCATCCAAAACCTAAATTTTCATATATTGATCCGGTATCAACGGGTGTTATCGATCTTGCATTTTATGTAAATATAAATCTTGAAGAAGACTATGATCCACAAATTGTTTATAACGAACTTACAGCAGTTCAGCCGCCTCATTTGAAAGTAGATTATGTAACTAAAAATTTAGTAAATTTATCAAAAATAGAAAAATACGAATTTTTAGTTTTTGTAAAAAAGCCTTTTGATTTTGATACAACTAAAGTTATTGAAAAGAAAACAAAACGAGGGATACGTCAAATTAGTCTGGATGTTCTTAAAAATGTAAGAAAATTTGAAAAAAATCATTATGTTGTGATAAACTATATTATTAGAAAGGAAAATATTTTTAATCCATATCTTTTATCAGATAAAGTTTTTCTTGCGTTAAGAAAAGAAGCTTATATTCAAGATAAAGCTCTTTCTCTTCTTTTTGAAAGGGGTGCTTAAATGAAAAAAATATTAGTTGTAGATGATTCCGAAGTTCTGCGAAAGATTACATCTTTTAATTTGAAGAAAGCCGGTTTTGAAGTTTATGAGGCAGTTGATGGTGTTGATGGTCTTGAGAAAATGAAGGAAATAATGCCAGATTTGATAATTCTAGATATTATGATGCCAAGGCTTGATGGTTTTGGGGTTTTAAAGGAAAAAGGTCAAGATGAATCTATTAAAGATATCCCGGTTATAATCTTAACTGCAAAGGGTGGCAGTGAAGATGAAAGGCTTGCAAAATCTCTCGGAGCGAAGATGGTAATTACCAAGCCATTTAGTCCATCACAATTGATTGAAGAGGTTAAGAGGTTGATTGAAAATGATTAAAAGATTACAAGATGTTTATGAAATGCTGTGCAGAATTTCTGGCAAAGAACCAAAAGTTTATGAATCAGAAGAAAAACTATTAGATGTAATTGAGGAAGAAATAGAAAAAATACACGCGGAAATTTTAGCTTACAAGCAAGAGCTTGAGTCTTCAACCATTTTAATTGAGAGTCAACTTGAAGAGATAACAAGGTTATATGAGGAAATTTCCACACTTTTTGAAATTAGTAAGATTATTGCTTCTAATATTGAGACAAAGCAGATTTTAAAACCTATACTTTACACATTGAAGAAGGCGATGGGATTTAAATGTGGAATTATTTCTTTGAATTATGAGAGAAAGGTTATGGAAACAGTTGGAACATGTCCAGAAAATATTAATCAGCTTGTTAGTGAGGATGCCGAGGAATTTTCTTCGGAGACAGTTATTAAAGAAAGATGTGAAAAATTAAATAATGAAAGTATAATTTTTAAATATATCTCAACTGCATCTGATGAAAAGGCCGGTTATCTATTATTTGTTGGAAAAGAAAGTGGTTCTATTTTTACTGCAGGAGATAAAAAGATCGTAGAATCTACGGCTCAGCAGATTTCAGGAAGTATTGAAAGAGAAATAGCATTGAAAGAAGAAATTGAAAGAGAAAGATTAAATCAACAGATAGAAATTGCAAGAAATATCCAACTTAATTTCTTTCCAAAGAAGTTTCCACGTGATGATAATTTTGATTCCTTTGGTGAAAGCACACCAGCAATACATGTCGGAGGAGATTATTTTGATGTCTTTGTAAAAAATGACATTTTATTTGGAATCGTTGCTGATGTATCTGGAAAAGGACTTCCTGCATCTTTAATTATGTCTTCTATGAGAAGCGCTTTTAAATCTTTGATAGAGAGTACTGATGGAGATTTAAAAAGAACGTTTAATAGTTTAAATAACATGGTTTCTGTAGATGTTGGCGAGGATAGATTTGTAACGTGTGTATCTTTTAAGATATCAAGAGATGGTGTTCTTGAAGTGATAAATGCTGGGCATGATCCACTTTATATAGTAAATTCTTCTTCCATATCTAAGGTTGAATCTACAAATACTCCTCTTGGAATGTTTGAGAATATGGATTTTGAAATCCAAACCTTCCAGCTTTCTGGTGGTGATTTAATATTTGCTTATACAGATGGGATTCCAGAGGCAAGAAATTTGAATGGCGAAGAATACGATTTTGAACGTCTTGAAAGAATTTTAAAGAAGGTTTATCTTTTATCTGCAAAGGAAATAATATACAACGTTGAAAATGATGTTTTAAAATTCTCTCAAGGTGCACCGCAGCACGATGATATGACCCTACTTGCTATTAAATATTTTAACTAGGAGGTGTATTGATGGTAGATGTAGGTTCTTTAAGTAAGGGAATGTACATAAAGTATGAAGGTGAAATTTACAGGGTGATTGATGTAAACAAGCATTTTAGAGCAAGAGGATCAGGATTAATTAGGACAAAACTTAAAAATATATCTACAGGACTTGTAAGGGAAGTAAACTTTAACAGTGGTGAAAAAGTAGAAGAAGCAGAAATAACATTTAGAAAAGCTTCATATATATATAACGATGGTGAAAGCTATTACTTTATGGATAATGAAACATTTGAACAATATGGTATTCCCGAAAGTGATATAGAGGAAGAAAAAAATTATTTAGTTGAAAATACAGAAGTGGATTTGATAATGCATGAAGACAAACCAATTGGCATACAACTTCCAACAAGTGTTGTTCTTGAAGTTGTAGAAACAGATCCAGGTTTTAAGGGTGATACCGTTTCTGGTGGAGGAAAACCAGCTGTTTTGGAAACAGGATTGAAGATAACTGTCCCATTCTTTGTTGAGAAAGGTCAAAAAGTTAGGGTAGATACAAGAACAGGTGAGTACATAGAAAGGGCATAAGAAGGAGGGGGAGCCCATGGATTTTGAGCAAGGAAGTATAAATATTAGTGATGAAGTTTTAAAAGAAATAGCGTTTAGAAGTTTTTTAGAAGTTCTTGAGTTGTCTGCGGATGATAAAGATGCAAAAAAGTTGAAGAAAAATATTGAAATTGAAAGAACACCGGATGATAACGTAATAGTAAATGTTAAGACTGTAGCTCCATATGGAAAGAGTTTAGTTGAATTTGGAAAGAAAATTATGCAGAATATTTCGGAAAATATTCAGAGAATGACGGAACTTCAGGTGTCTGCAGTTAACGTTTCTATCATCGATGTGGTTGAAAAAATAGAACCAGCAGAGGAGGAAGAATAATTGATAAAAAGGCGTCATAAAATGCGTGAAAGTGTTTTTAAAACGCTTTTTCAATGGGACTTTCAAAAAGACGAAGATTTAACTGAAATAGCCAAGCAGCATGTAAGTTCTCTGGAAGATGAAAAGCTTAGAGAGCAAGCATATAGTTATATAGAAGGAATTAAGAAGACTATAGAATCTTTAGATGAAATTATTTCTAAATATCTCCAAAATTGGACATTAGATAGGCTTTCTGTTACAGATAGAAACATTTTAAGACTTGGAACATATGAACTTTTATACGTTGATGATGTTCCTATAGAAGTTACTTTAGATGAAATGATAGAGCTTGGAAAGACATATGGAACTGAAAATAGTGGTAAATTCATTAATGGGGTATTAGATAGAATAGCCAAGGGGGAAGCACCTAAAGAAAAATTTGATATGTAAGAAAAATATAGGGGGGTAAATATTTCTTTTTCCGAAGTTTTAGTTGGAATAATAATAGCAGTTATAGTTTTAGCATCATGTTGTATGATGCTAAATTCTGTTTTTAAGTGGTATCTTACTATTAAAAGGGACTATTTAAGAAGCCTTGAAGCCTTTTATATTGTAAATTACATAAGGCATGATTTTTATTCCCGTGGCATTTCTGAAATTGTATATACTTCACCGCAGAGTATTTCTTTTAAGGAAAGAATAAAGACGGGTGCTATTAAGAGTGTAAGATACAAAATTTTGGATTATAACGGAAAATGTGTTGTTGAAAGACAAGCAAGTGATGGTAAAAATTACTTTGGCCCTTTTAAAGAAAAAATTGAATTTGAAGATGGTAAAGGTTATATTCTTATAAAAAGCTATATTGGAAAATTTATACTTCCTAAAAGGCCTGTTGACAAGGTAATAAGAAAATTAATACCTCTCTTTTAGACTGTATACGTATGCAAGAACTTCTGCAACGGCTCTGTATAGTTTTTGGGGTATTTCATCACCTATTTCCACACTAAAATATAATTCCCTTGCAAGTGGTGGATTTCTTAATATTGGTACGTTGTTTTTCCTTGCAATTTCTTTTATTTTTTGAGCTAGTTTATCTGCACCTTTTGCAACAACTATTGGAACATCCATTTCATCTGAGTCATACTTAATTGCAACAGCAAAGTGTGTTGGGTTAGTTACCACGACGGTAGCTTCGGGTACTTCCTGCATCATTCTGTGCATAGAATATTGCATCATGATTTGACGTTGTTTCCTTTTAATCTCAGGATTTCCTTCCACTTCTTTAAATTCTTCCTTTACTTCTTGCTTTGTCATTCTTATATTTTTTTCATATTCATATCTTGAAAAAAAGTAATCAGCAATTGAGACAATAAATAGTGCTATCCCACATTTAATTAAAAGCTCAAATGTGATGTCCCAGATAAGAAGTGCACCTTCACTTACACTTGTATCTGTTGCAAGAAGGAGCTTGTTCCAATTTGATTTTACGACAAGGTATCCAACATAGCCAACAATCACTAGTTTTAGAATGGATTTAAGAAGTTCAAAAAGTGATCTAAGGGAAAACATTCTTTTAAGTCCGCTAATTGGGTTTATCTTTGAAAAATCAAGTTTAATGCTTTTAAAAGTTATTAAAAATTTTGTTTGAAGGCTTCCAGTAACAATTCCAGTCATCATTACAAGCGATACAAAAATAATAAGATCTATTATAACACCTTTGAAAGCTTCTATTGTATAAATGCCAAGATCTTGTATAGTTAAAGAATCATATGATGGGAGTTTTGCAAAAAATGCAACAGCAGATTGTAGGCCAATTATAATTCCGCGACCTAAAAAAGCAAAGCCAAGTACCGCAGCAAGAAACGTAAATCCAGAGGTTAACTCTCTGGATATTGGAACTTGTCCTTCTTCTCTAGCCTTTTGTCTTCTCCTTGGTGTTGCCTTTTCTGTTTTATCAGGATCGGCAAATAATTGTAGATCTATCCTGAAAGAAATTGTTGAATTACCTTCTCTAAAAGCACAGTAAGTTTTGCGGAAGTCTCTGCCCATATCGGCACCATCCCTAAAAAGATTACGAATACCAAAAGCGATTTTAGAGGAATTCCAACCATAAAGACGTTCATCTGTGGAACAAGCCTTGAGAGTATTCCAAGTAGAACGTTTATTATAAACATATATCCAATTACCGGGAGCCCAATCTTTAAAGCAATAAAGAACATTTCGATAAATTTTGTTTCAATAAACTTTACTAAGGAAAAATCTAATTTATCCAAATATAGAGGAAAAATTTTTATGGAATCTATAACTCCTTGGTATACAACCATATGACCATTTAAGGAAATAAAAACAAATAATGAAAGAAGAAATATTAATTGTCCAACAATTGGAGTTTCTTCCATTGTTGGATCCATAGCAGTAGCAAGACCAAAACCAGATTCGATTCCTAATAACTCTCCTGCGATAGAAAATGCACCAAATATAAAATAAGCAAGAAGTCCTATGGCAAAGCCAATAAGGAAATTGTTTAGAAGAGAAAGAACGATAGTGATAACTGGTGTATCAAGTGGTATAGTATCTACCTGTGGTAGTGACATATAAGAGAGTGCAAGAACAAGAAAAGCCCTCACTGTCGTTGGCACGAATGCCGCTGACAGTAAGGGAGTAATTAAGAACATCCCAGTTAATCTGCTAATGAGCATTGCCCAATTCAAAAATTGTGTTTCGACAAAGTCGATTATTTCCATTATTTATTAATCTCCTATCTTAAACCATTTAGCTATTTGTTTAAGCCTTTCAGAGACTGAATCTATGTCTTTGACCATCTTGTTTAGTTTTTTAGAAAATTCTTCTAGCTTTTTCATTTTTACTTCAATTGTAGTCATTTTGTCGACAGTTTGTCCAACATTTTGGGCAGACCTTGAAGAAATTTCTACCATATGGTTGAATACCTCTTTTGTTTGTTCCAAAATAGAAGATACATTCTTTGTAGTATTAACAAGATTTTCAATACGTTGAGTTATTATTTTAAAGCTTTCAGAGAAATCTTCTTTGGTTTTTGAAAGAGTGTTAAAGCTTTCCTTTGAGTTTTCATATACAGCATTTAAACTACCAAGATTTTCAGTGTAATTTTCCATATCTTTCATTAATTTTTTCGAGATTTCATTAATTTCGATTGATAGTTTCATTATCTCGTTTGCAACAACTGCAAATCCTTTTCCTGCTTCTCCTGCCCTTGCTGCTTCAATTGCCGCATTAAGTGCAAGAAGGTTTGTTTGGTTTGCAACGTTTTGAATTTTCGAGATTTCTTCGGTTACTTGGTTAAATTGTCCAATTGTTTGGTTTATATAGCTATTGAATTTCTCGATAGTTTCCAGAGAATTTTTGATACTTTCATCGAGTTCTCTGACAAATTTTTGGTTTTCATCAATTTTTTCTTCTGCTTCGAGTATTTCATCAACAAGATTTTCAAGAGTAGTTACAACTTGATTAATAACATCTTTTGCATTGTCTGTGCTTGATTTCATTTCGTCAAAGTCATCTAAAATAATAGATGTGTTGTTAGAAAATACCTTTACAGCTTCAGAGAAATCTTGAGAGGTTTTTTGCAAGATATTATTTAGCTCTTCAAGGTTATCAACTTCTGATACGAGTTGATTTGAACTTGAAAGGAGCTTTTTAGCAAAGTCTTTAAATGTTTCAGAAAGTTTTTTCAAGGAATCTAAGATTATTTTAAATTCTCCAGATGCCTTGTCACTTTCAATGTTTACAAATTCACCTTCAGATAATTTTTCAATTACGGTTTTTGAATGCTCTAAAGATTTAAGAAGTTGTTTTGTTATTACAAATATAAGAACGATGCTAATAGCAAGAATAATTAATACAAGGAGTATAGATTTTTGAACGATTGCTTTATTATCTATTTTTAAGCTAATATTTACATTTGGTTTTTCAAGCTCAGGAATTACAAATGGCTTTGGTTTTGGAAAATTAAAGCTTGTATCTAATTTTTCAAATGGTATTGCAACTTCAAGGGTACCTATTTCTTTACCAAGATAAGTAAAACTACCTTTTTTTGCAAAATAAGATTTTCCAAGGATTTCAATTATGTTGTTATTACTTTGTGAAAGGGGTTGTCCCGTTAATCTTTTTCCATCTTCTCCCACTTTAGTGGTAATAAGTGCTTTGTTGTTTACATACAATGTAATTTCAGAATTTGAAATTGATTTTATATTATCCAAAAAGCTGTTATCTAATTTGTCTACAAATACCACAAAGCCGTTTATTGTATTTCCAAGTACCGGGTGCATAACGGGAACTACAGCAATCGAGTATAGTGAATCTATGTATGGGAAGATAAAGGTTCGGTAGAAGACTGATTTAGAATTTAAAAGTTCTTTGAAAATCTTTGAAAGTTCTTCCTTATATGGAGGTTTTTTATAGAATGAAATATTTGCAGAGGTTGAAGAAACCTTAGCATATTCTACAACAAACTTGTTGTCAATTTCAGCATAGAGCTTGCTTTTTATTTTTGGCTTTGTTTCATCAATTGTCCAAAGACCAGCGTATTCAAAGTTGTATTTTTCTATAAAGGGAAATAAAAGAGCTTTTCTTTCGGTGATAGAAAGCTTTTTTTCGTTTGCTGCATCTACAATCTCTTTTAAAGAAGCAGCAATCCTTGCACCGGTAAGAAGTTGTTCATTTTCTTGTTTTATTAAATTAATTACTGTTTGAAATGTGAAATTGGCTTGTGTAGAAAGAGTTTTTAAGTAAATTTCATCGAATTTTTTCTGAATTCTTTGCTCTTGTTCGTGAACAGTTTTTTCAAGTTCATTTGTGTATTCTTCAGATTGTGCAATTATCTCAGCTTGAAATTTTTGGAGATAATCTTCGTATTTTTTGACAACATTCTCGTTTATATTATTTTTGACTTCATCTTGTAAAGTATCTAATTGGGAACTTACAGTTGATATATTGACATAAGTAACCAAAAACATTGGAATCGTTACCAAAAATATTGCAAACAACAATATTTTTGTCCTGAAAGACATTTTATTTTGATGCCTCCTTATAGTTCTTTTATAAGTTCGGAGATTATTTTAACGATCATTCCACCAGTCTTGTTTGCAACTTCAAGTACTTCTTCTGCAGTAAGTGGTTTAAGATCTTCGTGAACAGCTTTGTCTGTAATTGCAGAAACTCCAAGTACTTTTAATCCACCATGATTTGCAACTATCACTTCAGGAACTGTGGACATACCAACTGCATCTGCTCCCATCCATCTAAGCATTTTTAATTCTGCTGGAGTTTCAAAGTTTGGTCCAGAGACTGCAACATAAACACCTTCATAGAATGGTATATTTAACTTTTTAGCAATTTCTGTTGCTTTTTGTCTTAACTCCTTATCGTATGCATTTGACATATCTGGAAATCTTGGTCCCCATTCTTCAACGTTAGGTCCAATCAAAGGATTATCTCCCATCATATTGATATGATCGGTAATGAACATTGGACGTCCAATTTCAAATTCTGGATTCATTCCACCTGCTGCGTTAGTAACAATTAAGATTTCAACACCAAGGAGTTGCATTACTCTAATTGGAAACGTAACAGTTTTCATATCGTAGCCTTCATAGTAGTGGAATCTTCCATTCATCAACATTACATCTTTTCCGTTTAATTTTCCAAAGATTAATTCTCCTTTGTGACCTGGTGCTGTGGAAACTGGAAAACCTGGGATTTCTTTGTAGGAAAATTTCTTTGGATTTTCAATACTTTCTGCGATTCCATGAAGACCAGAACCTAGTATAATAGCAATTTTTGGGATATTGTCAATGTGCTCTTTTAAAAATTCTACAGCTTTGTTGACTCTTTCAATGTATTCTTTCATCTTTAACTCCTCCTTTGCCTTTTTTTGGAAATATCCAAAAATATTATATCATGATAAATAAAAAACAAAAAAACCCCCTTCTTTTTTAGAAGGGGATTTTTCTAGATTGTTTTTTTATTATTCTTCATCAATAATGTAAACAAGATCCCCTGTCTTTAAAAGCGCAGCGTTAGCTTCATCTGTATCAACGTGAAATTCAAGCGCGTATTTTTCACTAACTCTTATTAAAACATCGTCGAATATAAGTCTTCTGCCTTCTTTTTCAACTAAAACTTTTACTATATCTTTATCTTTTACACCATATTTTTCTGCATCAGAAGTGTGCATGTGAATATGTCTTTTTGCTATAATAACACCTTTATCTTTAATTACACTGCCTTTAGGTCCAACGATTACTATTCCTGGTGTTCCATCAAGGTCTCCTGAATCTCTTACAGGAGGTCTGACCCCAATTTTAAATGCATCTGTAAGGGATATTTCAATTTGTGTCTCTTTTCTTTCTGGACCTAAAACTCTTACTTTTTCAATAGCACCTTTTGGTCCAACTATGATCACAGTTTCTTGACAGGCGAATTGACCAGGTTGACCTAAATCTTTTATTGGAGTAAGTTGATAATCTTTTCCAAAAAGAATTTCTACATCTTCTCTTGAAAGATGAACGTGTCTGTTACTTACACCAGCAATAATTCCAGGTTCTTTAACTTTCATTTTTTAACCTCCTCTTTTTGGTTTTAGTAATCTATCTCTTAAAGTAATATTTATATTTTCTGGAACGGTAATTTTTGCTACAAACGGACCTCTTTTGATATTGATAAAACATAAGCCATTTATTGAAATTTCTTGTTCTTGATTGACTGATATTCTTTCTGTTTTAAAGTTATATTTTGACATATCAGTTTTTTTACATGGTGGCAGCAAAAAATCTCCAGCCCTTTCGTAGATCAATTGATCCGCTCTTTCACTCTTTGTTTCATGAAAGGTTACTTTTTCAGGAGCAAATATTTGAAAAATCGGCTTTTTATCTCCATCAAATTCAACCTCTATTTTGCAAAAAGCACTAACTAAAATGGCACGTGACTGGTCAATTTTAAAAGTTTTTCTTGTTAGTTTATTTGTTTTAAGTATTTTGGCCTGACACTCAGGAGATAAAAGATCTATGACTCTGTCATTTGTCAAAATTCCTGGAGTGTCGTATATATAGGTGTTAAAAACCTTTCTCTTAACTATTCCAAGTGTTGTTCCGGGAAATGGTGATATTGTTGGATGCTCTTTTGTAAAAGCCGAAATAAGAGAGGATTTTCCGACGTTGGTTACTCCTACGATTAAAATGTCTTTTTTTGAATCTTTTAAGAATTTTTCAAGTTTTTTCAAGCCGAATCCGTTTCTACTACTTGTAAGGAAAATTTTTTCAGACGTTGTATTTAATCTTTTTTTTAGCCATTCTTGTGCCTCAATGGAGGAAAGCGACCTTGGAAGAAGATCAAACTTTGTTATAGCAAAGTACACACCTTTCCCTTGCAATTTCTCCATTATTTCACTTCTATACGTGCCTTCAAAATCGGTAATATCTATAACGTATAATACTTTTTCAAAATTTTTGATCACTTTATCGATTTGGTGTAAGAATATTTCTTCTTGTACAGGTACTGTTAATTTTCCATAGTGGATTATTCTATAGCACCTTTGACATAGTGGATCAGGCTCATTTTCCAGAATTTCTTTTGGAATATATCCAGGTTTTGTTGGATCTGTGTATTGAAGCTCTGCACCACAACCTCTACATTTCATACTTAACCTCCAATATAGATTCTAAGTAATATGTATAGAAATCCTACTAATGAAGTAACAAAATAAGGTTTAAAAGCCCACTTTATGTATTCTCCAAAGGAAAAGTTTCTACCAATTTGTTTTGATAAAAGATTTACTCCAACGATATTTTGAACAGCACCAAGTGGAGTTAAATTTGTAGCAAGATTTGCACTTATTGCATATACCCACCAAAATGTGGATGAAAAACCTGAAGCTACAAGAATTTTAATAACAGGTGCTATGATCAATGTTCCTGGAACAGCACTGAGCCATGGAATTGAAATTGAAACAAATAAGAATATTACAAAGATAGATAAAAATTGGTGGTTTAAAAGTGGAGTAAATAAACCTGCAAGTAAGTTTGTAATACCAACTTCTTCTAGTGCAAAGGAGAGTATGTACAGTCCGGCATAAAAGAATAAAGTATCCCAGTCAATTTCATTACTTATATCGTTAAATTGTTTTCTGTGGAACAACATAACTGCTATTGCACCTAGGAGTGCAACAAATGAAAGATCAATTTCTATTATTTGATGAAGTCCAAAGAGTGATAAGACTATTAAGAAAACAGTTAGAGTAAATTTTAAAGATTTTTTATCTGTAATTGCCCTGCTTTCATCAATATCAGAAAGTTTTTCTAACTTTTCTTCAACGGACTTATCAACTTTTGTGTATTTTTTAAACATAAATACGGATATTAAAAAGCTTATTATTGTAATAAACCACATGTTATTGATAAAATCATTAAAGCCTAAACCACTTACCGAGCCAAGAACTAGGTTCAAAGGACTTCCAATTAATGTTGACATACCCCCTATATTATCTATTATTATGGTCAGCATTAAAAATGGGATAGGGTTGAGACCAAGAGAATCAGTAATTAAAAATATCATTGGAGCTATAAGGATAATTGTCACAAGGTTGTCTAAAAATGCAGAAGAAAGTGCAACCAGAGCCATCAATCCTACAATTGTTAAAAAGAATCTCTTCCCGCCTTTTTTAACAATTCTAATTGCAAGAAATTGGAAAAGGCCTGTTTTTTTCAAAAATTCAACGATTACCGTCATACCAGCCAAAAGTCCCAGAGTATTAAAATCGATTACTCTGCTTATATTCTCTGGTTCAAGACCTTCTACCAATCTAAGAGCAGCAACTATGAGTGCAAGACCAAACACAATTGGGGCTTTATATTTTTTCCCGAAGATGATATAACCGTATGCAATCACTACTATTGCTACTGCAAATATTTTTTCCACGAGTCTACCCCCTCTAACAATGAGAATATAATAATCTTGATCACACTATTTATTATAACTCTTAAAATATACCATTCTTGTTAAAAATATTATAAATTTGTGTGTTAAATTCTTTTCAAAACTTGTTAAAAAAACTGGTATTCTTAAAAAATCGTAGATATACCTAAAAAATTGATTGATTTATATTCTGAATATATTTGCGTTTTTGTCTTATTTATTGGAAAATTATAAATGTGGGTAATGAAAAAATTATGTATTGGGAGTGATAAGATGGCAAAGGTTACTGATATGGTATTACTTAACAAGCCTGGAGAGAAGATTTTACTTCTTGGAAACCATGCTATTGCAAGAGGTGCACTTGAAGCAAACATAGCAGTTTTTGCAGCATATCCAGGTACTCCAAGTTCTGAGCTTACAGACACTATGGCGGCAGTTGCAAAAGACGCAGGAGTTTACATGGAGTATTCTACAAATGAAAAGGTTGCTTTTGAAACAGCCCTTTCTGCTGCATGGAGTGGTCTTAGATCCATGACAGCTATGAAACACGTTGGTTTAAACGTTGCCGCCGATACATTCATGAGTGCCGTTGGAATGGGCGTTGAAGGCGGATTTGTTGTTATGGTTGCAGATGATCCCAGCATGTGGTCATCTCAAAATGAGCAGGATACAAGAGTCTTTGGAAAATTTGCAAATGTTCCTGTTCTTGAACCATCCAGTGTTCAAGAAGCAAAAGATTTGACAAAATATGCGTTTGAAATTAGCGAAAAGTTCAAACATATGGTGATTCTTAGAACAACAACTAGATCTTCTCATATGAGAGGAGATGTTGTCTTAGGAGAACTTCCAGATGATATAGTAAATAAAGTGAGAAGACATGGAAAATTTGAAAAAGATCCAAAAAGATTTGTTGATATTCCTGCACATTCAAGGAATTTCCATCCAAAAATTCTTGAAAATATCGAAAAAATACGCGAAGAATTTGCAAATTGTCCATTTAACAAGATTGAAGGAAACGGAAAGGTTGGAATTATCGCGCCGGGACTTTCATATGCATATGTAAAAGAAGCACTTTCTTGGTTGAATATTGATGATGTAAAGATTTTAAAGCTTGCAACACCTTTCCCAGTTCCATATAAATTAGTTGAGGAGTTCTTAGAAGGGCTTGAAAAAGTATTGATTGTTGAGGAACTTGAGCCTGTTGTTGAGGAACAAATAAAGATGTGGGCGTATGATAAGGGATTAAATATACCAATATATGGGAAAAATATTGTCCCAAGAATATATGAAATGGATACAAAGCGTGCAGTTATTGCAATTTCGAAATTTTTGGGAATTGAAACTCCAATAAACTTTGAAGAATTGGATGAAAAATATAAAGAAATTAGTAGTGTTCTTCCTCCAAGACCACCTTCATTGTGTCCAGCATGTCCACATAGAAATTCTTTCTTTGCGATAAATAAAGCAACAAGAAAGAAAGCAATATTCCCAAGTGATATAGGTTGTTATACACTTGGAGTACTTCCACCATTAAACGCTGTTGATACAACAGTTGCAATGGGTGGTTCAATTGGAGTTGCACATGGATTAAGTGTGGCGTTAAATGGAGCAACTAATGAAGAGACATATGAAAAGAAACAAGTTGTGGTTGCAACAATAGGAGATTCTACATTCTATCATACAGGTCTTCCAGCAATTGCAAATGCTATATACAACAGATCAAATATTTTGGTTGTTGTAGTAGACAACGAGATAACTGCAATGACTGGAGACCAACCAAATCCTGGAACAGGGGAAACTCCACATGGTGTTGGAAAGAGAATACCAATTGAAGATGTTGTAAAAGCTATGGGAGCTGATTTTGTAGAAGTTGTTAATCCATATGATATAAAGAAAACAACGGAAGTTATAAAGAAAGCTCTTGAGGTTGAAGGAGTAAGTGTTGTTGTATCAAGACAGGTTTGTGCACTTTACAGAGTGGGTAAAGCAAGAAAGAATAAAGAAAAATTACCACTGTATAAAGTAAACACAGACAAGTGTACAGGATGTAAGGTTTGTATTTCTACATTTGGTTGTCCAGCTATTTTCTGGGATCCAGAAAATAACAAGGCAAAGATTGATCCAACGATGTGCTGGGGTTGTGGAAGCTGTGCACAAGTTTGTCCATTTGGTGCTTTTGAATTGGTAAAGGAGGCGGAATAATGGTAGCCGTTAAAGAATATAATATCGTTATTACCGGAGTCGGTGGTCAGGGAATTTTAACTGCTGCAAACCTTTTAGGGTGGGCTGCACTTAACGAAGGATACAAGGTAAGGGTAGGAGAAGTGCACGGTATGAGCCAAAGATTTGGTAGTGTTATTTCATATGTTAGATTTGGTGAGAATGTATACGGCTCAATGGTACCTGAAGGAAAAGCAGATGTTATTCTATCTTTTGAGCCTGTAGAGGCACTTAGATACATAAATTATTTAAAAGAAGGAGGACTTGTATTTACAAATTCTAGACCAATACAACCAGTACAAGTTGCTATGGGACTTGCAAATTATCCATCTCATGAACAGATAAAAGATATAGTAGAGAATAAATTTAATGCAAAATATATAAGCTTTGATGCAGAAAGTATAGCTAAAGATGCAGGTAATATAATAGCAACCAATGTTGTTTTAATAGGTGCTTTGACTCAAACTCCTGATTTTCCACTTTCTCCAGAATCTATTAGAGAAGTTATTAAAGTTAGTGTTCCAAAAAAGGCTGTTGATTTAAATATGAAAGCCTTTGATATGGGAATTAAAACCGCTCAAGAACTTTTAAAGTAAGGATATGGATATTTGAAGATATCGGGGAGATTTCTCCCCGATATTTTTTTTACTAATTTTTTTCATCTAAATTTGACAAAATTAGAAATTTTTAATATCCTTAATATTACCGCCATTTTTTGAGAAAGGGGGAAAGATTCTTGTACGTAGTGTTTGCTATATTTTTTGGAGTACTTCTTGGTTCTAATGATTCTGCCAATATATTTGGCCCCTCAGTTGAAAATGGGGTTTTAAAATACAAAACAGTTACTAAAGTAGCTGCATTGTGCGTTCTTTTAGGAGCATTAATAGGTGGAGAAAAAGGTATTAGAACAATAAGTAATTTTTCTAATATGTCTCTTTATTTTGCAGCAATAGCTGTATTTTCAGCAGCAATAACTATGTTGGTTCTTTCAAAAATTGGTATTCCATCTTCATCTTCTCAGGCAATTGTTGGTGCAATATTAGCTGTAGGTATATTAAATAACAATGTTAATTGGAAGATTTTAATTAAATTAGTTATTGCATGGGTTACCACACCTGTTGGAGGAATTATTTTTGGCTTTTTACTTTATAGAATACTTTCTGTGCCGTTTAATAAGATAAGGTCTCTTTGGGTTAGGGAGAAAGTGTTGGTAATTTCTACATTACTAGTTGGTGCATATGGTTCATACGCTTTAGGTGCAAATAATGTTGCAAATATTACCGGAGTGTTTGCAAATCAAATAGGGTTAAAGATGGCAGCTCTTGTTGGAGGGTTAAGTATAGCTGCTGGTGCACTTTTTAGTAATAAGAAAGTAATGTATACAGTCAGTAAAAAAATTATTGAACTTGATTACTTTTCTTCTGCTATTTCCATCCTTGGCCAATCTATAACCGTTTGGATCTATTCTGTTATCGGGATACCGGTTTCTGTGTCTCAAGCAATAGTGGGAGCAGTAATTGGTACAGGCCTTGCAAGAGGTTCAAAACTCACAAACAAAAAGATTATTTTTCAAATTATTACAACATGGATAGCTACACCTCTTTTTTCAGGATTAACTACAATTATTGTTTATTATTTTTCAAAAATCTTTTTTTGATTTAAATAATTGATGTGTGGTAATATAAAAAGATCCACTTCTATTTGGAGGTGATAGCTATTTTTTTGTATATCCTACCAGCAATATTTTTTGGATGGTCCCTTGGTGCAAATGATGCAGCTAATATATTTGGAACAGCTGTAAGTAACAGGATAGTTAAATATAGAACTGCTACAATCATTTCTGCGATATTTATTATTTTAGGGGCAATGCTTGACGGTGCAAAAGGAATTGAAACAATAAGTAGTATTTCATCAAGTCAGATTGGCCTTGCTTCCATATCTGTTTTGGCGTCAGCAATAACTATGACTACTATGACTTATCTAGGAGTTCCCGTTTCCTCTTCTCAAGCAATTGTTGGATCACTAATTGTTACTTCTTTAATAGAAGGAAATGTAAAGTGGGGCGTTCTTGTAAAACTTTTTGCAGCGTGGGTAGGTACACCTATTGGTGGGATAATATTTAGCTTTTTGGCATACAAAATTTTTGCTGTACCTTTTAACAAGATAAAATCTATTTATGTAAAAGAAAAGGTAATTTTTTATGGAACTCTTATTATAGGTGCATATGGTTCATATTCTCTGGGAGCAAATAATGTTGCAAACATTACTGGTGTTTTTGCTAAAACAATAGGCGTACAAAACGCAGCGCTATTGGGAGGCGTAAGTATAGCACTTGGAGTTTTAACCTACAGTTATAAGGTGATGTATACTGTTGGTACACAAATAATTGAACTTGATTATTACTCTTCTGCTATTGCTGTACTGGGTGAATCAATTACTGTATGGATTTATGCACTTTTAGGAATTCCTGTTTCTACATCTCAGGCAATTGTTGGGGCAGTTATCGGAGCAGGTTATGCAAGAGGTTCTAGACTTTCAAGTAAAAAGATTATTTTAAAAATAGTAAGCGCGTGGGTAAACACGCCTGTTATTTCTGGTGTTATTACATTTTTGATATACTATATAGTGAAGATGTTTTAATTATTATATCGCTTGATTTAGAAAATTTAAGGAGGAATAAGATGGGCAAGAGAGTGATGTATCTTAGTTTTACTTTACTTTTAATCTTACTACTTTCTTTTTTTCTTTATGGTTGTATTTCAGAGATTAAAACAAGTGAAAATAAACTGCTAAATTCAAAACAAAAAATTCTTGTAAAAGTAGACATTGATACACCATCTATTGAAAATAATAATACGACAGTGAATGCTTTTAGAGAGTCATTTGTCGATTATCTAAGTAAAGTGGTTATTACTGTTAAGGATGTAAATGATCAGGTTGTACTTACTAAGGAAACTACGAACAAAACAGATATTTATTTTGAAATTGAACTTCTTCCTGGAACTTATACATTTCAGGTAAAAGGATATGAAGGAGATTTAGTTATCTTTACAGGGGAAAAGGATAATCAGATCATAGATGAGAAAAATAATACCGTTTATATTGAAACTTTTTTTGTAAATGGAATAATAAGGACAATTATTGAAGTAGACGATGTTATTTTTAAAAATTACGATATTACATCGGCAAAATTGATCTACAAAAAAGATACAGCACAAGAAGTTTATGAAGAAGCCTCTGTAACATTTACAAGTACTAGCACTTATTTTAATAAAGAATTATATCCTGGTATGTGGACTGTAAAATTTGAAGCTGATCTTAAGGCAAAGGATGAAAGTATATTACCAGAAAACGTTCATCTTGAAAATGAATTTAGCATAGAAGTACTTCCCGCAAAAACAAAAAGTTTAACATTTAATGTAGTATTTGATACAGAGGTTAATGAACCGAAAATAGTAGTTATATCCCCGCAAATTGAGTTACCGTTTGTGGATCCTGTAACAAATTTAAGTGGAGAGGTAAATGAATTAGAAGGAGTACTTTCAGTAAATTGGGACTATTCAGATACAAATGCAGAATTTTATGTATACAAGGAAATAGTAGTTAATGGAGAATGTTTATATGAATTTGTTGGAAAAACAAACGAGAAAAGTTATACAATAGAAAATTTTACCAAGCAAGAATACGATAAATTTAGTGGAATTGCTATTAATGTTTATGCTAATGGCAAAGAGAGCGGCTTAGTTGTTCTTAAAAAAGAAAATATTAAACTTATAGATTTGGAAAATGTTGACAGTATAAGTGCTACTTATAACGTTGATACAAATGAGCTTAAATTAGATTGGAATTATACAAATTCAAATGTTACTTTTGAAGTTTTAAAAAAGGATATGAATAGCAATGAATACGAAATAATTTCTCAAATGGGGCAAAATTCTTTTTCAACAGAATTTACGGGTAGGCAGTTTTGGGATCTGGAGAAAATTGCGATTAGAGTAGTTGCTAATGGGTTTGAAAGTAACATTAATGAGGTTTCAAAAGATGATATAACTCTAACATCATTGAATGTTCCTCTTACATCGTCTACTATGTATACGTTATTCATCCGTTCATATTTTGATACAGACAGTGATGGTGTGGGAGACTTTAATGGAGTTGCCGAAAAGGTAGATTATCTAAAATCTCTTGGAATTGATACAATATGGTTTTTACCATTTAATAAAAGTAAATCGTATCATGGATATGATGTTGAAGATTACTACGATGTAGAACCAGATTATGGAACACTACAAGATCTTGATAATATGATAGAAATTCTAAATGAAAATGGAATAAAGGTAGTAATGGATCTTGTTGTTAATCATACGTCGGATACACATCCATGGTTTCTTGATGCCGTTGAAAATACTACTAATTCTCCATATTGGAACTATTACATTATGAGTTTGGATGAGCCTCAAAATAAAAATCATTGGCATTACAAGGTTAATTCAAAAGGACAGACTGTGTGGTATTTTGGATTGTTTGACTCGTCAATGCCAGACCTCAATTACGACAATCCTAAAGTAATGGAAGAGGTAAAAAAGATAATAGATTTTTGGATAGACATGGGAGTAGATGGATTTAGATTGGATGCAGCAAAACATTACTATGGATTTGATTGGAGCGATGGAGTCGAACAATCAGCAAGTATTGCAAAAGAGATAGAAGGCTATATAAAAGATAAACTTGGGGAAAATGCAATAGTTGTGAGTGAGGTTTACGATGGAGATCCAAGTATCCTTTCAAAGTTTGCCCCTATGCCTGTTTTTAATTTTAGTTTTATGTACAATTTAAGGGGGAATTTTGAAGGAAGAGACAACTTAATTTCTGACTCTATTAGTTGGGTTGATTCATCATTGTATAATTTAAATATTTTTCATTTTCCATTTATTGACAGTCATGATCTTGACAGATTTATTTCTGAACTTGTAGATAGTAAATATCAAGGTGACAAAAATTCGGCGACAAAACAATATTTGCTAGTTAATGCTTTACTGCTTTCTTTAACGGGTATGCCAACCATTTACTATGGTGATGAAATAGGACTTTTTGGATGGAAGTGGAATTCATATCCGTGGGATATACCTGTGCGTGAGCCAATGCAATGGTATAAGGATCAAAAAGGAAACGGTCAAACTTATTGGACAAAAGAGTTTTACGAAGGTATTACTGAAGGAAATGCTAATGAAGATGGAGCAGTATACGATGACCCATATGATGGAGTATCTGTAGAAGAACAACAAAATGGATATTCTATTTTAAACTTTTTTAAAGAATATATCAATTTAAGAAAAGAATATCCAGCACTTGCTTTTGGGAATACTACGATTGAAAGGGATTGGAAAAACTTGTATGTTTTGAAAAAGTCGTATAACTTCCAAGACGTGCTTGTATTGATTAACCTTGATCCAACATATCCAAATACATACGAAGTTCCAAAAGGATATAAATGGGTTTGGTATGCATTTTTTGATGGTGACAACTATGAATTTGGAGAAAAAGATGAAATGATTTTACAAAATACAAGTTGGACGATAAATCCACGGCAAATTTATATATTTGTAAAGTAAAGGAGGAGAAAATATATGAGCCTTTTTTTTGGAAAAAAAGAGCAGGTAGTTATAGAGCTTTTTAGACAGCATCTTGATGCAGTTGAAGATACAATAGTAAAGCTCCAGAATCTTATTTATGAAGAAAAAAAGGAGAAACATAAGGAATTAGCAGAAGAAGTAAGAAAAGCAGAAACAACAGCCGATCAAATAAGAAGGAAAGCAGAACTTGAAATGTATTCAGGTGCGTTTTTACCAAATTTTAGAGGTGATCTTCTTGGAACAATTGAAGCACTTGATAGGATAGCAAATAAAGCAGAAAGTGTTGCAGATGAGATAGATCTGCAAGATTTAATCATTCCAAAAGAAATTCACGAAAACTTGAAAGCTTTAATATCAAAATCACTTGAAACTTACAAAGCTTTAAAGGAAGCTGCAAAGGAAATGTTCGAGGATTTTGAAAAGGCAAGTCAGATGATTGTAGAAACAGAAAGGTTTGAACATGAAACAGATGAGATAGAAAGAAGTACTATTAGAAAGATCTTTTCACTTGATATCCCTCTTGCAGAAAAAATTCAGTTGAAAGATTTGGTTCATAGGATAGCGGATATATCAGATACATCTGAAGATGTTTCTGATAGAATTCAAATAATATTGTATAAGAGAAAAGTGTAAGGTTTGTTTGAGGTGATTTTGTGAAAATTTTACATACTTCTGATTGGCACCTTGGCAGAAGACCTGCTGGAGGTGTCGGTTTGTATTCTAATGAAAGATATGAAGACTATTTTAAAGCGGCAGAGTATATAGTTAATGAATCGGTAAAAAACAAAGTTGATGTGGTGATTATTTCTGGTGATTTGTTTGATAAAAGTGATATTTCTCCTGAAACATTGTATAAAGCAGAAAGACTTTTAAATGTTTTAAAGGAAAATGAAATTAAGGTTCTAGCTATCGAAGGAAACCATGATCAAGTTTCTACATACAAAGAGTCTTGGATATGGTATCTTGAAAAAAAAGAACTTGCAATATTTCCAAAGTCTTATTTAGATGGTGAAAAGTTTAAATTTGTACCAATAGAAATTGATGGAATAAAGTTTTTTGGAATTTCATATCAATCTAATTTAAATGAGAAGGCATTGCACGATTTGTCTCAATCTTTAGATAAAGGGGAAAATATAGTTATTGTTCACACGGCGATTGTTAATGATTTATCTGATACTTTGCTTCCAGGGTGCGTGACAAAAGAAGTTATTGATGCTTTTTCAAATAAAGTTTTGTATATTGCCGCAGGTCATTTTCATTCCTTTTATAAATACCCATCAACAAATCCATACTTTTTTATACCAGGTTCTCCTGAATATTGGGATTTAAACGAAAAAGGTCAAAAAGGCTATATAATTTTTGATACTGATTCAAGAGAATATACCTTTTATCCATCAAAAAAGAGAAAGCTTTCCACGTATAGAATCCGTATAGATAATTACAAAGAGTTTGTAGCAAATTTGGATATTGAAGAAGGAGAGATAATAAACCTTGAGGTAAATTCTGCATCTGGCAGATATCCTAATGTTAGTTGGATTGAAGGAGAGTTACTATCAAAGGGAGCATTAAAGGTAAATGTGAAGGTGATTTTTGAAGGGCAAGTATTTAATAGCAGGCAACTTAAAAATCTTAGCAAAGAAGAAATTGAAAAGGAGATTATTAAGTCATGGGGAAATATTTTTTCAAAAAATGCAGATGATACATCAAAACTTATCTCTACTTTAAAGAAAACGGAGAAAGAAGAGGATTTGATAGATATATTCGACGATTTTTTAAACAAATTACTTAAGGGTGAAAAAGATGATAATTAAGAAGGTTTGTTTAAAAAATTTTAGGGTGCATAAAGATAGAGAATTTGAATTTAAACCAGGTATTAACCTGTTGCTTGGAAAAAATGGAACGGGAAAAAGCTCAATATTTGAGGCATTGAGTGTTGCATTTTTTTCAAAATCACCACGTGGGCCGTTAAATTCTATTATTTCAAAAGATGGAAGTAAAAAAGCTCAAATAAAGGTAGAATTCATTGGAAGCGATGGAAAAGAATATGTTTTGGAAAAAAGTATAGGACAAAGCAAATCAAGTCTTTATTCAAAAGATGGAAGCTTGAAATATGAAGGGAAAGAAGATATTTCAGAATACATTAAAAACGTTTTTGGAATTAACGAAGAGGTGTTTAATAAAGTAGTGTATGTTTACCAAAATCAACTTACGGATCTTTTTTCAAAAACAGATGCTGATAGAAAAAAGCTGTTTGATAGGCTATTTGAAACAGATGTGTATAAAGAGATATCCGACAAACTTTCGAAAGTTCAGCAAAGTTATGAAAAAGATTTAGAAATTAATAAGGTTGAATTAGAAAAGATAAAGTTAGAACTTGAAAGTGAAGATTTTGCTAATTTAGAGGAAAGAATAAAAGTACATGAAAAAAAGTTAGAGCAAGTTAAAAGTGAGATAGAAAATCTAAGAGCAGAAATACAAAATCTAAGAAAAAGACAAAAAAGTTTAGAGGATATAATAGAAAGTTATAAAAGAATAAAAAAAGACTTACAAATGCTGAAAAAAGAAAAAGAACATTTAAATAGCAAATTAGATGATTTAAATAAAAGACTAGAGGATGCAAAAAAAGCCAAGGATATTGTAGAAAAAACAAAAAAAGGATATGAAAAGTATTTAGAGTTGGAAAAAGAAGTAAGAAGATTAAATGCCAAGCAAAAAGAACTTCAAGAGAAAAAGCGTGAGAAAGAAACGCTTCAAGATAAAAGGAATGAATTAGAAAAAAATAAAAGTGTATTAGAGTTTCAAATTAGTAGTTTAAAAGAAAAAAAGGTAGAAATTGAAAGAAGAATAGCTGAAAAGGATGAAAAAGTTAATAATTTAAAAAAAGAGATTTTTAAGTTAGATGAATATTTGAAAAGTCTTTTGGATGATCAAACCAAGCTTTCTGCAAAAATAGAGGAGTTTAATAAAAGATATGAAGAGCTAGGGAAACTCAAAGTAGAATTACAACATAAACATTTAAAAATTTCAGAGGAAGATAAACTTTCATTTAAAAAAAAGTTGCTTGAAGGTGAGATTTCAAGGTTAATACGACGAAAAGAAGAATTAGAGAAAAATATAAGCTATGAAGATCAATTAGTACAAGATCTTGCAAATTTGCGTGCAAGACTTGAGAATATAAAAAATGTAAGTCGTGAATTATCTAGTGGGATATGCCCGATATTGAAAGAAGAATGTAAAAATGTAAAGGAAAAAGGAGGATTTGAAGTATATATTGTTGAAAAGAGAAAAATAGAGGAGAAAATATCTGAGCTTGAAAAAAGTCTAAAAAAGTTAAGAAATTTCAAAAAAGAAAAAGAAGAATTAGAAAAAAATCTAAAAGAAAAAGAAATAGAACTTTCTAATATAAATTTAAGGCTTGAGGAAATTGAAAGAGAAAAGGAAAGTATAAAGAGTATTGAAAATATTCTTAAAATTCAAAACTATGAAGATATGGAAAAAATAAAGAAAGAGTATGAAGAAAAGAAATTATCTTTAGTAAAGCAAATTTCAATTACAAAAGAAAGAAAAAACAGCCTTGAAAAAGAACATGAAAAATATTTAAAAGAAATTGTAGAAGAAGATGAAAAGTTAAGGAACATAAATGAAAAAATATTGTTATTTAACGAAAGTTTTGAGAAAACTTCAAAGGAATTAGAGCAAGTTGAAAAAGTTCTGATAAAGTATAATGATATTGAAAAAGATATGGAAAGTACAGTGAATTCTATAGAAGAAAAACAAAAAGAGATGGATAAATTAAGAGAAGATTTTGACTTGTATAAAAAATTTGAAAAAGAAGCTCAAATGCTAGAAAATATATTAAAAGAAGTTAAAGATACAAAGAAAAATATAGAAAAAAATCAAAAATTATCTAGTATTCTTGAAAAAGAATTAGAAAAAATTCACAATATAGAAGAAATAGAAAGTGAAAAAGATAATTTAGTTGCAGATATTGATAAAAGAAATGAAAAATTATCAGAGCTTTCACAGCAAGTAGGAAAATTAGAGGAAAATGTAAAGTTTCTTATTAAGGAAAGAGAAAGAAAGAAAAGGCTTGAAAATGAAAAAAGAGAGCTTGAATCTAAGAGGATATTTTTAGAAAAGAAGCAGAAATTGACAAGAGAATTTAGAGAAAAATTAAGAGATTTGGGAATGAAGGTAGCCCACAGAATTTCAGATGAGATTTCTAATCTTTCAACTGAAAACTACATTAGAATGACTGGAAAAGTTGAAATGATAGAATTCTCTGCGGAAAATGATTATGAAGTTATTCTAAGAAATGTTGAAGAATCAATAGAGAGAACATTTTCGATGCTATCAGGTGGAGAGCAGGTAAGTGTTGCAATTGCCATTAGGGCCGCTCTTTCAAAAATCCTTTCAAAATCAGATTTTTATATACTTGATGAGCCTACCGTTAACCTTGACATTGAAAGGAAAAAGCTTCTTGCAGAAAACATAGAAAAATTATTTGAAGATGTAAAGCAAGTGTTTATAATAACCCACGATGAAGAATTTAGCCACATGGCAGAAAATATTATAAGACTTTGAATCTGTTAACGATACGTTAACAAGTGTTCTTAATAAATAATAGAAAGATTTATTTTAAAAGCTTTTTTGCTTTTAAGTATTTATTTGTATTATTAACCAAACTGTAATTTTTTGGAAACTGTTTGGTTAAAATAACAAGTTATAATTTAAATGGAATGTGAAAAAAATCGCAATATTAAGGCTGAAAATTTGTGAAAAATATCTTTATAATGGAGGTGGGTAGTATGGCAAAGTATGAAGTTACAAAAACTATTGATGTAAGAGGAGAGGTATGTCCAGTTCCTGACGTTGAAACAAAGAGAGCATTAAAAAAGATGAAACCAGGTGAAATTTTGGAAGTTTTAATTGATTATCCAATGTCAAAAGAAAGAATTCCAGAAACAGTAAAGAAATTGGGACATGAAGTATTAGAAATAGAAGAAGTTGGAGGAAGTGAATGGAAGATTTATATTAAAGTAAACGGCTAAGCTGGGGGTGCATAAAATGGCATATTTAGGAATAGTATTTGGGCTTATATTTGGTATTATTCTTCAAAGAGGTCGTATATGTTTTAATTCAGCTTTTAGAGATGTAAGACTTTTTAAAGATAATTACCTTATGAAATTTGCAGCTTTAGTAATAGCACTTCAAGTTCTCACATTCCTATTTTTTGCACAAATGGGTTGGATTACATTAAATCCTAAACCTTTAAACTGGGTTGGGAATATAATTGGTGGATATTTGTTTGGTATGGGAATGGTACTTGCCGGAGGTTGTGCGTCTGGTGTTACATATAGAACTGGTGAAGGTATGACAACTGCGTGGTTTGCCGCTATTTTCTACGGTTTAACAGCATATGCAACAAAGGCGGGAGTATTTTCTGGATGGTTAAAATGGGTTTCAAAATTCACTGTTAAGGTTGAACATACAGAAGGACTATATGCAGCTAAATCTGGTCCAACTCTATCTTCTGTTTTTCATGTAAACCCATGGATAGTTGGAATTATATTTGTGGCAATTCTTTTGTGGTACGTTTTTGGAACAAAAACAACGGAAAGAAGTACAAAACTTGGTTACAAAACGGCTGCAATAATCCTTGCAATATTAGCACCCCTTGCATGGATGTCTAGTGCAGCTTCCGGAAGAAACTACGGATTTGGTATTACAGGTGGATGGATTAGCTTGTTTAAAGGATTTTTAAACAAACAACCTTTGAGTTGGGAAGGCTGGGAAATTGTAGGAATTATAATTGGTGCAATGATTTCTGCAAAGCTTGCAGGAGAGTTCAAACTAAGAATGCCTAAAAATCCAATTACTTATCTTCAAGTAATGGTCGGTGGAGTTTTAATGGGATTAGGTGCTGTTACAGCAGGTGGTTGTAATATCGGACATTTCTTTACAGGTGTTCCACAAATGGCAATTGGTTCTTTACTAGCTTCACTATTCTTTATCCTTGGAAATTGGACGATGGCATGGATTTTGTTTGGAAGGGACTGAGGAGGAGATAATATGAAAATCACAATTCAGGTTATGGTTCAACCATATACATATCAAGATTTAGATACTGCTGTAAAAATTGCAGAAGCTGCTTTGAAAAAAGGCCATGAAGTTACAATCTTTTTGTTCTGTGATTCTGCAATAGCATCTAATAAACATATGAAACCTGTAAGAGGAGATAGAAATATTTCACAACTTTTAAAAGGACTTATAGATAAAGGCGTAAAAGTTGAAATTTGTGGAATTTGTATGGACTATAGGGGAATTACGACGGATATGATAATAGAAGGTTCAAATCCAAGTGGACTTCCAGAACTTGCAGAACTCATTTACACAAGCGATAGATTTATAAGTCTTATGGCGTGAGGTGAAAAATAATGGAAAAAAAGGTTTTATTTGTTGTATATCAATCTCCAGTTGGTTCAATATGGGTAAATGAAGGATTTAGAACAGCATTTGGAATGTACGGTGAAGATATTGAACCTGCTGTAATGTTAATTGATGCCGCTACAGTTGCATTATCAAAGGATACGAAACCAGAATCTTTGGGACTTCTTCCGATAAAGATAGTTCAAAGATTTATAAAGAGGTACGAGACCCCAGTATATGCCGTTAAAGAGGATTTAGAAAAGTACAATGTTAAAAATGTAGACGAAGAGTATGGTGCACAATTTATTAATAAAAATGAATTATCTGATTTCTTCCATCAATTTGATTTGGTTATTTTTATGTGAGAGGTGATTTTAATGGCTTTAGTTTTAGTTAAATATGGTATAAACCATCCCGTTGAAAAGCTAAAGATCGAAAATGCAAAAGAAGAAGATTCAATAGTGTTAATCCAGGATGGTGTATATTGGAATTTACAAGATTTATCATCATTAACAAAGGCGAACGTTTACATATTAAAGGAAGATTTTCTTGCAAGAGGTTACAAAGAAGATGAAGCAAAATATAATTTGATAGACTATGATGGCTTTGTAGAACTCATAGAAAAAGAAGAAAAATTTATAGGCTAACGGGGAACTTTCCCCGTTAGTCTTTTTAGGTAGGAGGGATAAATAATGTATGAAACGATAGTAATAGGTGGAGGGCCTGGAGGATATGTTGCAGCAATAAGGCTTTCACAGCTTGGTAAGAAAGTTGCAATTGTTGAGAAAGAAGAATTTGGTGGTACCTGTACTAACAAAGGGTGTATTCCTACTAAAGCTATGCTTACAGCCTCACACCTTTTTACTGAGATAAATGAAAAGGCTAAAAAGTTTGGTATCTTAGTTGATAATGTTTCATATGATCTATCCTTAATCATGAAACATATGCAAAAGTCTGTTACTATGTCTAGAAAAGGTATAGAGTTTTTAATGAAAAAGAACAAGATTGATGTATTTAAAGACAAAGCAGTATTAAAAGACAAAAACACTGTTTTACTTGAAAATAGTGGACAAGAAATAGAGGGAGAAAATATAATCTTAGCGCATGGTTCTGTGCCAGTTATCTTTCCACCATTTGATCAGATAGAGGGTATATGGACAAGTGATGATGTATTTAAGATGGAAAAGATGCCAGAATCGATATTGATAATAGGCGGAGGAGTAATAGGAGTAGAATTTGCAACATTCTTTTCAAGCTTTGGAGTAGATGTAACAATAGTAGAACTTGCAGAGCATATTTTACCATACGAAGATAGTGATGTAGCAGAAGAAGTAAAAAAAGCACTAAAAAAGAACAAAGTAAAAATAATAGAAGGAGAAAAAGTAGAAGGAGTGGAAAAAAAGAACGAAAAATATATTGCAAAAGTTGCAGGAAAAGAAATAGAAGTTGAAAAAGTACTACTTGCAGTAGGAAGAAGACCGAATATAAGTGAAGATATAAAATCACTTGGCATAGAAATAGAAAGAGGAGTAAAAACAGACAAACGTATGAGAACAAATATAGACAACATATATGCAATAGGAGATATAAGGGGACAGATAATGCTAGCACATGTTGCGATGTACGAAGGGATAGTAGCAGCACATAACATAGCAGGAGAAGAAATAGAAATGGACTATAGAGCAGTACCATCGATAATCTTTTCAAATCCAGAAGTAGCAAGTGTAGGAAAAAGAGAAAAAGAAGTGGATAGAGAAAAAGTAAATATATATAAATTTCCGGTATCAGCAAATGGAAGGGCAAGAACAATGGAAGAGAAATTAGGATTTGCAAAGGTGATAGAAGAAAAAGAAACAGGGAAAGTATTGGGAGTAACGCTAGTGTCAGCAAACGCAACGGACATGATAATGGAGGGAGTATTGGGAGTAAAATATGAAATGGTTACAGAAAAAATAGCAGAAGCAATACACCCACATCCAACACTAACTGAAA
The DNA here is from genome assembly GCF_003990895.1 of Thermosipho globiformans. NCBI lineage: Bacteria > Thermotogati > Thermotogota > Thermotogae > Thermotogales > Fervidobacteriaceae > Thermosipho > Thermosipho globiformans. Next base: position 41,683 of record NZ_BHXD01000006.1, read on the forward strand.
CACTCCTTGGAGCTTTTGAAGGTAATTGGGCTATTCATATTTGAAATAAAAATTGAGAAAGGGGTTAAAATATGAAAAAATATTCAAAAACTCATGAATGGATAAGGGTAAATGATGGGGTTGGAGTAATTGGTATTTCAAAAAGGGCAGCAGAAGATTTAGGTGACGTAACTTATGTTGATCTTCCAGAAGTAGGAAAAGTTGTAGAAAAAGGTGAGCAATTATGTACGATTGAATCTGTAAAAGCTGCAAGTAGTGTATATGCACCTGTCAGTGGAAAGATTGTTGAAGTTAATGAAAAGCTTGATACAAATCCGGAATTAATAAGCGATTCTGCAGAAGAAGAAGGCTGGATTGCAAAAATAGAAATTAGTGATGAAAGTGAGTTAGAAGATTTAATAACAGAAGAAGAGTATGAAAAATTATAACGTTAATTAAAAATAAAGGCGCTCTTTTTTAAGAAGGGCGCCTTTATTTTTGTATGAAGATTTTTACTTCACCTGCTTTTTCTGAAATTTTTGCAAGCACTTTTGCCCCCATCTTTGAGACGGAAATAGGTATTCTTTCTGCAGATAATGGATAATCCACAATTACTAGTAATATTTTTCCTTCTTCTAATGTTTCAAGCATTTTTCTGGTTTTAACATCTGGGACAGGACATATTTCTCCTCTTACATCTAGAACATAATCTGGATTTAAATTGTTAGGGTTTTTTGCAAAAAAGCATTCTTTTAAGTTGGAACAATCAATAACATGCTCACCATTAATTTCGTTTAAAAACTCGATAGCATTTTCAATTAATTGAAATACTTTGGTTGAAGAAAAATCAAAGTACTCAATGCCCTTAACTCTCTTTGATTTTAAAATTCCTATATTTTTTAATTGCACAAGGTGTCTATATATGGTTGAGATATCTTTATTTAATCTATTTGCTATTTCAGATGCTGTTAGATTGTTGTCAAAAATGGTCATTAGTATTTCAAGTTTAGTCTGACTTGAGAATATTTTAAAGAGATTTTGAAGAGTTAATTTATTTTTCAAACCAATCCCTCCTTACTTAATTATTTTATCATATATATACAAAATATATAGACATACGAAAAAATAGTGTGGTATACTTAAATAAAATATACTGAAAAAAGTTAAAGGAGGTATTTCCTTGTTTTTTGAAAGACCTGATGATGATAAGTACTTTGATGTGATTGTTGTTGGTGCAGGCCATGCTGGAATTGAAGCCGCTCTTTCCACTGCAAGGCTTGGGCTTAGAACGCTTTTATTAACTACCAATCTTGATAACGTAGGATGGGCCCCATGTAATCCTGCAATAGGAGGCCCTGCAAAGGGTATTGTTGTGCGTGAGATAGATGCTCTTGGTGGAGAAATGGCAAAAACAACAGATGAAACTATGATAAATGTTAGGATGTTAAATACTGGTAAAGGACCTGCTGTAAGGGCCTTAAGGGCTCAAATTGATAAGTTTGAGTACTCAAAACTTATGAAAAATAAGCTTCAAACTCAAAAAGAATTAATACTCAGATATGGAGTTGTAGAAAAGGTATTGGTAGAAAGTGGAAAAATAAAAGGCGTTGTGGATTCTTTTGGTATAGATTATTACGCTAAGGCAGTAATACTTACTACAGGAACATTTTTACGCGGGAAAATATTTATTGGTAGAGATACTATGGAAGCAGGAAGAATGGGAGATCTTCCTGCAAAAGGTTTGAGTAAATCTTTGTTAGAACTTGGTTTTAAGCTTTCAAGATTTAAAACTGGCACTCCAGCAAGAGTTTTAAAAAGTAGTATTGATTTTTCAAAAATGATTCGCCAGGATACAGATGATGAGCCTAGGGCTTTTTCATATTTTAGTGAACCTAAGGTTTTACCAAAGGATCATCCATGTTGGCTTACCCATACAAATCAGCAAACTCATAAGATAATAAGGGATTATCTTGTTTATTCGCCGCTGTATGGAGATGTTAAATTAATTCAAAGTGTTGGGCCAAGGTATTGCCCTTCGATTGAGGATAAGGTCGTAAAGTTTAACAGGGATTCGCATCAAGTTTTTGTTGAGCCAGAAGGAAGAGACTCTCAAGAATTTTATTTAAATGGCTTATCTACCAGTCTTCCATATGCAGCGCAGGTAAAAATGCTTAGGACTGTACCTGGTCTTGAAAATGTAGTTATTGTAAGGCCTGCATACGCAATCGAATATGATTACATTGACCCAACACAGTTATATCAGACACTTGAATCAAAGATAGTGGAAGGTCTATATTTTGCAGGCCAGATTAATGGAACAAGTGGTTATGAAGAAGCGGCAGGTCAAGGTTTAATCGCTGGAATTAATGCAGCAATGAAAATTTTAGGAGAAGAGCCATTGATTTTAAAAAGATCCGAAAGCTATATTGGAATACTTATAGATGATCTAACTACAAAGGGTGTTGATGAGCCGTACAGACTTTTAACCTCTCGTGCCGAATATAGGCTTTTACTGCGTCATGATAATGCACATTTAAGGCTTGCAAAGTATGGCTATAGAGTAGGTTTGATTCCAAAGTGGTTCTATGAAAAGGTAATTAATCTTGAAAAACAGATCCAATATCAAATAGAAAGGCTTAAGAATGTCAAAGTTCCAGCATCAGATATTGTAAATGATAGACTTGTAGAATTAGGATCAACTCCTCTAAAAGAAGGAACAAAGTTGTATAATCTATTAAAAAGGCCTGAAATTGAGTATGGACATGTAAAAGAGTTTGATAATGAACCTATTGAAGATAGAGAACTTTTAGAACAGATAGAGATATTGATAAAGTATGAAGGATATATTGAAAAGATGCTTGAAGATGTTAAAGTTTTTGAGGAATATGAGTCGGTTGATATTTCTAAAATAAATTTTGATAAAGTGCCAAATCTTTCAACTGAAGCAAGGGAAAAGCTAAAAAAAATTTTACCTAGATCTATTGGTCAAGCAATGAGAATACCTGGAGTTACACCTTCTGATATTGCAAATATAATAAGCTATATTGAAAAATGAACCTCCGATTTGGAGGTTCTTATTTTAATATTCTACTCTATTTCTTCCATTTTCTTTGGCTTTGTATAATTTTTCATCAACCACAATGAGTAAATCTTTTATATGTTCATAGTTTTCTACAGAATCTACACCGATGCTAACTGTGATTTTAATATCTTTTGGGAAGATCTCAGTTTCGATAATTTTTCTAATTTTTTCAGCTACTTCTATTGCTTGCTCTAAGTTTGTTTCAGAAAGTAGGATTAAAAATTCTTCACCGCCCCATCTTGATACTATATCTGATTTTCTAACATTTTTAACTAGTATTTTTGCCAATTTTTTGAGTACCTCATCACCAACCATATGTCCGTATGTATCGTTTATTTTTTTGAATTTGTCAATATCTACCATTAAAAGTGAAAAAGGTCTACCATATCTTTTGTAGTTATAATAATGTTTTCTTATTTCCTTGTTCATTTTATGCCTGTTGTAAAGATCAGTTAGTTGATCTCTTTCAGATAAATATTTTAATTTTTTGTTTAATTCTAACAATTCGATGTTTTTTCTATAAAGTTCTTTTTCTGTGAATTTTTCAACTTCATGCGCAATGATTCCGATTTCATTGTCTGGGTATCTAAAATCATTGTTTATTAAATGCCCATTTGCAATTTTTTGGATCCTTTCTTTAAGTTTTGTAATTGGCGAAATTATTTTTCCATATAAAGAAAAAGTGAGCCATATCCCTATAGAAATTGATATAAATACTACTATCGATATTGGAAAAAATAATCCATGAATGATTTTTAATATTATTTCTTCTTTGTTTACTACAGTAACAACAGTCCAACCTAAAAAATCTAGATTAGTATAATACGCTATCTTATCATATTTATTTAACTTATATTCAAAGTACCCCTCATTACTTGAAAAATCGAAGTTTTTATTTACCAATTCTTTAACAGCTTTTGAGATATATTCTTTATTTGGATGAAATATTACTTCTTGATTTTTGTTGAGAATATAGCTATATAAAGAATCAAAATTATTGTCTTTTTTATTTATAAGTTCATTTATTTTATTAACTGATGTATCTATAGCTACAACTCCTGTTAAATTACCATTTTTATCATATAAAGCCTTCCCCATTGAAACTAACCACTCTTTGGTTTTTATTTCTTTGTATGGAATCCCATTTGAAATTTTTGGGTAAGATTCAATAGCGGCTTTGTACCAGGGCCTAACCTTTGGATTAAACCCTTCTGGCGGGGTATAGTTATATATCAAAATGGATCCATTTTCATAGGCTGAATACAAATAATTTATATCGGGATCGATTTTTTGAATTTTTTTGTAGAAATTTATAATATTTTCTTTTTCTTTTTCTTTTAATTTCTGAGCGTTTATAACATTATCTAATGTGCTGAGAAAGTCTAGCGTAATGTAAAATTTTTTAAAATAGCTTTCTACAAAGAATGAAACGGCTTTGTTTTTTTGGTAGATTAATTCTTTTGCTTGTTTTATTTCACTTTTGTATAGTGTGTATGTCAAAATTAAACCAAAGGATAATGCGGAAAATAAAATAAGGAATAATAATATATAAAAAAATTGGCCTTTTAGACTCCTCATAATCTTTCACTCTCTCAATCCTTAATTTGTTTATATTATATCATGAATGCAATTTTTTTGTAAAAATTAACTTGATTTAAAAAAGTTAGAATGATATAATTTTTGTGTTTAAAAAATTAAATTTTGTGGGGGGATCTAAATGAAATTACCGGTTTTAAAAATTGGGAATTTAATATCAAGACTTCCAATAATCCAAGGTGGTATGAGTGTTGGAATTTCTCTTTCAAGTCTTGCAAGTGCAGTTGCAAACGAAGGTGGGATAGGGGTTATTGGAGCTGCTGGTATAGGAATGTTTGAAGATGATTTTGATACAAATTACAGACAAGCTAATATTAGAGCGCTTAGAAGGGAAATAAGAAAAGCTAGAAAGCTTTCAGATGGAATAATAGGTGTTAATATAATGGTTGCATTGTCAGATTTTTCTGAATTGATAAAGGCTTCAATTGAAGAACACATAGACATTATTTTTATGGGTGCAGGTCTTGCATTGGATATACCCGCAAAGGAAATAAAAGAATCTGGTGTAAAAATAGTACCTATTGTGTCTTCAAAAAGAGCTGCAAGTTTAATTATAAAATACTGGAAGAAACATTATGATATATTGCCAGATGCAATTGTTGTTGAAGGTCCAAAGGCTGGAGGACATCTTGGATTTAAAAAAGAGCAGATATTTGATCCTGAATACTCACTAGAGAAGATATTAAAAGAGGTTATAAAACAAGTTAATGTATATGAAAAAGAATACGGCAAAAAAATACCAGTAATTGCTGCAGGAGGAATTTACAGTGGAGGGGATATATATAAATTTTTAAAATTGGGAGCAGATGGTGTTCAAATGGCAACAAGATTTGTTGCAACAAAGGAATGTGATGCCTCAGAAGAATTTAAAAAGATGTATGTAAATTGCAAGAAAGAGGATATTACAATAATAGATAGTCCAGTGGGACTTCCTGGGAGAGCTATAAAGAATGAATTTATAGAAAGTGTAGAAAAAGGTGAAAAAAGGCCAATAAAATGCTCTTGGAAATGCTTAAAAACCTGCGATTTTAGAAAAGTTCCGTATTGTATTGCAAAAGCACTTACCAATGCAAAACTTGGTTTTTTAAAAGAAGGTTTTGCTTTTGCTGGCGAAAATGCATACAAAGTAAAAGAAATTATATCTGTAAAGGAGTTAATAAACAGGATAAAAAAAGAATTTTCAGATGCACAACTTTCTTTTTAACCTTTTACAGATCCAGAGAGAAGTCCTCTTATAAAGAATTTTCCAAGTAAAATGTAAACAACAAGTGTTGGAAGGGCAGTGATAAGTGCACCAGCCATTTGTACGTTCCATTCTACAACCTGGCTTCCTGCCAGGTTTACTAATGCTACGGTTATAGGCTGCTTTGCAGGATTGCTTGTAACAGTTACTGCAAATAAAAATTCATTCCATATGTTTGTAAACTGCCATATTATAACTACAACAAAAGCAGGTATAGAGATAGGAAATAATACTTTTGAGTAGGTTTTAAAAAAACCTGCGCCATCCATATATGCTGCTTCTATAAGTTCGTTTGGAACTTCACTGTAGTAATTTCTAAAAATCAAAGAAGTTATAGGTATACCGTAGACTACATGGACTATTATTAATCCAGTTATTGTTCCATAAAGATTAACTCTTTGAAGAAAACGAATCAATGGAAACAATACACTTTGGTATGGAATAAACATTCCAAAAAGGATAATTGCAAAGATTATATTCACACCTTTAAATTTTACTTTTGAAAATACATAGCCGTTTAATGAACCAAGAAGGGCAGAAATAATTGTAGCAGGGATTGTTAAATAAAAACTATTTTTAAGGTTTGGAGAAAGTTTGTTAAAAGCTTTTATAAGCCCGCTTAAAGACCAGCTTTTTGGCAATTTCCACATATCAGAGATTCCAATTTCGCTTAAAGGTTTAAAACTTGTTGCAAGCAGTACATAAAGAGGGGTAATAATATATATTGCTATTATTATTAGAAAAAAATACGAAAAGAACTTTTTCATCTTCTTTCACCTCTCAAGTTTGTTGCAAGATATGGAATAATAACTACTGCAACAAAACATAACATAATTATAGCAATTGCTGAGCCCATTGCGTATCTATTGCTTCTAAAGGTTAATTCAAACATGTAGATAGCTGGAACATCAGTAACAAAGTTTGGTCCGCTACCTGTCATTGAAAATACCAAATCGAAAATCTTCAAAGAGATATGTCCAAGAATAATCATTGCACTCAAGGTAATTGGTGTTAAAAGTGGCATTTTAATCTTCCAAAAAATTTTCCATTCTGATGCTCCGTCAACTCTTGCAGCTTCTATAATATCTTCAGAAATACCTCTTAGTCCTGCAAGATACATTGCCATTGTATAACCTGAAAGTTGCCAGATAGCAGCTATAATTACTGGTATCAATGCAACGTTGAATTTTCCAATTGAATGTGTACTTGTGTACCAACCCCACATAAGTTTTTCAAGTCCAAGTTTTGAAAGTAGAAGGTTTAACCCTTGTGGATTTTGAGGTATATTACCTGGTGCAAAAATCCAGCTCCATACAGTTCCAGTTACCACAAAAGAAATTGCCATTGGAAATAGAAAGAGGTTTTGGAAAAATCTGGAACCTTTTAAGCCTTTATCTACAAGAATTGCCATGATTATACCAAGTGCAATTGTTCCAAGTAAGAAAAATAGAGTAAAAAAGAAGGTGTTCCAAAGATCCGTTTGAAATCTGCTGTCTTGAAAAAGCCTAATATAGTTTCTTAGACCAACGAATTTGTATTGTCCCCTTAAAAGCGTAGAAAAACTATTCCAATTTGAAAAGGAAGTTCTAACAGTCCAGCCTATAAATCCATAAACAAATATGGCAATCGCAATTATGGAAGGTGTAATAACTAAGAGTCCAATAAGAAGGTTCTTTTTTCTCACACTCTCACCTCAAAATAACGGGGCAAGATGCCCCGTTTGTTTTAATCCGTTAGATATCCATTATCTTCTGCAATCCAGAGTATTTCTTTGAATGTTTGATTTACATTTTGCTCTGTGACAAATATATTTATTGCATCCATGAGAGCTGTGGCAAATGATTCTGGAGCAGCTGAACCATGTATTATGGAAGGACAGATTGCTTTTGTAGAAAAGTCATTCATTGACCATTTTAGATATACATCGTATTTTGACTTATCTGCATCAATTCTTGCAGGTATTGATCCTTTAATTGGATTAAAGGTATCTTGAGCCTCAACAGTTGCAAGGAATTTTAACCACTTTATAGCATTTTCTCTATGAGGAGCATTTTTTGGCAATCCGAAGGTGTCTGAAACGAGCATGAATGCATCTTGAGTACCTGGAAGTGCAAACCATCCAAAGTCAACTCCAGGTTTCCATCCAAGTGTCTTTAAATATCCTTCTGCCCAGTCGCCCATCATGTTACAGAATGCTTTTCCTTCAAAAACCATTCTTGTTGCATCTTGCCAAGTTAGAGCGGAATGGTCTGAATTTACATATGCAAGAATGTCTTTTAAAATTGAAAGAGCTTGTTTTATAGCAGGATCATTAAATGATGCTTCACCTTTCCACAATTTGTTGTATTTTTCTGGTCCAAGTTCTGCGAGCATTATACTTTCAAAAAGATGAAGTGATGTCCATTTGTTTTTATCACCAAGTGCTATACCAACGTATCCCATTTTTTTAGCCTTATCAAGATATGTCAAAAATTCGGGCCATGTTGTTGGTTCTTTTGTCATTCCAATTTCTTTTGCAATTTTTTTGTTGTAGAAAACAACATTTGCTCTATGAACATTCACGGGAACGGAATAAACTTCACCCTTGTAGCTAACGATTTCTATAAGGTCTTTTGGGAACTTGTTGTATGCTCCTATCTCTTTCAAAATCCAAGTAATTGGTTCCATGAGTCCTGGAATTACATAAGTATCTGTAAGTTCCATACCAGCGTGAACTTGGAAGGAATCTGGAGGATTTCCTCCTAGCATCCTGGTTTTCAATACTGCTTTTGCATTAGTACCGGCTCCACCAGCAACTGCTGCATTGATAATATGAATATCTGGATAATATTTGTTAAAGAGATTAAATAATGCAAGTAAACCTTCTTCTTCACCGCCACCTGTCCACCAACTAAATATTTCTAAAGCGTTTTCTGTAGCAAAGATACTAAGTGATAAGATTATTGCAATGGTTATTATAAGAATCTTTTTCATCACTTTCACCTCCCCGTTTTTTGGTTAAACTTATTTTAACATATTTGTATGAAAATATTTTTGAGTAGATTTTCAGAGAAAAAATAAGAAACGGACTGAATTTTTAAAATAAAAATAATAAACAAGAGAAAATAAAGTATAATTTTTCTTATTTTATATTGGATAAAAATATGCTAAAATCTCTTTAAGAGAGGTGAATAAGTTGCTTTTTATCGTTTTAAATATTTTTCTTGGAGCACTTCTTGCAAATTCAATAGCACCGCTTATGCCTATTTTTCAGGAAAAATTAAATGCAACTGTTGCGTTTTCTTCTTTCATACCAGTAGTTAATACAGCTGGTACTACAATATTTTCGTTTATTATTTCATTTTTTATTAATAAATTAGGTTTAAAAAGGACTTATTTCATTGGTTATACATTTTTGTTATTTTCCTTATTAATACTTTCTTTCTTTGAAAGCTTGAATTTTATATTAATTGGAGTTTTTTTAATGGGAGCAGGACTTTCTATTGTTTTTACATCTTCTACAACTTTTCTTAGTCACTTTGAAGATCCAAAATTTGGAGTATTTCATGGTTTTTTTGGACTTGGAGGAATATTATCACCGATGTTTGTTTCATTCTTTTTTAAAAGCAGTATATCATATAAGTATCTTTATTTAGTTTATCTTTCTTTTGGAGTTTTCCTCCTTGTCTGGAATATAAATATGAAATTTCCTGATATAAAGATTAATGAAAATTCTTTTTCAAAATCTAAACCATACTTAAAACCACTCTTTTATATAACCGTACTTTCTTTGTTCTTTTATTCGGCTAGTGAAATAAGTACCATTACGTGGGCACCTAATTTGTTTTTAGAATTTGGCTTTACAAAGCAACAAGCTGCATTATTTTTGAGTATTTTTTGGGGAGTGTTTACTTTTTCACGTTTTTTAATGGATTTTCAGCTAAAGCTCGTTAATTACAGATTTTATGTCTTGACAATTACTTCTTTATCTTTTATCTTTCTATCTTTATTAATTGTCTTAAAAATGCCCTTTTTGTTTTATCTTTTTGGTCTATCAATGGGGGCAATTTTTCCATTGATACAAAGAAATGCTAATATAAAATTGGATAAGAGTGAAGTTGGCTTTTTAAATGGTATTACTTATTCGGCAACCGGTATAGGGTCACTTCTTTTCATTTCCATTATGGGATACATTTCAAAATTTAGTATAAGAGCAATGTTTGTGGTACCAATAATTGGTTTGGCAGTTGTATTTTTACTTCAAAAAAATCTACGAGATTAAGGAGTGAAGAATGAAACTTGCAATAGTTTGTGGAACGAGGCCAGAGGTTATTAAGGTTGCACCAGTTTATTTAAAGGCGAAAGAGATGGGGCTTGATGTAAAATTAATTGCAACCGCACAGCATAGACAGATGATGGATATGATGCTTAATGTATTTTCCATCAAGCCAGATTATGATTTAAACATAATGATTGAAAATCAAACACTTAATTTGATTTCTTCTCGTATATTTTCTAGAATTGATGAAATTTTTGAGAGAGAAAAATTTGACTGGCTTTTTGTTCAGGGAGATACTACAACTGCAATGACAAGTGCCATTGCATCATTTAACAGAGGAGTAAAGGTTGGACATATAGAGGCAGGCCTGAGAAGTAACAATTTGAAAGATCCATTTCCTGAAGAGATGAATAGAAGAGTTATTGATCAAGTATCAGACCTAATGTTTGCTCCTACAAAAAATGCATATGAAAATTTGAAAAGGGAAGGATACGATGATGAAAGAATAAAAATAACAGGTAATACCGTTGTTGATGCACTGTACTATGTAAAGAACAAGTTTGATCTTGAAAAAATTAGAAAAAGTTTGATTGATGTTAAAGACTATGTTCTTGTAACGCTTCATAGAAGAGAAAATTGGGGAGAAAAGATGAGAAAAATATTAAAGGGGATAAAAAAGTTTTCAGTTGAGAAAAATATGCCAATAGTGTTTCCGGTTCATTTAAATCCAAAGGTTAGGAAAGTAGTTAATGAAGAGCTGGAAAATTTTAAAAATGCAAAATTATTAGATCCAGTAGGCTATGTTGAATTTTTAAGTTTACTTTCAGGGGCAAAAATAGTAGCTTCTGATAGCGGTGGTATCCAGGAAGAAGCTCCAAGTTTTGGAAAATTTGTGGTTGTCTGCAGAAATACGACGGAAAGGCCGGAACTAATAGAAAGTGGATATGGAGTTCTTGCGGGCACTGAAGAAGATTCTGTCTATAAAAGTTTAATTGAAGGCCTTGATAAAGAATTGAAGTTTGATAATCCATTTGGTGATGGAAAGGCATCGGAAAAAATACTATCTGCTGTGATATAATCATTTACGGGTGGTGAGAAGGTATGGAGAGGATGTATGTTTTAATTGGAGTTTCTGCAATTTTAATAGCAGGCCTTTTATTCTTAGTTTTTCCAAAAACAAGTGTTATAGAATTTTCCGGGGTTGTAGTAAGAGAAATCCCGAAAAATTCTATAATTGTTGAGAAAGATCTTGCTGTAGCAGAGAGGATCAAAAAGTTATATGAAGAAGGTAATCTTTTCGTTTTTGAAGGTAGTGTGACATTACCTCAAAGAGATGAAAATAAAGCTTGGCAGCAGGCTGCAAATAAGGCAAGAGAAGAACTTGCAGCCTTTTTGGGTACTAAGATAACATCTGATAGCTCTTTAAATGAAAAAATTTTTGGAGTAAGATCAGCTTTTGGATATGAACAAGATGTGAATGTGGTTGTTAATAATTTTGTTGTAAGCTCAAAGGTTATTGCAAAATGGAAAGTTCCTGTGAAAAAGGGATTTTTTGAGTATCACGTTCTTGTGTTTTATGACCCTGATTTGATCGAAAGTGTTAGTAAAAAACAGCAACAAAGTATGCAATTATACTTTGTTGTATACGATGTTAAAAAAGAAAGAGTTATAAAAATTGAAAAGGTAGATGACATTGCACGCTACAAGGAAAAGTTTGAGCTTGCTAGAAAGAGCGGAAAAGTTGTTGTATTTGAGGTGAGAAACAAAAAAATAATTGTAAAAAGCAATATTGAAGCTTTAAGGATTGTAAAAAATGCAAATCTTGAAGATGGAAAGTACAGACTTTTATATGTGAGAAACAAAGAATATATTTATGCATTTATTTTGAAGGGGGAATAACGTGGAACATCATATTTATGCGATATTAATTGGTTATTTTTTGGGTGCGATCCCTTTTAGCTTTTTAATTGGAAAGCTTAAAGGAATTGATATAAGAAAAGTTGGAAGTGGAAATGTTGGCGGAACAAATGTTTTAAGAAGTGCAGGTGCATTTTACGGGGCACTTGCCTTTTTTCTTGATATTTTAAAGGGATATTTGGCTGTTGTTTTTGTAAGTAGCCTTGGAATTAATGCAATGCTACTTTCTGGAAGTTTTGCAGTTTTTGGACATTGTTTTCCTATATATTTAAAGTTTAAGGGTGGAAAGGGTGTTGCTACAACCTTTGGTGTTTTTCTTGCAATAAATCCATGGAGTGGGTTGGTATTTTTTCTCATTTGGCTTTTAATAGTAATTTTTACAAAGTATGTTTCCCTTGGTTCTATAGTAGGTCTTTTAGGAGCATCAATCTTTACATTTTTTATTGGAAAAGATTATTGGGTGATTTTTCTTGCACTTTCCCTCTTTTCAATGCTCAGGCATAGGGAAAATATAAAAAGGCTTTTAAATGGAAATGAAAGAAAGACGGATGTTGTTAAATACTTTTTTGGAAAGGGGAAAAAAAATTGAAAAAATTTCTTCCTCTGATATTTTTGTTAATTTCCGTTATATCATTTTCTATTTTAACTGAAGAGCAAAGCAGGGCTTTTTTAAGTGAGGCTATAAAGCTTTGGAGTGAAGGAAAATATGCAGAGGCAAGTTTAAAAATGGATGATGCAATGACTGGAAGTATTTCTGCAAGGGAAATACCTTGGTTTTGGTATGTTAAAGCAAAGATAGATATTTACAACGATCAAGTTGATGCAGCACGTGAGAATTTGAAAACACTTTTAACTATTACTAATATTCCAGAAATAATGGAGCTGTATAAAAAAATAGAGGTTTTTAACTCCCCTGAAAATTTCGAGGTGAAAGATTATAAACTAAAATTTGTAAATAGCGTTTCTGGGAAAGAAGGTCTTACAGAGTATTTTTATTCCCCTGTAGGCCTTGCAGTATACGGTGAAAAGGTTTATGTGATCGACAAAAAAAATAAAAGACTTATAGTTTTAGACGATTTTAAAATGTCGAATATAATTAAACTTCCATATAATCCAAGGAGTATAGCTGTAGATTCTTTTGGGAAAGTGTATATTTCATCGGAAGATTCTATATATACCCTAGAAAATCAGGAACCAATCTACACAGGTTTAAAAAGTCCTATAATTGCCGGAGTTGACAGAGCTAATAGATTAGTTGTTGTCGATGCTTCAAAGATTTATATCTTTTCTGATGGTGTGATTGAAAAAAATCTTCCGCTTCCAACAATTGCACTAGATTGTGATATTAATTATGAAAATTTATATATATTAGATGCATTTTCAAATCAGATATTAGTGTATAATCTTTATACACTTGAGCTAAAGAATAGAATAAAGTTAAAAGATAAAATTTGGAGTTTTGAAGTAACTCCTGCAGGCCAATTAATATATTTTGACGGAAATAAGATAATTGCAGGTGGTAATGAATTTAAAATTAATTCAACTCCGATGTTTATTGAATATTCTTATCCACACCTTTTTGTGATTGATTGGAAGAGTGATACGATAAATTGGTATTTATTAAAAGATGATCTTCCTATTTTTGTTAAAGTAGAAAGTTTTGAAACAAGTGATGCCACATTAACTGCACATGTATGCCTTGAGGATTATTTTGGTGACGATATATACCTTGCTAAAGATTTTTTAAATATATATGAGGAAGATGTCAGAGAATTTGCACAAATTGAAGGAGAACAAGACACAATATATCCAACATCAGATATTTCAAATAGCCTTTTAACTGATAGATTTCTTGGAAAAGTAATTGTAAAAAATGATAGGTGGAAATTTACGGGAGGAGCTCCAATTGAGTTTGAAAAGAGAGGGAAATTTAAATGGAAGATCACATACAACTATGCAAAAATATTTCCTTTACCGCTTGTAAAGGTATCTGTGAAATTTGAAGTTGCAGATGAAAAATTTACTGATATATTTGTGTATACGGAGGAAGTTGTAAATGGAGGAGAAGCTAATAAAGGCGATTGAATTGTCAAAGCAGGGAAAATTTGATGAAGCCGAAAAAATTTACAGAGAACTTATAAAGGAAAATGTGCCTGAAGCGTATAATAACCTTGGAAATATATATAGAAGAAGAGGTTTAATTGCAAAGGCAATAGAGTACTACAAGCAAGCGTTACAGATAAAACCAGATTTTGCAGAGTGTTATTTTAACATGGGTTGTGCGTTCATGGAGATAGATAATTATTCTCTTGCAATATTTAACTTTGAAAAGGCTGAAAAGTTGGGATTTAGGGATTTTGAGCTTAATGTGCAACTAGCACTATGTTATCTTGCAACTGGAAATAATAGAAAGGCACAAGAGCGAATGAAAGATGAAAAAGTTCGGCAGGAAGTTTTAAAATATATTGAGGGGTGAAACCATGGCTGAATTAGAGCACTACCTTCGACCTTTATATGATTATTGGTATTATTCATTGATTGCTGGTGTTTTTCTTCTCTTTGCTGCAAAATTTGTTGAAAAATTATCTGTTGCAATATTTGGGTTTATAATTGGTATTAACATGTTATTTCCAGCAATAGTTGAAAGAGTTCCGCAAATTAAGGAATGGCTTTCGAATCCAACGTATTATCAAATTTCAATGGTTGTTTTTGGTGTTATTACTGCTGCGGTTTTGTATGCAATATATAAGTCTATAACATTTATCTTTGGATTTTTAATAGTTGGTGCCCTTGGTTATTATATAGCAAACTTTATAATCGGTTATTTTGGAATTACTTTATCGTTTGACCCATTGTATTTATACGCAGGTGTTGCAGTTGTACTTGGAATATTAGGTGGAATTGTAACTTATAAAAAGAGTGCAGAGGTAATAGGTATTTTGTCTATTCTTGTAGGAGCTGGCACTATTTCTGCAGTTATAATCGGCTTTATTTTAAAAGGTGATTTTTCAAAGGTAGATGAACCGTTCTTTTCTTCTGTAGCGATAGTTATTTTTCTAATTCTTGTAATTTCAGGATTTGTGATTAATTTTAAAAAGAAAAAAGAATAGTTTTTGGAGGTGAATTGTTTTGAGACTTTCAATTAATTGGCTAAAAGATTTTGTAAATATTGAAAAGAGTGCAGAGGAGATTGCTGAAAAGCTTAGTTTAACGGGGACAAATGTAGAAGAAGTAATTAATCCTTTCGATGTTGAAGGAAAAATAGTTGTTGGAAAGGTAATAGATGTTGAAAAACATCCTAATGCAGATAAATTAATTGTATGTAAGGTTGATGTTGGTGATCAAACAAAGACGATTTTAACCGGAGACCTCAGTGTTTCCAAGGGAGATACAGTACCGGTAGCACTTGAAGGTGCTAGACTTTTTGATTTAAAGATTGTTCCAAGAAAGATGCGTGGAATATTGTCTGAAGGTATGATGTGTTCTCTTCAAGAGTTAGGTCTTGAAGAAAAATCAAGTGGAGTGTATAAGTTTAAAGAAGAAGTACAACCAGGAACGGATGTAGTTGAATACTTTGGATTAAAAGACAAAGTACTTGATATAGAAATTACACCAAATAGACCTGATTGTCTCAGCGTTATAGGTATTGCAAGGGAAGTTTCCGCAATTTATGATGTTGATTTGAATTTGAAAATTAAGAATATAGAAGGGAAAGAAAAATTTCCAGTTGAGATAAGAATTGAAAGTGATGGTTGCTATAGGTATACTGCAAGGGTTATAAGGAATGTTACAGTAAAAGAAAGCCCTATGTGGCTTAAAAAAAGACTGATTGCAGCTGGATTAAGGCCAATAAACAATATTGTTGATATCACAAATTATGTAATGCTTGAAACTGGACATCCAGTGCATGCGTTTGACTTGAAAAACGTTCCAAAGATAGTTGTAAAAGATGCAAAAGGTGGAGAAGAGGTACTACTTTTGGATGAAAACAAATACAAGCTTTTGGGTGGAGAAGTATTGATTACTGACGGTGAAAAGATACTAGCACTTGGTGGAGTAATGGGCGGAGAAGAATCAGGAGTAAAGGATGATACAAAAGATATTCTCCTTGAAGTTGCTATGTTTGATCCTGTTAGGATAAGAAAAACATCAAAAGCACATGGAATTATAACAGATTCTTCTTATAGATTTGAAAGAGGTGTAGATCCAAACGATGCGATGTATGTTATAAATAGGCTTACAGAGCTCATTTTAGAGCTTTCCGGTGGAACACCTACTGACATTCTAGATCTTTATCCAAGAAAAATTGATAGAACTGAGATCGATTTTGATTTTAATTTTACAAACAAGGTTGTTGGAGAAAATATTGAAGAAGATGTACAAAGAAAGATTCTAGGTAGATTAGGTTTTGAGGTAGAAGGTAATAAAGTATTTGTTCCAACGTATAGGTATTTTGATGTTACAAGACCTATAGATCTTGTAGAAGAAATTTCAAGAATATACGGGATGGAAAAGATAGAAAGTGAACCTTTTAGGATATTGATAAATAGCAATTCAAGAAGTAAAAATCAAAAGCTAAGATATAAATTAAAAGATGCTTTAAAAGCGGAAGGCTTTTTAGAGGCAATGAGTTTGTCTTTTGTATCTAATGATATAGTAGACAAATGGAACTTTACCGGTTTTAGTGTGAGGATTTCAAATCCAATTAATGAAGAGATGGCTGTTATGAGACCATCATTACTGTATGGGCTTCTTGATTCTCTTTCGTATAATTACAAAAGACAAAATAGAGATGTAAAGCTATTTGAAGTTGGGAAGGTATTTATTGAAGAATACGGCCAACCTAAGGATGTTGAGAAATTAGCGTTTGTTGCAACGGGAAGGATTAATAAAAGAGATTATACAGATCAAAGAATGATCGATTTTTATACCTTTAAAGGTTATGTTGAAAATTTAGCCGAAGAGTTTAACCTAAAATTTGAATTTGAGCCAGCAGAAGTTGAGGGATTTGTTCCTACAAGGTGTGCAAAGATTCTTTTAAATGGTCAAGAAATAGGTGTTATGGGAATGCTCGATGATGAGATGATGGATAAATTTTACGATGTAAAAGATGAAGTTTACGCACTAGAAATACTGACCCAACCTTTGTATGAAAATTACGTGGAGGTTCCAGAATACAGGGAAAGTTCACAATTTCCATCTGTAAGACGTGATGTTTCACTTCTTGTTCCAAATGACTTTTTGATGGGAAAGGTAATTGAAAGTCTTTATAAGTATAAATACGTTGAAGAAGCTGGTATATCTGATGTTTATGCTGGAAAAGGAATAGAAGAAGGATACAAGAGTGTGACGGTTTATTGTGTGTTTAGAGCAGAAGATAAAACATTAAGTGAGGATGAGGTAAATAAGATCTGGGAAAAGATTAAGAAAGATTTGATATACAAATATCCATTGAAATTGAGATTTGAGGAGGTCTGATATGAAATCCGGATTTGTCGCACTTGCTGGAAAGCCAAATGTAGGAAAATCTTCTATTGTTAATGCGATAGTCGGTAAAAAAATTTTAATTGTTTCAGATAAACCACAAACCACAAGGAATAGAATAAATGTTATACATACTACTGATGATTTTCAAATAATATTTGTAGATACACCTGGAATACATAAGCCATTGTACAGGCTTGGAGAATACATGGTTAAGGCAGCAGTAAGTGCACTAAAAGGTGTTGATTTAATCTTGACCGTTGTGGATGCAAAAGAAGGAGTTGGAAAACCAGAAAGGTTTGTCTTTGATTATGTAAACCAATCAAAGACAAAAACTATAGGTGTAATAAATAAAATTGATCTTGTAGATGCTAAAAAGGTCGAACAAATTTATAATGAAATGAAGAATAGTCTTGAAAATTGTGTGAACATAGTAAAGACCTCTGCTGTAAGGGGAGAAGGAATAAAAGAACTTTTAGATCTAATTGTTGAAAACCTTGAAGAGGGACCTCAGTACTATCCTGAAGATATGATAACTGATAGACCTCTATCTTTTATGGCATCTGAGATAATAAGGGAAAAGATTTTTCATCATACATATGAAGAGGTTCCACATTCTGTTGCTGTCATAATAGAAGAAATAAAAGAAAGAGATAATGGGGTATTGTACATACGCGCAAATATATACGTTGATAGAAATAGTCAGAAGGGAATAATTATTGGTCATAAAGGAAATATGATAAAAACAATTGGTCAGGAGGCAAGAAAAGAAATAGAATATCTTGTTGGTGGTAAAGTTTTTCTTGATTTACATGTAAAGGTGAAAAAAGATTGGCGTAATAAGGACTTTATTATATTAAATGAAATCGGAATGAGGGATGATTTAAAGGATTAAATATGAGGGTATGTATAATATATGATACTAAAAGAAGATCGACAGAGCTTTTTGCTAAGTGGATAAAAGAAGCTTTTGAAAAAAATGGTGCAGTTGTAGATGTCTTTAAGGTTAATGAATTCAATGGTGATTTTTCATATGATCTGTTTGTTGTTGGATCACCTATTTACTATGAAAAACCTTTAAAGAGCATAACTAATTTTCTACAAAAATATTCGGATGAATTGAGTATAAAAAATGTAGCTTTGTTCATAGTATGCATGGCCCAAATTTTTGGAAAAGCAGGTAAAGCATATATTGAAAAGCAATATCTAAAAGCTCTTGAAAGCAAAGTAGAAAATCTAATGTTTAAAAGTGCCGTGTTTAAAGGATGGATAAGAAAAGTAAATTTAGAAGAGAAAAAAGAAGTTTTTAAATGGGTGAATAGTTTAATTGAAAAACTTGAAGGGGAGGTGTAAGGATATGCAAAATTTTGTGTTTTATACCCCAACAAAACTTGTCTTTGGAAAAAATACCGTCGAAAAGATAGGAGAATATTTAAAAAAGGATAACGTTAAAAAGGTTCTTCTTCTTGCAGGTGGGGGTTCTATTAAAAAGAATGGAGTATATGAAAAGGTAGTAAGATCACTTGTGGAAAATGGTATTGAAAAAGTGGAAGTTTGGGGAGTAAGACCTAATCCAGTATTGTCTAAGGTAAAGGAAGCAATTTCTGTTGCAAAAAATGAGAATGTAGATGCAATACTTGCGGTTGGTGGTGGTAGTGTAATAGATAGTGCAAAAGCGGTTGCAGCAGGTGTAAAATACCAAGGAGATGTTTGGGACTTTTATTCTGGAAAAGCAAAGGTGAAAGAAGCTATGCCTTTGTATACAATATTAACTCTTTCTGCAACTGGAACTGAAATGAATGGTAATTCTGTTGTAACAAACGAAGAAACGCTTGAGAAATTTTCTTTTAGTTCAATTCACGTTTATCCTAAAGTCTCTGTAGTTGACCCGGAAGTGCAATATACATTGCCGCAAAATCAACTTGTAAATGGCGCCGTTGATGCTATATCACATGTTATGGAATATTACTTTGATGGTGAAGAAGTTTCTTTAACAGATAGAATTGATGAAGGTATAATAAAGACTATAATACAGACTACTGAAGTTTTACTTGATGATCCCAAAAATTACGATGCCAGAGCTAATTTTGCCCTTTCTACTACCCTTGCTTTAAATGGAGTATCTGGCCTTGGACATAAAGGTGGAGATTGGTCATCTCACGCTATAGAACATGCTCTTAGTGCACTAAATCCTGATGTAGCTCATGGTGCAGGACTTGCTGTTGTCTTTCCTGCATGGATGAAATATGTATATAATCAAGCACCAGAAAGATTTGTTCAATTTGGTGAAAATATCTTTGGATTGAAAAATTGCAAACCCGAAGAAGCAATTAATGCACTAAGTCAATGGTATAAAAAAATAGGAGCTCCAACAACATTAAAGGAACTTGGCTTTAAGGAAGAAGATATTGAAAAATTAACCGAAATTGCCTCAAAAATGACTCCTATGGGTAAACTAAAAAAGCTTGAAAGAGATGATATTAAAAAGATATTAGAAATAGCATATTAAGGTTCCAGCAAGCGCTGGAACCTTTATTTATTCTATTGTGTGGTATAATAACTTTAAAAGGGGGTATTTATTAAATGAAGGTTTTATACGCACAATCAGGTGGAGTAACCAGTGTTATAAACGCATCGGCATATGGGGTTTTGGATGAAGCAAAAAAAGCTGGACTTGAGGTATATGTTGGTATTCATGGAATTTCTGGAGTTTTAAGAGAAAATCTTTTAAGAATAAATGACATTGATATAGAAGGCCTTAGATATACGCCTTCAGCAGCTTTTGGTTCTTGTAGGAGGAAACTCAAAAATCAGGAGGATATCAATAAATTATTTGAAATTTTCGAAAAGTATGAAATAGAGTATTTCTTTTACAACGGTGGAAATGATTCTATGGATACAGCATGGAGGTTGCATAACGAAGCTCAAAAAAGAAACTTTCCGCTCAAAGTTATAGGTGTTCCAAAAACTATTGACAATGATTTGCCTTATACTGACCATTGTCCAGGATATGGTTCAGCTGCAAAGTATATAGCAACTGCAATGATGGAGGCTACTCTTGACTTGAGAAGTATGTATGCTGATTCCACACGCGTTTTTGTAATGGAAATAATGGGAAGGCATGCCGGTTGGCTTGCGGCTGCAGCTGGACTTGGCTGGTTAAACGGCATAGGACCAGATATTATCCTTTTCCCGGAAGTTGTTTTTAATAAAGAAAGATTTCTTGATAGGGTAGATGAAACAATCAGAAGAAAAGGCTATTGTTCAATAGCGGTTTCTGAGGGTATAAAGTACGAAGATGGATTTTTTGTTGCTGATATGGGATATACGGATAGTTTTGGGAATAGACAGCTTGGTGGTGTAGGGTTTACAATAGCAGGTATGGTAAGATCAGAACTTTCCTTGAAGACTCACGTTGCAATTCCCGATTATCTTCAAAGAAGTGGAAGGCATATAGCAAGTAAAACGGATGTCGAAGAAGCAGAAGGTGTAGGAAGAGAAGCAGTAAGGTTAGCACTTTCTGGTGTCTCAGGAGTAATGGTAACTATTAAAAGAATAAGTAATGATCCATACAAGGTTGAATTTAAAACTGTAGAACTGAATAAGGTTGCAGAACAGACAAAGTATCTCCCAGAAGATTTTCATAACGAATTTGAAGTGACTGATAAATTTATAGAGTATGCAAAACCGTTAATTGAAGGAGAATTTTTCCCACCATTTAAAAATGGTCTTCCTGATTATTTGATAATTGAGGAGGTAGAGCAACAATAGCCTTTGTTGTATTTTCAATTTTTCAGATATTATTTGTATTTACACTTTACCTTATTAAAAAAACAAGATATACGTTATTTATAATTCCACTTTCTTCTATATATCTTTTATTTCAAAGGTTTGATATTGTTTTAAATGGATATGGAGGAGTCCGTCTAGTTATGGATTCTTCCTCTTTTTATTTTATTTTAACCAATATTGTAGTTACTATTTTGGTTTCTTTTCAAATAGTTAAATATGCAAATGAAAATACATTTTTTTTCTTTTCTCTTTTGCACCCTATTTTGAATTTACTTTTTATTTCTCACGATTTATTTAATATTTATGTTTTGCTTGAAACAATAACTTTGTTAATAACTCTTTTGATACTGTCATCTGAAAAGTTTGAGCATAAACTTACTGCATTAAAATACATATTTGCAAGCTCTCTTGCAATGAGTTTTTATCTTATTGGAGTTGGTATGTATTATTATGTTAATGGCACTTTTGATATACTAGATGTTAATGGTTTGTCTGGTTTTTTGATAAAGGCGGCTCTTTTTTCAAAATCTGGTATTTTTTTGTTTGGAATGTGGCTTCCTGAGGTTCATTCCAATGTTGAGTCTGAGGTTTCTGCTATGCTTTCAAGTATATATACTCAATCTGCACTTTTTCCACTACTTAGAATATCCAGTGAAGATGAGTTTTTTATTGTTGGGATAATAACATTTCTTTTTGGAGTGTTTTTTTCAATTATATCTTCAGATTTAAAGAAGGTCCTTGCCTATAGTTCAATGTCTCAAATTGGATTAATGCTTTTAAACCCAATTTTTGCACCTCTTTATGTCTTTTCTCATGGGATTTCTAAAGCAATACTGTTTTTAACAACAAGATATCAAAAGCGAGATTTGAGAATAAAAAGAGAAGTTAATATTCTTTTATTTTTAACTATGCTTATTTGTTTGCTATCTCTTTCAGGTTTTTCCCTAACACTAGGTGGTTATGTAAAAAGCAAGATGGTTTATGGGATACTTTCGTATTTAATTTCATTTTTATCTTCCATTTATGCAGGCAAGATTTTAAAAGTAAAAGTTGATTTTAGATTTGAAAAAAAGTTTGTTTATTTGTTTTTAGCATCACTTATTTTAATTTTCCCATATTTTAACTTAAAGTTGTTTGTTGTAATTTTGGGAATGCTGATTGGGTTTTTGTTAAACATAAATTTTGATTTATCGTTTACCACTGAAACTATATTGACTTTGATGACATTTTCTGTTTCTATCTTTTCACTCTTTGGAGGGGTTATATGGTAGATTTTGTTCCACCGTTTGTTATTATCCTACTTTCTATATACGGGTTATTGTCTAAAAGGCATATAATTTCCAAAGTTATAGCGTTGGATGTTTTAAATACAGGAGTTGTGTATTTGTTTGTGGTAATTGCTTCAAAAGCTGGTGAATATTATCCTATAAAGACCGAAAGCGTTAAAAGTTATGCCGATCCATTCCCACAAGCAGTTATTATTACCTCCATTGTTATTGGTTTTGCCACTCTTTCACTTCTTTTAATGATTAGCATGCTTGTTGTTGAGAAAAAGAGAAAAACGGACATTGTTAAAATCGAGAAAGATTAATTTGGAACTTTTCACAATCTTTTCTTTTTTATTTTTGATAAATTTTGTATAATTTTCTTTGGAAATATTTCCAAAAAGGAAGGAGGATACTTATGAAGAAATTTTTGATTATTTTAATTCTTGTACTTTCTCTTATTTCGTTTTCTAAAGTCTTTGTTGAAGACGGAAAAGTTGTTTTTACATTTAACGAAGCGTTAGATGCAAAAGTGGTGTATTTGGCAGGAACTTTTAACAATTGGTCTCCTAATACACTTGCTATGGAAAAGGTGGATGGCGTTTGGAAAGTTTCTCTTGAACTTGAACCAGGTACTTACCAATACAAGTACGTTATTGAAGGAAAAAATTGGAAAGAAGATAGTGAAGCTCCAGGATATGTAGATGATGGTTTTGGAGGTAAAAATGGTATATTTACTTTGGTTGACAGGGATGGAACACTTGTTGTTTTAGAAGAAAAGGTCGAAAAACCAAAACTTAGAATCAATGAAGACTTTGATCCAGAATTGATGTTTGTTGATGAAGAAGGATATGTTGTAATAAGATTTAAATATGATGGACAGGCAGATTATGTAACAATCGCAGGAAGTTTTAACAACTGGGATGCACAAGATATTGAATGCTACGAAGTTGATGATGGATTATGGGAAGCTGTACTTGAACTTGACGAGGGACAATACCAATACAAATTTGTTGTAAATGGTAGTGAATGGGTTGTTGATAAAAACGCACCTGCATTTGTAGATGATGGATTTGGTGGAGAAAATGGATATTTTGAAGTTTTCAAAGAAGATGGAAAGTTAATGGTTGGGTTAAAGGATAAATAATTATTTATTTTTTACAGTGAAATGTAAATAGGAGTATGGCACGAACTACTTGAATATGTAATTAAAACTAAAAAACGCAATGATTTGAAACAAAAAGTTTTGCATTATAATTTATAAATCTTGTAAAGCTCCAAATCCTGAGGAAGGGATTTGGAGCTTTTTCATTGGATAGTATAGGAGATAATAAATTGTGTATAGAAAGATATATCAGAAAAGGAGTCTAAAAGATTTTGGAGGTGACACCTTGAAGCGAATAACTCTAAAGATTTTTTTGATAATTTCTGTATTTTTTTTGCTAATGTCTTGTGCAATAAATAGTTCAAATAAGGAATTTAGTCTTAACATAAAAGCACCTGATGTTGCGGAAGCTTCTAAAGAAGTTGATCTAATCGTTGATGGAGATATAATAGGTGCCAAAAATGTTGTGGTTGAAATTTCAAATGAATATAACGAAAAAAACATTTTGCAATTGAAAAAGATTCCAGATAGTACAAAAGTTATTTTTGAAAAACCTGGTAAATATTCTGTTATGGCAAAAGCATTGTCGTTGATTGATGGAAAAGAGTATGTAGATTACAAACCGAAAATATTTGTGTATGATCCTGAAAAGCCTCTTGTTGATGGGATAACAGTGGTTCCGGGTACTATTTTCACCGATGATGATGTTATATTACATTTATATGCAAATACATCTAATCCGGAAGTTAAGGTTGAAACAGTTGGCCTTTCAAGATATGGAAAGGAAGAAATTTCAATGACTACAAAACCAGGAGACATATTTTTGAACTTGGGAAGTTTTTCAGAAGATGGAGATAAAGAGTTTTTTGTAAAAGTCGATAATCTTGTTGGCATGGAATATGCCACCAAAGTTAACTTGAAAGTTTATCCTATTGATAAGGAGCCCCCAACGATTATTATTAATTCAAAATTTTCATATCCAACAAATTCAAATATTCAGG
The DNA here is from genome assembly GCF_003990895.1 of Thermosipho globiformans. Lineage (NCBI taxonomy): Bacteria > Thermotogati > Thermotogota > Thermotogae > Thermotogales > Fervidobacteriaceae > Thermosipho > Thermosipho globiformans. Next base: position 66,405 of record NZ_BHXD01000006.1, read on the forward strand.
TATATGTAGACATCTCAGATGATGTAAAGTTATCTAGTTATGAAATATACTTAGATGGTGAGTTAAAGTTAGAAGATACGGTTGATCAAGAAGAGATGAAAAATATACCAGTTCAAATTGGAAAATTAAGTCCAGGCGATCATTCATTAATAGTTAAGGCAACAGATTGGCTAGGTAAAAAGGCGATGACAGGTAAGAGAATTCTTGTAGGAGATACTTATCTTAATTTTGAAATAGCAATATCAAATGAAACAAATCTAATACCTGGTCATTCAACTATCATTTCCGTTGTTCCAACAGAAGAAGGTATAAATTTCAAAAAGATAGTTTATTTTATTGATGGGAAAGAATATAAAAGATTTGATGGCGATGTTCAAACATTTGTTGAGTGGACTGTTGAAGAAGGAGAGCATTATATCACTGTTTATGCAGAAGATGAAAATGGAAGAGCAGGTATTAACGAAAGATTTATAAGTGTAAATGATAATAGTGCACCAAGATTGATATCAATGAGCGTTAATGGTGAAAAGCTTGATATATCTAAAACAAATAGTATTCCATTGGGAATGAATTCTATAAGTGCTTGTTTTATGGATCCAGGTGGTATTTCAAAATATGCCACCCCTATCCTTTATATAAGAGAAGATCATTACTCGGATTATTATGATATTTTGGAGATGAAGCTTTCAGAAATTTCATCAGATGAAAAGGAAGCAACATTTACTATAAATACTTCAATTGGATATGGTTATTTTTATTTCTTTGTCAAGGGTGTCTCAGATAAAGAAGGAAATGAATACCAAGGTGAGGATGTATTTACAGTTATAACAGGATATTAATTTTTGCGGAGGTGTTTTATATGAAAAAATTGACTTTACTTTTGTTTTTGGTTTCTATATTTGCTTTTTCATTGAATATAAGTACTTTATGGGATAGTGATTATATTGAGCTTCCCATGACTGGTTATGTTCAAGGGTCTGGTATTGCTGTAAAACAAACCGGAGATATTCATATAATTACAAAAGATGGATATTATTATGTCATAAATAGATTGGGAAATATTACAGGAAAATACGGAACTCCTGAAGAAAGAGGATGGAAACATATTAGCTATCCTGTTATTGTAAGCAGTAACTATATAGTTTATGTTACATCCGACTATGATGGAAAAAGTAGAATTTATTTTAGGAGTAATACAACATCAAATTATTATGAACTGTCCGGAAATATTTCGCGATCTTTGACAGCGTTTTTAGATGGAAATAATATTCATGTTTATGTGGGACTTGGTAGCAGTACTTTTAATGGTGTGTATCATATAGTTTATGATACATCTTCTGGTGCTGTGACTACTACAAACGATAAATATCAAACAGAAGGTCCTGTAGAGATTGCACCTATTTTATCGCCAAAAAAGGATTCACTTTTCGTTTTAGATTCAAAAGGAAATTTTTATAATATAGCCTTGGACTCTTCATATGATTTTGATACAACAACTGTGAATGCTATAAAATTGGGTGGTACTTTTGAAACTCCAATGGCATACAGTGAAGGTTTTATATATGCTATCAGCAGAGAAGGAACGCTCTATAGAATACCTCCTGAAGGAACAAATTCTGACGTTGATTTTATTAAACTTGGAAGCTCAAGTATGGCTGCTGGAGTTTTAGTTGATTCCAAGAATTATATATTTGTGTTTGATGATCTTGGAACAATTCACGTTGTCCAGGCTGCTGATGATTTATTGAAGCAGACTAGTTATTCAGTTGTTTCAGATTTTGAAGGATATAGATTTGCAACTACTCCGCTTCTTTTCAAGAAAAGTGATGAAAATAAAATTTATATGTTTGTGCTTTTAAACAATGATCCAGAAAAGAAAGGAAAAGTTGTTATATATTCCATGGATTATGATACATACGAGATTTCTAAAGAATGGGAAAAAGATATAGATGATACGTTCCCATTGATTGGTTCACCTGCAATGGTGCCACTTTCTTCTATAAATGAGGAAAACTATATTATTGCTTTTTCTACAATACATGATAGAATTTACGCCTATCTTGTTGATGCAAAAGGTCCTTATGGTTTCTGGGCAATGGAAGGCCAAAATTCATATAGAACAGGTTTTGTGGATTCTAATGCTCCTACATTTAGAACTAGTATAACTCTTGTTGCAAAAGATAGATTTTCAGGACTTGAGCTTTCAAAAGAAAATCTAAACGATGCCAATGGAAAATATGGTCTTGTTTATGATGCGACAGTTGTTTCTATAGCAGATAGTGGAGATATATCAACATATACCACTGAAGAATATGTAACCAATCCTAATACAAATAACAGTGACCAACAAGCTAATGACAAAATTCCAAGTGGTAGAGCAGGACTTGATAAACTCCTTGTAAAGTTTTCTACAGATACAACTTTAACTCTTTTATTTAATGACAGCTTTATTAAAAATATTACAAATGATGTAATTCCAGCACCTATTGTTGATGCTACATATTCTTTCAGGCAATTTTCTTCTGGAATACCAGGCTATGAAGCACCATATCTTGAAAGTAAAGAAGCTACAATAATTTTCGGATATGATGATAAAATAGCTGAGGTTCTTGCTGATTCAACGTTTGCAATACTTGTTAAATATAACTTTCCAAGTAGTGATGCAACAGAACTTTTAGAATTTGGAAAGGATGAAACATCTAAAACAATTGATGCATATAATTCATCTAAAGTTTCAATACCTTCTGGAACCTTTGCATATAAATGGAAAGTTTACCAATGGGATGATAATTTGCAAGGATATAGTGTTTATGATTATAAATCGATTGATAAGTTAACTTTAGGTGTGGATGATACTAAGAGAGCTCCTACATACGTTGAAATTTACTATACCGATCTTCCAGGAACTGTAACTTTTGTAGTACCTATGTATGCAGAAAGTGAGACAAGAGCGTTTATTTTAATAGATGCAGCAAAGGGAGCGCTTTCAAGCACACTATATGCAACACTTACAAGCCCTGAGCTTTCAATGACACTTTCTACAGTTACATCCGTTGAAGTTAATCCAAACTTTAGCGAAGAAGAATTGCTTACTAAATTGGATGAAAATTATATAAAAATGGTTTTTGTTGAAAACTCTCATACAGGAATATCGACAGATACAAGAGTTGCTACGATATCTCTTTGGCTTAAATTTGATGAACCAGCACTGCTTTATTTCCAAAATGAAGCAAAATTCTTTGATCTTTTCAATATAGAATTGTATACACAATTGAAAAATAACCCTGTTGAGAAAGAGTTGTATTCGAAGAATAAGTTTATAGCTAACAAATATTTGACTTTACCTGGTGATTTTAATTTAGACGGTGTTGTTGATGATGATGATTATGTAATGTTTAGGACAGCATTGATAAATTATGTAGAAAATGGAATATACGATCCAAAATACGATATAGGGCCACGTGAAAATTTTTCACCACCAAATAGAGGTTTTATTCCAGGTTTTTCAGAAAGGGACGGAAAAATAGATGAAATGGATTTAAACGTTTTCCTAGTCATGTTTGGTTACACACCACCTTCAACTGATATTGAGTATTCGGGAAATTAAGGGAGGGATTTTTGTGAAAAAGAAAATAATAATTTCTATAAGTATAGTTTTGATATTAATTTTAAGTAGTTGTGGATTGTTTCTGAAACCAAGTACTTCTTCAAATGTTTCAAAACTTGAAACTTATGTGGAAATATATGACGAATATGGAAATAGAATTTTTGTGGATGGTAAAATAAATGGATATCCGATAATTTTAAAGGATAATCAAACAGGTATTACAGTAAAAATTTCTGAAGTAAAAAGTTTAACTTTAAATACTAAGATGTTCGATTATAACTATAGTTTTGATGGTAATAAAGTTAAAATAGATTTATTTAAAAAATCGAATTTGAGTAAAAACACCGTTGAGCTTCAAAAACAACTTGATGGAAGTATAATTGTTTACACATATGAAGTTGACAAATCGAAATTGAATATATGGCTTGATAATTTACTTGAGGAAAGTTGGGCAAAAAATACCAGTGTAAAAAGTATTATATCTTCAGATGAAAATATAATTGCTTCAAATTATCTTATTTCCATTTTGAAAAGTTCACCGATCGGGACAGGTTATTTTAAGACCGGAGCAAAAGGTGATGTTAGAATAAAAAGTGTAGTTTTAAAATAGTAAATATTATAATTGTAATAATACCGCTCCTAAAGGGGGCGGTATTATTTATTTATCAATTAAATATCAATTGTGTAATTTTTTTTTAATATAATGTAACTAAAAGGTGTTTTTTTATGGTGTTTTTGATTTTAAAAGTTTTTGCTTTTAACAGATTTTGTAACTTTTTTTGATGAAATGTAAATTTGATTAAAAGTAAAATTAATAAAAAGAGTGTACAATAAAAAATGAGACATAGCAAATGGAGGTGAAATAAGTGGCAAAAAGCGTTAAGATTCTCTCTCAAATTGAGCTAATAAAGTTAACCTCCTCCGGAAATTCTGAAGCAAAAAAAGAGCTTGAAAAAAGATTAAAAGATATGGTGAATAGTGATGAAAAACACAAAAAAGGTAAATCTTGAAGCTGTTGATTTTTCAGGTTTTTCCAATAATGTTCCGCTTTTTGAAAACATTACTTTTTCGTTGAAAGAAGGAGAAATTCTTGTCCTTTACGGTCCACGTGGCTCTTCAAAATCTGCCCTTCTACGCTCTTTTTCACGTTTGAACGAGGAAGTATACGATGATATTAAATATACAGGGAGTGCTTTTGTTTGTCAACAAGATTTATTTTCCTATAGCATCAAAGAAATTAGAAATCTTGTTTTGTATGTTGATACTAATTTCTTTGAGGCTCTTGATTACCTGAGCTTTGGTGAATTTTTGGAGCTTGCTACAGGTAATGAAATGCTTTCTTTTGATGACTACATACCGCTTTTGGATGATTTTGGGATTTTAAAGGCATTAAGTGATAAGTTTAATACAAAGCTTTCTACATTTTATGTACTTGAAAAAATTTCTGCCCTCCTTTTTGTGGCCTATCTAAAAAAATCCAAGGTGATAATATTGGATTGTATCCTTGATCACCTTGATGATGAACATTTGAACAAAATTTCCAAAATTTTAAGAAAAAGCGTAGTTTCAGAGGAAAAATCACTAATAATTGCAACGCGTTTTTTCAAACGCTTCTTGCCTCTTGCTGATTTGTTTATTTCCATGAAAAATGGTAAAATTGAATTTAGGGGAGAGCCAAGAGAGTATACGATTGCGAGGTGATATTTTGGCTGTTTTATCAGTTTGTATGAATCCTGCATTAGACAGGGAGTTTTATATTAATAATTTTAAGATCGATAAATTGCATAGACTCTCTTTTGAAATGTCAAAAATGAGTCCTGGTGGAAAGGCAATTAATGTCGCTATAGATTTGTCATCTTACGGTGTTAAAACGATAGTTACAGGTTTCATTGGAGGCTATATTGGAAATATCGTACTTACTGAACTTAGAAAAGTTTCAGATTTGATTACCACAAATTTTGTCCACATAGATGGCGAAACAAGAGAAAATATTGCTATTATAGATGAGTCAAGTCATACTTTGACTGAGATAAATTCTGCAGGGCCAAGGGTTCCAATAGAGGACATTGACCATTTTTTAAGAAGATTTTCTCTAATAGTTTCTAGTGCTGATGCAGTTGTTATCTCTGGAAGTCTTCCTCAAGGTGTTCCAAATCAAATATATGGTGATTTAACAAAGATCGCCCTAAAGTACGGAAAAAAGGTTTTCTGGGAGACAAAGGATGAGATAATTCAGGAATCTTTAAAGATATCTGCACCTTGTATTTTAAGGCCTGATTTTAGAAAAGATAAGGTTTTGTTTGGAAAAGAATTGGTAACTCAGGAAGATTATATTGATGCAGGAAAAGAACTTATAAAGTATGGAATAAAAATGGTAGTTCTTTCGTATAAAATAGATTATGATATAGTGGTAACCCAAGATGGCGTGTGGTTTTTAAAGCCTCTTGTTGAAATAGAACATTCACACCTTTTGGGTACAGGAGATACGTACATGGCAGCTATGGTATATAAATGTTTTAAGTCAGATAATTTAGTTGATATAGCAAAGTATGGTTATGCGGCAGCACTTGCAAAGACTTGGTATAGAGCAAAGGTTCCACCTAAACTTGAAGATATAGAAAAAGCCTTTGAAAAATTTAAGATTGAGAGGGTGGAGTAAGATGAAAGTTAAAGATTTTTATATAAGGGATATAACCGCTGTTTTAGAAGATGAAAGTGTTTCAAGAGTACTGAAAATTCTTTCTAGACAACAAGTTACTGGAGTTCCAGTTATAAATGAAGATTACAAGGTGGTTGGATTTATAAGTGAAAATGATATAATTCGTGCAGCACTTCCAAGTTATTTTTCGCTTTTACAAACAGCTTCATTTATTCCAGATTTAAATCAATTTGTTAGAAATCTTAAGAAAATTTCTAATAGAGCTGTTTCTGAAATCATGACGAAACCTGCTATTACTATAAAAGAATCGACACCACTTTTACATGCTGCTGATTTGATGATAAGACATAGCTTAAAAATTTTACCTGTGGTGGATGAAGATGATAAATTACTTGGTGTAATAACAAGGATGAAGATTTTGGAAGCGGTTAGCAGGGAGGACTAATTTGAATGAGAGTCAGCGTTCTTACATACGGTTGTAAGTTGAATCAATATGAATCAGAACTTATGGCCGAAAAGCTTGAAAATGAAGGATATATAGTGGTAAACGAGGAAGTAGAATCGGATATTTTTGTAATAAATAGTTGTGTTGTTACAAACGAGGCGACAAGAAAGATAAAGCAACAGATAAGAAGACTAAAGAGGAAATTTCCAGGAGCAAAGGTAGTAGTAACAGGTTGTTATTCTCAACTTGGATTTGAAGAATTAGAAAAAGAAGGCGTTGATCTTATACTGGGAAATAATGAAAAAAAATATATTGATAAATATTTAAGAGAATCTGGTGTTTTTGTTGATAAAGCGTACTGGAATAAGAATTCATTGGAAGATGAATTTGTTTTTTCTTCCCTTGCAGAGAGAACACGTGCTTTTATTAAAGTCCAGGATGGTTGTACAAATACATGTAGTTATTGTGCAATAAGGTTTGCAAGGGGAAATAAAATTAGAAGTAAGCCAGTTGATCTAGTTGTAAGTGAAGTCTTAAGGCTTGTAAATAAAGATTACAAGGAAATTGTAATCACAGGATTAAATCTTGGGAAATTTGGTAAAGATATTGATTCTTCTTTGCATGAGCTGTTAAGAAGCCTTGTTAAAATAAAGGGTGATTTTAGAATTAGATTGAGTTCGATAAATCCTGAAGATTTAGATGAAGAGTTAATAAATTTGATAGGAACAGAAGAAAAGATTTGTAATCATCTTCACATTCCTCTTCAAAGTGGAAGCACGGATGTATTAAAAAACATGAGAAGAAATTATACTCAAGATGATTATTTAAGGGTTGTTGATAGTATAAGGAAAATTGATCCAAACTTTTCAATCACAACAGATATAATGGTTGGATTTCCTGGAGAAAGCGAAAAAGATTTTGAAGAAACTTTGAAAGTTGTTAGAGAAGTTTTATTTTCAAAGGTTCATGCCTTTAGATATTCTGATAGAGCTAACACAATTGCTTCAAAGATGCCTAAAAAAGTGCCTGGAAATGTAAAAAAAGAAAGAGTTGAAGTTCTAGAAAAAGTAAGCACATCAGTTGCAAAGGACTATAGAAAAAAACTTGTTGGAAGAAAAGCAAAAGTTTTAATTGAAAGTTATAAAAACAAGATATATTCAGGATACGATGAATACTACGTGTTACATGAAACTTCCCACGGAGAATTCGGTAAGATAGAAAATGTAACAATACAGGCGGTAACCGACGAGGGAGTGATTTCTAAAAAGTATGAACGAAAGGTCTCTAATAGATAAGATACTTAACGGAATAGTTGTATATGAAACTGTTCGTATATATGATGGAAAACCTTTTGCAGTTAAAGAGCATTACAAAAGGCTAATTAATTCTTTATCGTATCTTGGAAGAGAAGATGAAGTAAGTTTAAATGATTTTGAAAAAGAAATTGAGAAAAATATTTCCTTTGATAGGGTAAAGGTATTTGCAATTGTGAGTGATAAGGTAGAGCTTTATTCTGTTGGCGAAAATATATTAACTAAAAGAGTAGAAAGTGTCAAAATAGATATTTCAAATGTAAGACATGCTGATCCATCTTCAATACCACCTAACTTTAAGTCACTTTCAAGAGCAGATGTTTTTCTTGCAAGGCAAAACAAAGGCGATAACTACGATGTGATACTGTTAGGGCAAAAGGGGCAGGTATGTGAAGGAAGTTTTTCTAACGTCTTTTTAGTTAAAGGTGGTAAGATAATTACTCCTTCACTTGAAAGTGGAATTTTAGAAGGTATTACAAGAACGTTTGTTATAGACATGTTAAAAGAAAACGGCTACACTGTTGAGGAAAAAATAGTCGAGGTAAAGGAACTATTCTATGCAGATGAGATTTTTCTTACACATACGAGCATGGGTATAGTTCCTGTAAATTATCTTGGAAAGTTTTCATTAAAAACAGAACTTTCTGAAAAATTTTCAAGGATGTTTGAGGAGTATCTTCATGCAAAGATTGGGTGAGATTTTACGGGAACTTGCAAAGAAGAATTTGTTTATGAAAGACCTTTATGTTTCAACCCTTTCAAGAGAGCATTTTGAAGATGTTATTGGAAAGCCTTTTAATGAGCATTGCAAGGTGGTTAAATTTGAAGATGGGATTATTTATATTGAATGTGATGATCAGCTTTTTGTAACAGAACTTAATTTTTTTAGAGAAAAGATACGTGGAAAGTTGAATGATAGATTAGGGATATATGCTATAAAGAAGGTAGTAATAAGGAAGAAGAGGAGGGCAATAAATGGACTATAGTGCACAGAATATAAAAGTGTTAAAGGGACTTGAACCGGTAAGGCAAAGACCTGGAATGTACATAGGTTCTACTGGAAAGGCAGGTCTTCACCATCTTGTATATGAAATTGTCGATAATAGTATAGATGAATCACTACAGGGGTATTGCGATACTATAAAGGTTACAATTTTCAAGGATGGAAGTGTTGAGGTAGAAGATAACGGTAGAGGTATTCCAGTTGATATTCATCCTGAAACTGGAAAGAGCGCACTTGAAGTTGTTATGACTACCCTGCACGCTGGTGGAAAATTTTCAAAAGATTCATACAAGGTAAGTGGTGGTCTCCACGGTGTTGGTGCATCGGTTGTTAATGCACTCTCTCAATGGCTTGAAGTAGAAGTACACAGAGATGGAAAGGTATACTATCAAAGGTATGAAAGAGGAACACCAACCTGTGAGGTAAAGATAATAGCTGAGACTGAAAAACGTGGAACAATAGTTAGGTTTAAACCTGATCCATTAATTTTTTCAACGACGGATTTTGATACGGATACAATTTTAATGAGACTTAGAGAGCTTGCATTTTTGAATCCAAATATTACTATTCATTTTAAAGATGAAAGAAACAATACAGAAAGAACGTTTCATTATACAGGTGGTATTAAAGAATTTGTCTCACATTTAAGTAAGGGAAGCAAATCCTTGCATGAACCAGTATATATTAGTGGAGAATACGAAAAGGTTAAAGTTGAAGTTTCTTTCCAATATACCGATTCAGATTTTGAAAAGATTTATTCATTTGTAAATAATATAAGGACTGTTGATGGAGGAACACATGTTACTGGGTTTAAATCTGCCTTTACAAGAGTCGTTAATGAATTAGGTAAAAAAACGGGGCAACTAAAGAAAGATTCATTGCGTGGAGATGATATAAGAGAAGGAATGGTTGCTGTTATAAGTGTTTTGATGAGTAGCACTCCAGAGTTTGAAGGACAGACAAAATCAAAGTTGGGTAACGAGGAAGTCCAAGAAGCTGTAGCAAAAGTAGTGAGAGAAAAGCTTCTTGAATTTTTTGAGACGAATGAAAATACGCTTAAGATAATTATACAAAAAGCACTGGAAGCAAAGAAAGCAAGAGAAGCTGCAAAACATGCTCGTGAAATGGTAAAGAGAAAGAGTGCTTTTGGAAGCTCTTCGCTCCCTGGAAAGCTTGCAGATTGTATTACTAAAAAGCTTGAAGAATCTGAACTTTTTATAGTCGAGGGTGATTCCGCAGGTGGTTCGGCAAAACAGGCAAGAGATAGAAATTTCCAGGCAATTTTACCACTTCGTGGAAAGATATTAAATGTAGAAAAGAGTAGTTGGCTTAAGCTTTTAAAGAATGAACAAGTTAGAGATATTATAACTGCATTGGGTGTTGGTATCGGCGATGATTTTGATATTAAAAAGTTAAGATATGGAAAGATAATAATAATGACCGATGCCGATGTTGATGGTGCGCACATTAGAACGCTTCTTTTGACGCTCTTTTACAGGTACATGAAAGAATTAATTGAAGAGGGAAGAATATATATAGCACAGCCTCCACTTTACAAATTAACTGTTGGAAAGAATCATTATTATTTCTATAGTGACGAGGAATTGGAGGATTTTAAAAAGACATTAGGAGATAAAAAATATGAAATACAACGTTACAAAGGTCTTGGTGAAATGAATCCAGAGCAACTTTGGGAGACTACTATGGATCCAAACGCAAGAAAATTGTTAAAAGTTTCAATTGAAGATGCGGAAACCGCAGATGAGTTGTTTGAAATGCTTATGGGTAGCGATACTGAGAGCAGAAAGGAATTTATATTTAGACACGCACTTTCTGTAAAGGAGATAGATGTATAAGTGAGAAAAGGTATTTTGTTTGTTTTGCTGTTACCTATTCTATCTCTTTCAATGTACATACAGTTTTTGGATGTTGCAACGGTTACAAGAAATGAAGTTACAGTATTTGATGTGGCGGCAACTTATACTCAAATTGATGCGACAAGCCTTCAAAATATTGTTCTGGCATATCTTCCTGAGAATTCTTCAACTGATATTAATATAAAGTACATACTTCAAAGACTTTCAAGGGTGGCAACTCAAATTGAGGCCACCCCTACTGTTGGCGTTGTAAAGGTTGTTTTTCCAAATCTTTTAACTAGTGAAAGTAGTATGTCTACTCTAACCGTTGAGCAGGCATTAAAAATAGCAACAGAATCTGCTCTTTCAATGCTTCCAGTAAATTCAACCGTGGAGGTTACTTCAACCTATGGTAAGATCGTTGAACACGATAATTTTGATTACGATGTAATTCAATCTGTTGGCGGAAGTTTTTTGGTAAGATTTGCTCTAAAAAAAGATGGTAGAACCGTCGGATATTTTAACGTTAACCTAATAGGAAAATGTATTAGGAAAATTCCCGTAGCTGCGAGAAATATTAATTACGGAGATCAAGTTAATCTGGACGATGTAACCTTTGCAGATGTAAATATATTTTCTTTAAGGGGAACACCTTTAGATGTATCAAAGCTTCCAATGATTTCTAGAAAGTATTTTAAAGTTGGCGAGCCTTTGTTTGAAGAGTATTTCGAAAGAGTTCCAGATGTGGTGGTTGGTCAGGTTATAGTGGGATATGTAGAATTGCCTGGTGTTATCGTAAAAACAATGCTTAGGGCACTTGAAAGTGGAAACGTAGGAGACGTGATTAAGGCAAGAAATATTGAAAGTGGAAAGATAGTATACGGGCTTATAGTAGAGGGACCTATGTTAAAGGTCGTGGAGGTGTCAAAATGAAAAAGTTACTAACTGCGTTTTTAATCTTATTTTCATTATTTATTTTGGCAGATTCTATATATAACCCAAATAGTAAATTTTCCAATATTATAGCAAGTCCACGTGCATCAAAAGTAGGAGATGTTGTAAATATACTGGTGTATGAATCACCAAGATTTTCTACAAGTTCTGAGGTGGATTCTTTCAAGAATACAATTCTTGGCGCGATAAGTAGTGGATCAAAAATACTTGGAAGTGATCTTTCAGGATTTTTGCCTATAAAAGATTCGGATAAAGTTAAAAGTTCAAACAAAAGTCAAACAAGTGTTATTTTGCAGATAACTGCAGTTGTTAAAAAGGTAGATGAATACGGTAATTTATACGTTGAAGGTCGAAAAAATATAAAGGTTGGTAATGACCTAAGAGAGATTATTATTACAGGATGGGTCAATCCTGATATGATTTCAGCAAAAAATACCGTTAATTCAACTGATTTGATGGATGCACAAATTTGGGAAAATGGGAAAATTATATTTGAAGATGATCCAAATGAAGGAAGTTGGCTTGGGCTTATTTTATCATCTCTTGCAGAACTCTTTAGATGAGGTGAAAATGTATGAAGAAGAAAATAATCATTGCCTTGTTAATTGTAGCAGTATTTTCACTTTCAGCGGTTGTTAGGATAAAGGATATTGCAAAATTTAGAGGTGCACGAGATAACCAACTATTCGGTGTTGGGATAGTTGTTGGTTTAAATGGAACTGGAGATGGAGGAACGCTTAATTCTCCACTCCTTGCAAACATGTTCAAAAATTTTGGGATACCTATCTCTGAGGAAGATATAAAATCAAACAACACAGCACTTGTTATGGTTGTTGCCGACATTCCACCGTTTTACAAAGAAGGAATGAGACTTGATGTTATAGTTGCATCGCTTGGCAGTGCAAAGAGTCTTGAAAATGGTGTGCTTCTTCAAACACCTCTTTATGGAGCAGACGGCAACATATATGCAGTAGCACAGGGACCTGTTTCAGTGGGTGGCGCTGAAGTAAAATCTTCAGTTAATCTCCAGAGCAGATTCAAAGTTACAGGCTACATTCCAAACGGTGCACTTATAGAAAAGGAAATTCCAGCAAATATTGTTTCAGATAATAGCGTAACTATACTTCTTCAAAACCCAGATATCACTACTTCTGCAAGAGTTGCAACTGCAATAAATGAAAAGTTTTCTGTAAAACTTGCAAAAGCAGTTGATCCTGCATCTGTTAGAGTACAGATACCCGATGCATTTTCAGATGATATTATTACCTTTTTGTCTATAATAGAAGAGCTAGAAGTTATACCCGATCAAGCCGCAAAGGTTGTTATAAATGAAAGAACGGGGACGGTAATTTTTGGTGGCGATATAAAGATTTCTGATTTTACCCTTAGCTATGGAAACTTTGTTGTGAGTATAAAAAATGGTGAAATTGATGGGCAGGAAGCTACAATTTCAAACCTGATTTCCGCGTTAAAGGCATTAGGTGCTACACCGCAGGATATAATAGGTATCATTGAGGAACTTCACAAAGCAGGGGCAATTTATGCAGAGGTAAAGGTTATGTGATATGTGGGGTGAATATAGATGGATATTTCAAAGGTATCTCAAAATACTGTAAATCAAATAAATGTTGATAAGTTAAAAAAGGTTTCAGAAGAATTTGTAGCAAATTTTTTCTTTCAAATCTTTAGAAAGATGTACGATACAATTCCAAAGTCATCTTTAATTCCAGAAAGTTTTGGTGAAAAATGGTTTAGGGAAAATATGTTGTATGAGTATTCCAAAATGGCTGCAAAAAACGATCTAAAGGATTTAAGTATGAGTGTGTATAGATCACTAGGTGGAAAGGTGTACAATCAGATTCCAAATACAAAAAAATAATTGGACATACTATTTGGTATGTCCATTTTTTTATGAGGTGAAAAAATGAGCTTTGTATATGGTATTGTACCATCTAGGAGACTAGGTAGATCACTTGGAATTTCTCCAATACCATTTAAGGTTTGTAATTATTCGTGTGTGTATTGCCAGCTTGGAAGAACATTAAATATGACAAATGAAAGAAAAACATTTTTTGATGTAAATGTTATTTTAGGTGAATTAAAGGAGTATATAAAGGTATATGGTGAGGATGTTTTTGATGTAGTTACTATTGTCAGTGAAGGTGAGCCCCTTTTATTTACCCCACTAGATGAATTAATAGATGGTATAAAGAAAATGACTTCTAGACAGGTAGTTTTAATAACAAATGGTTCACTTTTTTATAGGGAAGATGTTAGAAAAGAGGTTTTAAACTGTGATATTATAATGCCGACATTTGATGCAGGTAGTGATAGGGTTTTTAAAGAGATAAATCGTCCATATGGAAAAATTACATATGAGATGATGTACAACGGTCTTTTAAAGTTAAGAAAAGAGTTTAAAGGACAAATTTGGCTTGAGGTGATGCTTGTTAAAGGACTAAATGATTCACATGAAGAGATTTTAAAATTAAAAGAAAAGATTGAAAGAATAAAACCAGATAGGATTTATGTAAATGTTCCAGTAAGACCACCTGCAGAGCCTTGGGTTAAAATACCTGATAAAGAAAATATTGAATATGCAAAACAGGTTTTAAATGCTTACTCAATCGAAAAGATGGCAGATGGGAGTTTTTTAACTTTACATGATGATTATACCTCTGTTGTAAATATCTTGAAAAGGCATCCTTTAATGATGGATGATGTTAAAAGGAATTTTAAAGATAGCGAAAAGATTGTCAAAAAGTTATTAAAGGATCCAAGTATAGAAAAGTATCATTACAACGGGAAGGTGTTTTTTAGATTTAAAAAGGTGTAGTACAAATTAGATTCAAATTCTATGGTTTTGTTGTCATAAATTACGTTATTGTTAAAACAAGATGCCAACCGTTATGGCTGGCATCTTTTTATGCATATTCTTTGACTTTACTTCTAATTACACAATCATCTATTGCAACTTCACCTTTTATTACACCCTCAGCAAATGCTCTACAATTAGAATACCCGCATGCTCCGCAATTCATATTTGGTAAGTCGCTTAAAACTTCTTTTTCATTTTCATATACTATATCTTTATCTTCTATTTCATCAATTATATCTTCTCTACTTACTAATTTTTCCATTATATATCCCATTGCTAAAATTGCTGGAATTGTCAAAACATACCTTGTAGTAGCAAATGATAATCCTAAAAAACTGGATTCAACCATAAACATAACAATTTTTACTACTGCCCAGGAGCTAATTATTATAACTAAATTTCCAATACTTGCTCCTTTCAAAAACAATGCTTGCGCTACAGGAAATGCTGCGTATATAGGTCCTGCAGAAATTGCGCCCGTAAAAATTGATAAAAGTTTTCCTTTTATGCCAGATTCTTTACCAAAGTTTCTCATTATTACTTCAGAAGGCACCCAAACTGTAATTAATGATGATATTATTAATATAGGAGGCATAACTTCGAGCATTTCAATTAAAAATCCTTTTGTCATTTCTAATCCTCTAAAAAATATATCTGGTTTTGTAAAAAAAGCAATTGAATATAGAACTATGCTTATAAATATTAATTTATTGTTTTTTATTAGTTTTGTAAGTTTATTCATAAGATCACCGCCATTCCTGAAGCAATTAAGATTGCCGCTACAAAACTTATCCATAACCTGTGTAATGTAAATTTTTTACCAAAGTATTTTATTTCTATAGGCATTGTCGCAAAGCCAACCATAGTTAGTGTAGTAATAAAAGCTGCTATTGCAGTTAAGTTTGCTCCACTTTGATAGAGAGATTTTGATAATGGAAAAGCTATAAATGCTGGAATAATTGTTAAAGCACCGATAATAGCTCCATATACCGTACTTAGAAACTCATTAGAATTGCCAAGTAGTTGTTTTATCAATTCTGGTGGTAATATAGCAAGGACCAATCCTACTAATGCCATAACTCCTATAATCTCAACAAATGTTTTTACAAGTAAATTCTTGGATAATTTTAAGCTTTCTTTTGTTTTTTCTTTGCTTTTGAAAAATGACCAAATTAAAAATATTAAAGCAATGCCAATTAAAATCACTGTATTCATAGATCGACCTCCTTTTTTCTTTTTTCTTTATTATAATTATAGTGTATAATAAAAAATAAAACCGTGATTTTACTCACGGTTTTATTTCTCAGATTATTCAAATATTTTTAGATTGATCAATTTTATATGGTTTTTATCAATCTCTTCAATTATATTTTCATCTACAAGTTCTTTAATTTTTTTTGAAACGACTTCTCTTACGCTTCCTATATCGTTTGCAATTTTTTGTTTTGATTTAAAGTAAATAACATTTGATTTTTGCTGCTTATATAAAGATGAAAAGTACTTTATTATTCTCTCCTTTATAGATTTTATAATCAAAATATCTACGACATTTGATAAGTTCAATAACTTTTTTGATATTTCATTTAGATACAATACAAGAAAATCCACGTTTTTATTAAATAACTCAAGAATTCCTTCTCTTGATATTTCTAAAATTTTTGAATCTTCTTCTGCTATTATATATGAAGGATAATTAGCTCCGGAAAAAATTAATCCTTCTCCAAAACTTTCATTTTTACCTAAATATTTTAATACCTGTTCATAACCTTCAGAGGTATATTTTACCACCTTCAACTTACCTTCTATGATGATACTAACTTGTTTTAATTCTTCAATTGTAGAATGCAATATATCGTTTTTTTTTACTTCTATTATCTTTCCATATTTTCCCAAGATATTCTTATTTTCAATTAAAAATCTTTGAAAAGATTTATTTTTCACTTTTTCTTCCCAGCCATACTTTTGGATCCAGACTCTTTCCAAAGTTACACAGTCTTTTGTAAATAACTCATCAATGTTTTTCTTTTCCAAGCTTATGTTTACACCAATCAAGATACAATTTTTTTGATTATACTTGTTAAAGTACTTTTTTTCTTTAATTTGGTTTAACGCACTTTTTGCAAATTTATCCATTTTAATCTCTATTATATACACTCTATCATTAAATTCTATTACTATGTCACTTTTGCCAGTGCTACTTGCCTCTTCTGCTTTTACATTCAAACCACTTGATGCAAGTATCGTGTATATTAGAGAATGATAGTAACTTTCTTCTTTTTTGTGTAAGTTATATGGCACAGATGATATGATCCTTTTTATTTCATCAAATGCAGCATCAATCTTATTGTTTGAAAATGCTAGATATATATTTCTATCAGCTTCTTTTATGTAATTTCTAGGGATATTATAGCTTGCTTCAAGAAGTAATTTTGAAAATCCATTTTTGACTTCTAGATTTGGAAAGTCAAGTATATATTCATATTCAAGGCCATAGTATATTCTTTTTTTAAAGGTTAAGTACCCAGCTTGTGCAAAAAAGATGTTAGGAGGTGCATCTTCAATTTCATGACTTGAAAAATCTAGTTCGCTTACAGGATAACTAGTTAAATCTTTGTATGTGACCTTTTTTTCTTTTAGGTATTGATACAGAAAAAATGGAGAGCCACTTTCAAACCAGAAATTTTTAAACTCTTTTTTTTGAAAAAATTGAAGTATAGAAAAGGGATTATACACAAATTTATCTCCATCGAATGAAAAACCGTTATAGTACTTTTTAATTTCATCGAGTAATATACTTTTTTCTATATTTAACTCTTTTGATGTAACATCTATATACTCTTTAAAATAGCTTTCAAGTTCTTCTTGTGTATATCCAAACATGGTTGAAAATTGCTTGTCAAGAGATATATCATTAATGTTATTTAAAGATGAAAAAATACCAGTTTTAGTAAATTTGGTAATACCGGTAAGAAAGACAAAACGTAGGTTTTCATCTTGAGCCTTTAAAACTGCATAAAAGTTTCTTAAAATCACTCTCAATTTTTTTGCCATGTCTTTGTTTGTAATATTATCCAAAACAGGTTTTTCATACTCATCTACAAGTACAACAACTTTTTTGTTGAATTTTCTAGAAAGTTTAATAATGAGCTCTCTAAATTTACCGTTTAGTGTTTTACTCTCAAGAAAAATATCATTTTCTTGAGAGATAAAAAATAGTAAATCAGAAAGGTCAGCATAGAAGTTTTCTATAGATTCAGTGTTAACATCAACAAGGTTGATTCTAACAACAGGAAAGGTTTGACTAAAGTCCCATTTATCGTAAATCCAGGTGTTTTTGAATAATTCTTTGTTGCCTTTAAAAAGGTTTTCAAAAACACTGAGAGTAAGGCTTTTACCAAACCTTCTTGGTCTAGAGACAAAGAAGTATTTATTGCCGGAAGAAGCAAGGTCATATATAAACTTAGTTTTATCAACATAAATCATATTGTTGCTGACAATATCGGAAAAGTCTTGAAGACCAATGGGTAGACCTTTCACATTTTCACCTCTTCAATTTTTTCAATTAAGACTTCTGAAACATTTCTTGATTTACTAGAGATAGAGATACCAACTGCATACACAGACCTTGAAAGAAACTTTTTAAAATAGTTTTTTTCTTTGATCTGCTTTATAGCAAGACTTACACTTTTATCTATTTTAACTTCGAAAATAAATACTTCGTTATTGTATTTTAGGACGATGTCGGGTCTTCCAAGTATTTGCTCTTCTTCCATAGATACGTTAAAGCCAGACATAGCAAGGATAAGGTAAATCCAGCTTGAATAGAGAAGCTCTGGGATGTTCTCAGAAGCTTTAAAGGCTCTATAGCTTATACTTTGAATAGTTTCTTGAAGAGCATTTTTAAGTTTTAAAGGATCTTTGTTTTTGATACTTTCGCTGATATTCTTGATTAACTCGTATCTTTCTTCTTGATTCATTCCATATCTTGCCTCTGCAAATAGTTTTGCAAAGCTTGTTTGTACATCTCTATTTGGGAAATCCAATTTGTACCATACATCTCCGTTTTCTAAAATTTCTCTTTCTTTGAAGGTTAAGTATCCTGTTTGTGTCAAAAAACTTTCGATTGTGGCATTTTCAATTTCACGGCTTGTAAAATCACTTTCTGTTATTTTTTTTCCAACTATGTCGGTGATTTCAATGTTTTTGTTTTTTATATAATCGTATAGAAAATTTGGAGAACCTGACTCGTACCAATATGGTGAAAACCTTTCTTTTGAAAAAAAACACAGCACAGCATATGGATTATATACCTTATCAACTCCGTTGAAAGAAAAGCCGTTGTAGAAATCTTTGAGTTTTTCAAGAAAGGATTGCTTATCAACTTTAAATTTATCGGTGTATATATTGATATATTCATCAAAGTAGCTTTCAAGTTCTTCTTGTGTATATCCAAACATGGTTGAGAATTTATCATCAAAAGAGATATCTTCAAGGTTGTTTAGAGAGCTGAAAACACCCATTTTGGTAAATTTGGTAATACCGGTAAGAAAAACAAAACGTAGGTTTGAATCTTCTTCTTTTAAAATTGAATAGAAATTTCTCAAAAATTCCCTCATTTTTTGAGCATTTTCTTTTTTGTGTATATTATCCAAAACGGGTTTTTCATACTCATCAACTAGTACAACAACTCTGGAATTTAACTTTTCAGAAAGAGATTGAATAAGTTCTTTGAAACCGTATGAGATGTCTTTCTCAAGAAACTTTAGATTTAAGTTAAACTTTTTAGCAATAGTAGAAATTTGCATGTAAAGCCCTAATTGAACTTTCTCAAGACTTTCACAGTTAAGACCAACAAGGTTGATTCTAACAACAGGAAAGGTTTGACTAAAGTCCCATTTATCGTAAATCCAAGTATCTTTGAATAATTCTTTGTTGCCTTTAAAAAGGTTTTCAAAAATGCTGAGAGTAAGGCTTTTACCAAACCTTCTTGGACGAGAGACAAAGAAATATTTATTGCCAGAAGAAGCAAGGTCATATATAAACTTAGTTTTATCAACATAAATCATATTGTTGCTGACAATATCGGAAAAGTCTTGAAGACCAATGGGTAGACCTTTCACATTTTCACCTCAACAATTTTTAACTATTTCAAGATAATTATATCACTTAATTATTCAGTTTTTTAATGAGGCTAAAGTGGATTAAAAAGAGAATAATGGAGATTGATATGTAGTAGAATATGCTCATATAACTTTTAGGAAGGCTTGCAAACAGAAAGGTAAGCAGGTAGGAAAATGGTAAAAAGAGATTACCCATTTTTTGGGGAAATATATGGTGAAGGTGCTTTCTGTCTGCAAGAAAAGGATTTTCTTTTGAAATAACTCTTCTAATAAAGCTTGCCACCACTTCATAGAAGGGATATCCAAAAAAGATAGTTAAGTATACCATATCTTTCTCTATTGATAGTGCTGAGGAAAGAAGTAGAAATCCCGTAATTAATATTCCACTTTCTCCCATGAAAAGTTTTCCAAAAAAATTAAAGATGTATATTGGAAAGTAAGAAAGTGCAAGTTCAAATTGAGTAAGCATTGAAAGATATACTATTGACACACCGGTGGATAGGCCATTAAGTCCATCTATCATGTTAAGTCCATTAAAAAATGCTACTATCCAAAGTGTTGCAAAAATATCTGTGAATATATTGTGTATTCCAAATAGTGTTAGTTTATATTTATACACAATATATATAGCTATAACTATTTCAAATACAAATTTTTGTTTGTATGAAAGCTTAAACATATCATCTAGCATTCCAAAAAGTAGAAGCGAAAAAAGTACTAAAAATGGGTAATCAAAGAAGAAAAGAAGTATTGTAAATAATATAACTCCACCTACTTGAGGTGTAGGTTTGTGGTGGTTTTTCCTCTCTGTAGGATAGTCAAGTAATATATTATATTTTTTTGAAAAGTAGTATATTACAACTGTTATGAGAAAATATGCAAGTAGTTTCAAATTTTCACCATCTCAGAATAGATAAAGAAATTAAAAGATTAACCGCAGAAAAGACTCCAACAATTTTTTCTTCTTTCCAGCCCAAAAGTTCGAAATGGTGATGTATGGGCGACATTTTAAATACCCTCTTTTTAAATACTTTGAAAGAAAATACCTGGATTATAACACTAAGTGTTTCGACTATGAAGATGGTTGAGGAAAATACAAGCTGTGTTTCTATGTTATAATACATAGCATATGTTGCAAGAAATGCACCAAGTGCAAGTGATCCTGTATCTCCCATAAATATGGATGCAGGGCGCGAATTAAAGAGTAAAAACGCAAGAACAGAAGATATTATAATAAGTACGCTGTAGTCTTTAGTAAAGACCATGAGCGGTACCATTGAAGTTATCCAAACCCACCCCGCAAGACCGTCAAGTCCATCTGTTAAATTTACCGCATTTGATGCCCCAACTATTACAAATGTCCAAAAAATGTAATACGTAGTCTTTGAAACTTCGATACCAAATATTGGCTTGGGTGTTGTAAAAGAAATTAGGAGTATAGAAAAAATTACCTGAAGCAAAGATTTTTGATATGCTCTAAGGCCAAGTGCGTTCTTTTTAAGTATACTTGAGATATCGTCTATAACGCCGATAAATCCAAAAAGAATAAGGGAGAGTACGAAAATAATAGGTGCTTTGGAAATCAGCAAAAAGATACTTGCAGTTGATATAAATACAATGCCAGCTGCAGTGGGTGTTCCGCTTTTGTAGTTGTGAAGGTCAGGGCCTTCTTCTCTGATATATTGGCCGACTCTAATTTTTTTCATAAGTTTTATGTAGTAGTATATTAGTATAGCTGTAATTACAAAGTTTAGTATATACACGTAACCAGCTCCTTAAATAATTTTTTCTATGAAAAATATGGACAAAAGAAGGTGTAGAATTTCTTCATCATCTAATGCTTTTTTAAATACAAATAAAGCTTTCTCACCATCTATATTAAAAATATACCTATGAAAATTATCGGCAGATTTATAATCTAAAAGGTAGTAATTTCCTGAACTTTTTGAGATAAGATATTTTTCTCCTTCAAGCTCGATTTCTATAACATCATCTTTTTTGACTATACTGCACGTTTTGCTACTATCACAAAAAAATTTGTTTCCCTTTTGGGAAACATTTAAATTTATTGAATCTCCTAAAAATCTTTTAAGAAGTTCTATGTTTATCTTTTCAAATGTAATCATTTGAACGTTTTTTCCCCTTTATTTATTTTTTGAAAGATAATATCTATTGCAACATCCCTATCTTTAAATGGTACTTTGTGATTTTCATCAAATACCTGATATGGTTCATGTCCCCTTCCTGCAATTAATATTACATCTCCTCTGTTTGCAAGTGTGATTGCAGTATCAATGGCTTCTTTTCTATCTTCTATGGAAAGGCTCAAGCTTCCTGAGACAAGACCAGCTTCAACATCTTTAATTATCTTTAGAGGATCTTCACCCCTTGGATCATCAGTTGTAATAATGGTTATATCTGAGTATTTTGATACTACTTCTCCCATCATTGGTCTTTTACCTATATCAGATTGGCCTCCTGCTCCAAAAACGGTAATAAGTCTTCCTTTGGTAAGTTTTCTAAGCGAGAGTATTACCTTTTCAAGTGCATCGGGGGTATGTGCAAAGTCAACAACTATTTCTATTCCAAGTTTTTTTGCCTCGGGTATGATTTCAAATCTACCGTCAACTCCGCGGAATGTTGCAACAGATGCAATTACCTCATCTATATCGTAGCCTATTTCGGCAAGTGCAGCCACAACCAAAGTGATATTGAATGCATTATACTCGCCAATTAATTGTGATGCAACTTTCTTTTCACCGTATGGTGTATCTAATTTAAAGAAAGTACCGGACCAATTGGTTGTAATTTCATGTATGACGTAATCTGATGAACTGTCTACTCCAAAGCTAACAAGTTTTATATTTTTGTTTTTATTTTTAACTTCTTGCAAAAGCTCATGATTTACTATTGCAATTCCATTTGGTTTTAGAAGGTTCAAGATATGAAATTTTGCCCTTTTATAGTTTTCAAAAGTTTCATGAAAATCAAGATGATCCCGTGTTATATTTGTTATACCTACTATATCATACCTTATACTTTCTACTCTATACTGAGAAAGAGCATGGGATGAAACTTCCATTCCATAGTATTTTCCACCATTTTCAAGGGTTTTATACATATTTCTCATTACTTCAATAGCACTTGGTGTAGTATTTGGATGGTAAAATTTATCACCCATTATATCGTTTACCACTGTACCACTTATACTTCCCTTTATTCCAAAGTTGTGCATGATGTGATGGAATAAGTGAACAGATGTGGTTTTCCCATTAGTTCCCGTAACACCGAACGTGATAAGTTTTTCATATGGTTTGTTGTAAAATAAGCTTGCAATTATTGATTCAGCAATTCTTGAATCAACAACTTGTATGTAAGGGTATTTTCTTATTTCTCTTTCTACAACAAAAACATTAGCACCTTCCTTGTAGAGGTCATCTACAATATTGTGTGAATCAAAGGTTGTCCCTTTTCTGCAGATAAAAAGGGTGTTTTCTTGAATATCTTTTGAGTTTGAAGAGATATAATTAAATTCGAGCTCCTCATCGCAGTTTACCTTAAGAATTAAAGAATTTAATTCTCTTAAAATATCCTTGATTTTCAAAAATAAATCACTCCCTTTTAAAAGGGTTCTTTTTAAAAATTATATAACAAAACATTAAAAAATTCAATATTTTAGGTAGGAAAAATTAAAAAAGCGATAAAAATTCTTTTATGTTTTCTTTGCTTACTTCTATTCCAAGCTCTATATCAGGTGTATTTTGACCGTGAAAATCTGAACCCGCCGTTTTTGCAAGGTTGTACCTTTCGGCTAATTTTTCATATGTTTCGATCATATCTTTTGTATGTTTTGAATAGTACACTTCTATTCCTTTTAGCCCTAACTCCACCATTTTTTTAAGTAGCTTTTCAATTTCATCTTTATCTTTACTTGTTTGATATGGGTGTGCAAATACTGCAATACCACCTGCGCCATTAATTATTTCAATTGCACTTTCAAGGTCTAACCTTTTTTTATCTTCATACAGTGGCATACCGCGTTTGAGATATTTTTCAAATGCCTCTTTTCTATCTTCAACGTATCCTTTTTTCAGTAAAAGTGATGCAAAGTGTGGACGGCCAATGAGGGTGCCGTTTGCCTCTTCTAATAACTCTTCAAGAGTTATGTCAAATCCAAGTGCATTGGCCTTTTCAACCATCTTTATGTTTCTTTCGTATCTGTATTGTTTTAGTTGATCAAGGACTTTATTTAATTTTTCATCATTTATATCAAAGCCATATCCTAGAATATGAAGTGTTGTAGGGTGCTCAATA
Source organism: Thermosipho globiformans (assembly GCF_003990895.1). NCBI lineage: Bacteria > Thermotogati > Thermotogota > Thermotogae > Thermotogales > Fervidobacteriaceae > Thermosipho > Thermosipho globiformans. Next base: position 90,554 of record NZ_BHXD01000006.1, read on the forward strand.
CTTATCTCAACACCGGGGATAAATTTTTTTTCTTTGATTTGTTTTACTCCATCTATAGTATCATGGTCGGTTAGTGAAAAATATTCAATTTTTCTTTCTTTTACTAACCTCACAAGCTCATTTGGACTAAACGTTCCATCTGAGGCAGTTGAGTGCATGTGAAAGTCTACTAGCAACTAGTTCATCCTCCTTTGTAATTTTCAAGTGCCTTTAAAAGAATTTTGTAATCAAAAAAATTCATCCATATTCCTTGTACTCTTTCTATATTTAGCTTTTTTTGTATTGGTACAAAAAGCATGTGATATATTTTTTGAACATGTCGTTTTTTCACATGTATTTTTATACCTTCTTTTAGTATTCCAATAAGGACATCTAAGTTTAAGACATTAAAAAGACCATCTACAAAACCATAGAATTGATCGTTATCTTTAAATTTTAACACACATACATTTAATCCCTTTATATTGTAAAACTTTGCCTTTTTAATTGTTTTTAAAAAAGACTTTTTTTCTATATCTTTGTAGTATACCACATCTAAGATATCTTCAAAACGTCTATTTTTTAAAAACTTTGAAAAGTAATAAAACTCGTTTTCTCTTGCGGTTCTAAACATTGCTGTATCTGTATAAAGTGCAATTGCAAAGGAAAAAAGGATATCATCATTTAGTTTTAGGTTTTCTTTTATTGAAAGATTGTAAAGGTTAATAACGTTTGCACTGGAAGGCTCGATATAACAGAAAAGTGCATTTTCTACAAACTCTCCATCTCTTTTATGGTGATGGTCAAATATTACATATGGTTTATTAATCTTGAAAGGAAGGTCTTGCCTTTTTTCTGTGTCGTATATAAAGATTATGTCAAAATCGTCTATATTATCAGTACTGCTTTTTAAATTGAGCATTTCAATTAATCCTGCAGCACTTCTAAGCTCGTATGGGGGTATAAAGTAGCTTCCTCCAAAAGTGGATAGTCCCCAGTATATAGAGGCAATCCCATCACAGTCAGATTTTACGTGTGTTGTATGAAGAATTTTTTTGCTTTTTAGGTTTAATAACTCTTTAAAGCTTAGATTTTTCATATCATTTAGATTATACCACTAAAAAAGTGCGGCTTTGAATTGTTCAAAGCCGCCAGAATCTACTTTTTATTTATTTTGTTTTTTATTTCTCTTATTTTTTGGATATTTTCCTTGCTTGAGATTATAAGGTAATCGTCTGTTTCGATAACAACAAGATTTTCAACATCGTTTAAAATTGTTATCTTTTTACTTTTTACAATATTTGCTTTTGAATCAAAATAGTACGTGTTTTCGTTTATAACATTTCCATTTTCATCTTTTTTGCTGTGTCTTTCAACGGAAGTCCAACTTCCTACATCGTCCCACCCAAATTCAGATGGGATAACATAGATATCTTTTGCATGTTCCATTATTCCATAGTCAACTGAAATTTTGTCTACCTTTGGGTATAGCTCTCCAAGTATTTTCAGATATTCTTTTCCAGAATATTTGAAAATTTCTTCTAGAATGTTATATGTATTTGGAAGGAACTTTTTTGTGTTTTCAAGGATAGTTTCTGTGTTCCAGACAAATATTCCTGCGTTCCAAAGGTAGTTTCCTTCACTTAGGTATTTTTTTGCAACTTCAAGACTTGGTTTTTCAACAAATCGTTCAACTTTTAATACAGATTCGTTTACGTTTAAATTGTCTTTGCTTTGGTATTTAATATAGCCATACCCTGTTTCTGGTCTATCTGGTTTTATACCGAGTGTTACTATGGCGTTTTTATTTTTGTTTATAAATTCAAAAGCATTAGATAGTGCTTTTTGAAAGTTTTCTACATCTTCTACAAGGTGGTCTGCGGGAAGAACTGCAAGATTTACATCGCCGAGCTTTTCTTTGATATAAAATGCAGATAATGCAATACAAGGTGCTGTATTTCTTCCAGCAGGCTCGATTATGATATTTTCCTCAGGAAGAGTTGGAAGCTGCTCTTTTACCAAATCAACGTAGATTTGCCCTGTGACAACAAAGGTATTTTCAATTGGTAAAATACCTTTTAGCCTTTCAACTGTTAACTGGATCATAGTTTTTTCATCGAAAAGATTTAAAAATTGCTTAGGTTTTTCATCGGTTGAATACGGCCAAAATCTTTCTCCTTTTCCTCCTGCCATTATAAGGGCGCAATTTTTCACGCTTTTTCCTCCCTTTGCTTTTTTATCATTTTTAATTATACCATTATTATTCATACTCTCCGTGAATTTCTTTATAGTATTTTGTATTTTCATCATCTGCAGAAAAATAGTTAAAGCACAGACATGTAAATGGATTGTCTGTACAATACGGTGGCCTTCGATTGTTTTTCAGGATTGATATAAGCTTTTGCTTTATAAAGTGTAATACAAAATTTCTTTGATCTCCACGACCATCAAATTTTGAAAGCGCGCACATTAATATATACCATATGGTCTGTTCTAAATCTTCGAAAGATAAAATTTTATATTTGTATGCTTTATAGTACCTTCCAGCTATATTTTTGACATCATCTTTGTATGTTTTGTATATATCCAAGATAGATTCCCCCTTACATATAAAATTTACAAATGTATACATAACAGATAAAAACAAAGAGGAGAAGGCATGTGCCTTCCCCTCAAAATTTTACTTAAACAAAATGTTTGCAAGATAATCTATTGCAGGTGAAAGCACAAGTTCTAAATCTTCTCTGTCTATATCTACGTGTAGATAATCGAATATACTATCTACTAGTTCTATTACTTCTTTTTTCTTTTTTTCGCCTTCACCGGGTCGCTCGACTAGACTCATAAAGAGTTTTACAATTGACCATATCATACAGCTCACCTTACTTTAATATGTCTATTAAAACATTTGTGTTTGATTCAAGAACTCTTGCCTCGTCAAAAACATATCCTTCTGGAACAAGACCGTTGTCTATTAAAACTTGTGCATCTGTTTGAAGAGCAGCTGTATCTATATTTTCAACAGGATTTTGAACATTTACCCTGAATGCTTTACCATCTTCTTGATTTCTAAAAACAAGTGTAAGTCTTTTCATATTCCCCTACCCCCTTAAAATTTTTATTTTACTTACATTACTGGTGTATATGTAACTAATTGTGCTGAATAAAGAGAATAGTTTGTGTACTTTTCTATTGTTTGAGCGATTAAAAGTGCTTTTTGAGCATCGACACTGTCTTGGACATTTAATGACTGTGTTTTTAATATAGGCTCGCCATTTTCATCAGTTCCAACATTCCATTTTATAGATAGCTTTTTCATGGCTTTAACCCCCTTCAAAGTTTTTTTGTTTTTTCATTTTCAGGCGGCCGCCTTCACTTATATATATCTACGAAAAAAGCAGTCTGTTTACTAAATGTATACATATGTATATAAATTGTAACATGTATATATTGACTGTCAAGGATTTATATGGAAAGATATAAAATTTTTGTGATTGATCTTTTGTTAATGTTGCTTAAAGATAAAAGAATATTGAAAATATAGTATTTATGTGTGAGCGTTATTGAGATTTTTCTTAGAAATACGTAATTTAAAGATTTATATTGTAAATTTAGTTTAAATTTGCAATAAAAAATAGTTTCTTAAATTTTAAATTGAAGGTTATATGATATAATCTTTTCGATTTGTAGAAAGGAGGAGTTATTATGTACCAAGGGTGGAAAGAATGTCCGAGGTGTGGAAAATATATGCCAGATTATGCTAAGATTTGCTTTGATTGTGGTTGGTATTTTTATTGGGAAAGGGAAATTGGCGAAGATGATGAAGATTACTATGAATACGATAGCTATGAATATTATGAAGAGGATGATGAACCAGTGGAAGATTATCCAGATATGTTGGAGTTTTGGAATTCAGAACTTGGAACTGATTTCGAGGATGAAAATGAACTTGGGCAATATTTAGATGATTTAGGTTACTAATTTAAAAATGTCAGATTTTGAAATGTAGATTCGTTTAATAAAAGGAACAAATTGATGAGGAGGGACAAATGCATGCGGATATACGTAGATGGATCCTACTACGATGATTTAAACATCGCAGGTTTTTCATATTGCGTAGTTGAAGATGAAGAAATAAAGTTTACGTATAAAGATGCGATGAAAATAAAGAGAGGAAATTCCATTATTGCAGAATTATTGGGAGTTATTAAAGCATTGGAGTATTGTAATAACCTTGGAGTAAAAGAAGTTACAATATTGCACGATTATAACGAAATTCCAATGCTTGCATCTTCGTATAGGAATACAAAAAATCCGTATATTAATTCGTATGCAAAAAAGTTGAGACAGTTTTGCCAACAGTTACAAGTAAGCTTTGTGAAAGTAAAGGCTCACAAAAATGATAGATTTAATAATTATGTTGATGAAATGTCTAGAAAAAGTGTTGAAGAGTATTTGATAAAAAAGTTGAAGAAGAGTAAGTATTATAAAAGATAAAAAATTATTTGCTTAGTGAATTACAAAAACAATTAAAAGATTTCTCATTATTTGATTTTTTATGCAGAGGGAGGTTTTTGAATGATTGAAAATGTACTATTGCTTGGAAATGGCTTTAATTATAGTATATTAAAGTTTATAGATGATAGTTTAAAGGAGAAAATAAAAGGTATAATGAGTCTCTGGAGTAGGTTTGAGCAATTTTTTCTGAAATAAGAAAAATTGGAAAGTACAAAGACTTAACAGATGAAAATATTATAGATATTATAAATCATTCTTTAGAAATACTTGGGAAATTACCGCTTGTAAAGGATGGAGATTTAAAAATATGTCTTCAAAAATTTAAAAAAGAATTTTTTGTGAAAATTAAAGATGAGCTTTTAAAAATTGTTGAGAGGTTTATTGAAGCAGAAAAAGAAGGGCTGCACCAAAATTTAGTAGCTTTTTACTATCAACATACAAATTATAACATATACGAATTTGTAAAGAATAATAATATTTCGGTATATACTACAAACTATGATGGAATTGCCGAAATGATAGTTGGCTATGATAAAAGCGGTAACAAAGGTAATACAAGAATAAAACTACGTGATATGTTTGGAGGAGGGGGAAATGGTTATAATGTTTTTGAAATTGATAATTACTTTAGAGATTATGAAAAATCAAAATTGATACATTTACATGGTTCTTATAAATATTTTTCATACTTAGGTGATTATATAAAATTAAAAAGCTGTTGTTGGGATTTCTACCACCAGAATAAAGAATTTCTTTCTCCTACTATAGTTTTTAATGCACCAGAATTAAAGAAAAAGCAGATAAAAGATTCTTTGTTATTAAGTGTTTATTTTAGAACTTTTAGAGAAGAATTAAAAAATGCAAAAAATCTTATAATATGGGGACAATCTTTAAAAAATGATTTATATATAGAAGATATTATCCGAAAATTTTTTATTGAAGAGTATTATAACAAGCAGAAAAGTAAACAAATTATAATAGTTGATATAGAAAAAAAGCACAAAATTGAAGATGTCTGTAAGAATAAAAATATAGTACTAAAATATGTGAACCCAAAAGATTTTAACAATCTCAAGGATTTATTTGAAAATATTGGCGCAAATATGATTTAAATAATTTTTTTGTTTAATAATTTTTGATTTGTCAAAAAAAGAATCATTTAAATTTATGCAACAATGTGAATTTTTTGAAAATATATTGTTTAGATAATTTTTTGTGTGTTATAATATAATTTGCAATCAAAAGAAAGTGATGTGTTAAGAAATGTTGATAAATATTGTATCTTAGATTGTTGAATGGTATACTTTTTCTGGTAGAGTGTGTAACTTGTAATAAGGAAAAAGCTTGTGAATTTTTAAAAGTTGATGCTTTAAAGATTCATAATAATTTAAAGTAGAAAGTGAGGAGTATTATGAATATTTCTCGTTTGTTGTTTGCTATAGATTTTGTTATTTTTTTGATAGTTTCATTTTTAACTACGAGTTCAATATTATTTTCAATATTTTCTTCACTTTTTCTAGTAATTTCTTTATTTGCGTTTAGAACTTATGAAAATATCGAAGCAAAAAATGATCACTTTTTAAGGATAATAGTTTCATACTTTTTTGGTATCGCAATTATTTTAATACTTAATCTTCCTTTTAATTTTCATATCTCAAAGCTTTTCTTTATAATTTCATTTCTTGTAGCTATAACCGTACTTCCAATTATTCACTTTGTGCTTTACAAGTTTGCACTTGTAAAAACACCAGTGAAAAAATATCTTGTTATCGGCAAAAAAGAAGAATTTTATGATATTTTAAAAGAAATTGAAGAAAAATCAAAAGGTAAGATAAAATTTGTTGATTTTATTAACCCATCTCCTGCTGTGCTCAAAGAAAAGGTAAAAGCAGCTGATAGGGTTCTTGTGTGTGATTTAGAACTTGAAGAATATGTAAAAGATGATCTAGAAATTTTGAGTAATACATATAAAGTGGAATATTTGCCAAATTTGGTTGAAAAGATATTAAAGAGGATACCGATTAAGGTGGTTGAAAAATTTGAAGAGTATTATAAAATATCTTTTAGGAATGTAAATGAATCTCCTGCAAAGAGGATACTAGATATTTTTGGATCTATTGTAGGGTTAATAGTTTTTTCTCCTTTTATGCTAGTAGCTGCTATAGCTATACTTATTGAAGATGGTAGACCTGTTGTGTTTAAGCAGTTAAGAGTTGGGAAAGATAATAGCGAGTTTATGCTAATAAAGTTAAGGAGTATGAGAAAAGAGAATAAAAATGAAGCAAGGTTTGTGGATGATGAAAAACATAGAATTTTAAAAATAGGAAAGTTTATACGTCCAACTAGGATAGATGAATCGTTGCAATTTGTAAATGTGTTAAAAGGAGATATGAGCATTGTTGGGCCAAGGCCAGAACAAATTCCTTTTGTTAGGATGTTTGAACAAGAAATACCGTATTATTCACAAAGACATAGGTTGAAACCAGGACTAACTGGTTGGGCACAGATAATGTATAAATATTCCTCGTCAATAGAAGAGACAAAAAAGAAGTTAAGTTATGATTTGTACTATATTAAGAATAGAAATGTTTTTATGGATTTGATGATAATTTTGCAAACATTTGAAGCGGTTGTTTGGAAGAGGGGTGCGAAATAGTATTGATTTTGATATTTTTAATAACACATTTGAAGGATTATTTATTCTAAGAAATTTAATTTTTTAAACTATTTAATATTTAATTGTTTTAAGTATCAGTTTTGAAAACAATTGAATTGTAAGTGAGTATAAAGTAAAAGATTGATTTAGTATATTTATGTATATTTTTATACTTTTACTTTTTGTAAAATGGCAGGTTGAAATCAAAGCAAAGGGAGTGTGTAATGATTGAAAAAGAAGATTTTACAGATTATAACGCGTTCGGATTGGGCAGGAGGGCAAAAAGTTTTATATACAATTGTATATGGAATAAAGAAAAAATATTCTAAAGAGTTTGAAATAGAAGTTGCAGCGGGTGAAGGGAATGGGATTTTGTTTGAAGAATTAGAAAAGATTGGTGTAAAATATTATCGTTTAGAAAATCTTGTTCGTAATGTAAACCCAATAAAAGATTTAAAAGCATATTTTGAAATTAAGAAGCTTATAAAGTTAGGCAATTATGATATAGTTCATGTTCATTCTTCGAAAGCTGGCTTCTTAGCAAGAATTGCAGCAAAAAAATGTAAAACCAAAAAAATTATTTACACGCAGCACGGTTTTTGGGGAATAGAACAATATAAAGGACTTAAAAGGAAAATCTTTATTATGTTAGAACGTATTGCAGCAAATTTTTCTGATTATATCGTATTTCTTTGCAATAGAGAAAAGCAAAAAGCTGAAAATTTTAAAATTGGTTCCGCTTCTAAATATGCTGTAATTAAAAATGAGATATTACCAATAGAAAATATTCAAAAAGGAAAGCTTAGAAAAGAACTTAATATACCTGAAAATATAAAAATTATTGGTAATGTTTCCAGGCTTGATAAACAAAAAAATCCGATAAGATTTCTTGAAATTGCAGAAGAGGTTATTAAAAAAGTGGATGATGTTTTTTTCGTATGGATTGGTGGAAGTGTGGTTGAAAATTATTATTCAAACCAAGTAAAAAAAATTCTTAATGAAAAACCTTATTTAACAAAAAAAATTAAATTTCTTGATTTTCGAAAAGATGCAATAGAATTAATGGCAGATTTTGATGTGTTTCTATTAACATCTGATGAGGAAGGCATGCCTCTTGTTATCCTTGAAGCTCAACAATTGGGGATACCCGTTGTAAGTACAGATGTTGGATGTGTAAGGGAAATGAACACTATAGTCCTTTCTAAAAATGAAGATTTTATTAAATTTCTTATAGATTTTTTAAACTCAAATCAAAGAAATAATTTAAAATCCCATTCCAATTATTATGAAATGATTGATAAATACGTAGAGTTGTACAAATAATAATGGTGAGGTATTTATAAAAATAATGACTTTTGGATTTTAATTCAAAAAGATTTTAGTTTGGAAAATTAATGAGCTTATTATAAAAAATTTTAATCTTTCTTTCAGAATGTGTTTTTATAAAAGTGCATTTTTTTGAAGTTTATTTTTATATCTTCTGCGTTATTTTTACAATTTAAATTATTTTTGGTATTTGTTGGCTAATTAGCTTTTAATAACATTACCAATGATATTTTTATATTTTATTGGCAAAATTAATAATATCTTAAACTTTAAATTTTTTATATAATAAATTTTTAAAATTTGTAAATTGCTATATTTAGTAGATAAATATTTGATTGTATATGAAATGGTAAATGTCTTGTTTTGATTTTATACTTATAAGACAGGCCATATCTTGTTTTTAAGGTTACATATTGAAAGGTTTGAAGAAAGATTAATTAGCTTTTTAAGTTATAAGTTTGTTATAACTTTTAAAATTTGGTGATTATTTAATTCTTTTTCGTTTTTAATTTATAAAAATTAGTTATGACACTTTTATACAATAATATTTCTAATCATCCAATGTCAGAAAAAAATTTTTACTCTTTATTTCTAAATTAAATAGTTAAAAAAGAAATTTTTGATTTTATGATGTTTTTAATTTTTACTTTATTTTTTCACAACTGGAAGAATTTATTATTCATGTTTTGACCCTGGCCAATGTAAAAAGTAGGTTAAATTAGAATATAAAAAAAGGGCTACACCTGCTAAAATTATTTTTGTACCAAAAATAATCTTTATCAAGGA
>NZ_BHXD01000007.1:0-97290 GCF_003990895.1 Thermosipho globiformans
AGGCTAAAGCAGAGGATAAAGATGAGAGGAATGAATGAAAGGACGCTAAAGGCACAGATTACATATATGTTACTAGGGCAGCAGTTAACAATGTTAATAGACACACTCTCTGCTCATCCTAAAATGATTAGATTGATTGAAAAATAATTTTTACATTGGCCAGGGTGATTATATCATATATTTTTAAATATTGCCTTGACAAACAAAAATTATTTGTTAAAATTTCATCAAAAGGAGGAAGAAAATTGCAAGAAATTGTCTTCAAGAATAACACTTCAAGGCATAATAAATTTTTCTTAAATGTAAATATGATGATAATGTGCGGCATGTGGAAAAGCTGGCCGCCATTATCTTTTGCTGTATAACTTTTAATTAGTAGAAATTAACTAATAGCAAAAAGGCGGTCAGTAAAAACTGGCCGCCTTTTTTATTTTAAATAAGGGGGTGTTATTTTGAAAGTTATTAAACTTGGTGGTTCCATATTTAAAGAAAAGGACTCCTTTTTAAAAGTACCACCATTACTCGATCAAGACAACCTAGTAATAGTTGTCTCGGCACCATACGGGGTAACAGATTTACTTTTAAACAATCAAATTAACAAAAAGCTCCTTGAAAATATCTATCAAAAACTTGCCGAACAAATGGGGTTTGAATCAGAAAAATTAAAAGAAAGAGTATATGAAATCATAAATGAAACAGACTATGAAAAAATAATATCTCACGGTGAAAGATGTAATTCTCTAGCACTTAAATTATTTTTAGAAAAGGAAGGTTTCAACGTTGAAGAAAAGCTACCTGAAGAAATAGAACTTAATCTAACAAAAAATGGTGAAAAAATAGAACTAAAAAGAAGTATAAAATCATATTTTAAAGAGAAAAAAATTTACATTGTTCCAGGTTTTTATGCTATACACAATGGAAAAATAAAAACTCTTGGGCGAGGTGGAAGTGATTATACAGCAACAGCTTTGGCAAACATATTAGACGCAGAAAATGTAACTCTATATAAAGATGTAAGTCAATTATTCACTTGTGATCCTAAGCTTGTTAAAAATCCTTTCCCGATTACAAAAATTTCATATGAAATCGCAGAACTTCTTGCATATTTTGGGGCAAAGATCATTCAATACAAAGCAATTGCCCCTGCAAAATCTAAAAATATTCCAATAATAATTAAGGGATTAGATAAAAGTGGATCTACTATTATAGGAAAAGAAACTAACGTCGGAGTTTTATCAATAAGTTTCCTAAAAGATCTTCTATTTATAAACGGAAAGTTGAAAAAAATACCAAAAAATGTAAAGTACATAGATATATTTCAAAACAATGCAAACGTAATAATTGAAAAAGAAAAGTTTGAAAGTATAAAAGATAACTTTTCATCAATAAGTATAAAAGAAAACTTGTCACTTATACTGGTTGGTGGAGATTTAGACATTGGAAGAAAACTCCTTATCTTAAATAGCCTCTACTTTCACAAATTTAACTTTTGGTTACTTAAAGATGGAAAAAATTTTTTAATTCTTCTAGTAGAAAATAAAAATCTCAAAAACATTCTAAATGTTATACACAATATCTTATTTGCAAGGGAGGGGGTTATATGAGAAGTTTTGAGGAAATCAACGAAAAAATTAAAAAAGGGAAAGTGGTAGTTTTAGCAGCAGAAGAAGCTGTAAACCTTTCTAAAGAAAAAGGTGTAAAGTACGTATATGAAAACGTTGATGTGGTAACTACTGGGACCTTTTCACCAATGTGTTCATCCGGTGTTTTCTTCAACTTTGGACACACAACACCTCCAATGAGAATGGAAGAAATAAAGTTAGATGGAGTCACTGTTCATGGAGGCCTTGCAGCTGTTGATGGATTCTTAGGTGCAACTCAAGAAGATGGAATTGGTGGTTCTTACGTCATTGAAAAACTGATCTCCGGTCAGGATGTATTTTTATCTGCCAATGCAAAAGGAACAGATTGCTATCCCAGGAAAAAAATAGAAGGTTACATAAATAAAGACATAATAAATGAATTCTATTTTTTTAATCCACGAAACGTATATCAAAACTACTCGGCTGCTACAAATGGTTCTAATAAAACTATATATACATATATGGGAAAATTGCTCCCAAATTATTCAAATGTCACTTATGCTACTTCAGGAGAGTTAAGCCCACTTTTAAAAGATCCAAAGTTAAAAACAATAGGAATAGGCACTAGAATATTCTTTGGAGGAACTCAAGGATACGTTGTCTGGCAAGGAACTCAGTACAATCCAAACACAGAAGACATCCCCAAAAAACCCTCTAGAACTCTTGCAGTAATTGGAAATGCAAAAGAAATGTCAAGAGAATATATTAGAGCAGCAAAATTTAAAGGATATGGAGTTACTATATTTATAGGAATTGGTATACCTATCCCTATACTAGATGAAGAGATAGCTTATTATGTAACCCGCTCAAACTCAGAACTTATAACAACGGTAAGAGATTACTCAAAACATGATAAACCTATAGTAAGAGAGGTAACTTATCAAGAATTAAAAAGTGGTAAAATTGAGTTAAACGGTAAATATGTAAAAACTGCTCCTATTACCAGCATGAATGTATCAAGAAAAATTGCAAATGAACTAAAAAAACAAATTTTAAACAAAGAATTTTTCCTTACAAAACCAGTCGCCTCTCTTCCATCAAAATCTGATTACAAAAAATTAAACATAAAAAGTAATAAGCAAGAAAAAGTAATAAAAAATAAGTGCGTAAACTGCGGTTTGTGTACAGGATACTGTAATGCTTTATACATAGAAAATGACACAGTAAAGTTTGAAAGAACAAAATGTACAAATTGCGGACTTTGTAGCGATGTGTGCCCCGTTGGAATAGAGCTTCCATGGGGGCTGATAAATTGAAAAGGTTTTATAGAAATTTTATGGGAAACAATCTTTTTTCGTTTACCGTAAAGTACAAAGAAAGCGATCTTTGGATTGCATTAGACAAAAAAGAAACAGGACTTTCAGTTCTAGCTTACAACTATCTTGTTTTCTTGAGAAAAGAACTGGAAGAATATGCAACAAATACTTTTCTTACATCTTTAAAACCAATTGCATTTGATGAGAATGCTCCCAAAGTAGCAAAAGATATGCTTAAAGCTTCAAAAAAGGCAAATGTTGGACCAATGGCGGCTGTTGCAGGTGCTTTTGCAAAACATATTGGACAATATATTAAAAAGCTAGTAAATCCAAAAAAACTTTTAGTAGAAAATGGTGGAGATTTATATATTTATTCACATGAGCCAACAACTATACTGATACTTTCAACTAATACTAATTTATACCTAGAACTACCACCTGGAGAGTTTGGGGTTGCAACATCTTCGAAAAAAATTGGACATTCAAAAAATTTTGGCAAAACAGATACAACTACAGTTGTATGCAGTGACCCTGTCCTTGCTGATGCATATGCTACAGCAATATCTAATAAAATTAAAAATGTACATGATGCAAAAAATTTACTTTCAAGAAATTTTGAAGAGATCCAAGATATAGTCGTTACAATAGATAATAATATAATCATAAAGGCTATACATAAAGTAAGGGGATGAAAAAATGAAAATATCTCAAATCAAAGACTTTTTTATCTCAATTGAAGTAATACCGCCACTTAGAGGGCATAGCGCAGATAATTTATATAAAGCAATAGACAAAATAATGCCGTACAATCCAGCATTTATAAGTGTAACCAAACATCCTCCAGAACTTGAATACTATGAAATAGATGGCCAAATTCTTAAACTTCCAAAGGTTAAAAGGCCAGGAACAATGGGAATTGTTGCTGCATTAAAGATGAGATACAATGTAGATGTAGTTCCGCATCTTACCTGTATTGGAAACAGCAAATTTGAGCTTGAGGAATTATTAATTGATCTAGATTTTCTTGGAATAGATAATGTATTTGTTATTCGTGGAGATAAAAAGAAAAACGTAATAAAAAAAGAATGGCAGTATGATTATGCTTACCAGCTTGTTCAACAAATTTCTGATATGAATAAAGGAAATTACTTGTATCAAACTGCTAAAAAAACAAACTTTTGCATTGGGGTTGCAGGCTATCCAGAAAAACACTATGAATCTCCAAATCTAAAAACTGATATAAAGTATTTAAAGAAAAAGATAGAAGCAGGAGCACAGTTTGTAATAACTCAAATGTTCTTTGACGTAGAAAAGTATTTCAACTTTGTCAAACTTCTAAGGAATGAAGGAATAACCGTAAAAGTTATACCTGGCCTTAAACCTATTCTAAGCTACAAAAGTGCGTTAAAAATACCCGGAACTTTTTATGTAGATATTCCTGAAGAATTGATTGAAAAACTAGATAATGCAAGAACTCCAAAAGAGCAGTTCTGGACAGGTGTAAAATATACCATAAAATTAATTGAAAAACTAAAAGAAAAAAATGTTCCAGGAATCCACTTTTTTACAATGAGCAATACCGATGCAATTGTAGAAATATTAAAGCACATATAGGAGGAATTAATGTGATTTATATCCCCGAAAAATTTGAATATATGCCTAAAAAGAAAATAGTCCTTGCAAGAGCATCTACAAGATATGAAAAACTTGATGAAGAATTAATCAAAAAGATAAACGATCTTTACCTTGAAGGTCTTTTTTTATCAACTCCAATGATCTGGTATAAAACATTTAACATAGAAGAATTACCAAAAAGTATAATTCCAGGAAAATTTAAAGGTGTTAAAAAAATGACACTTTTTATCTCCACACTCGGAGAAGAAATAGATAAAAAAATAGAACATTACACAGAAAACGGAGAAGTATTTTCTGGAATGATTCTCGATGCATGGGGTTCAGAAGCTCTTGAAACATTAAATGATAATTTTGATAAAAAGCTAAGGCAAAAATACAAAGATGGGACAATGAGATTTTCTCCAGGATATGAGGATGTAGACATTAGAGAAAATAAAACTATCATTAATTTATTAAAAGTAAACAAAATAAAGGTTTTAGAAAGTGGCATTATGCTCCCAAGAAAAACAACAACATGTATGATAGGGTGGTGGTAAAAGTTGAATAGAAAAGAATTTTTACAAATGCTTAATGAAAGAATTTACTTTCTCGATGGTGCATACGGCACAGAATTCTTCAAAAAGGGATTTAAAGGTGTTATTGAAACTCTAAACATTACAGATAAAGAAATGGTCTTTGACCTTCAAAAAGCATATGTTGATGCAGGTGTGGATTTTCTACTTACTAACACTTTCAGTGCAAATAGGCTAAAACTAAAATCTTTAAAAGTTAGTTATGACATAAAAGACATAAATTATAACGCGGTAAAAATTGCAAAAAAAGCAGTGGGACAAAAAAATGTTTATGTTTTAGGTGATATTTCATCTACTGGATTTTTAATAGAACCATTAGGTGAGATTTCATTTGATGATGCATATGATGTTTTCAGAGAACAAGGTGAAATCCTATTAAATGCAGGCGTTGATGGCTTTATAATAGAAACAATGTCTGATTTAAAAGAGCTAAAAGCTGCAATTCTTGCACTAAGGGATCTTTCACAAGATATACCAATAATTGCTCAAATGACTTTTGAAGAAAATTCAAAGGCTGTTACAGGAACAAGTGTTGAGATTTATGCAAACTTACTAAATGATTTAGATGTAGATGTCATTGGAATAAACTGTACATTAGAACCCGAAAAATTATTATCAGTTTTTAAAAAACTAGCTCAATACTCCAAAAAACCAATCAGTGTAGAACCAAACGCAGGAAAACCCAAACTTCAAAGGGATGGAAGTATTGTATACAAAACCTCTCCAGAAAAGTTTGCAATTTACATGGAAGATTTTGTTGAGGAAGGTGCAAATATTGTTGGAGGATGCTGTGGAACTTCTCCAGATCACATAAGATTAATGGTTGAATTTTTAAAGAATAGAAAACCAAAAAAAAGAAAAATTATAGTTGAAGAATTTGTCTCAAGTAGAACAAAATTGCAAAAGATCTCCCCATTTTTAATCATCGGTGAAAGAATTAATGCAGCAGGTAAAAAGAAATTCCAGGAAAAAATAAAGAACAAAGATTTTAGTAAAATTGTTGAACTTGCGCCCATGCAAGAACAAGAAGGTGCTCATGTTTTAGATGTAAATCTTGGAATAGAAAAACTGCTTGATAAATCACATTTTAGTCTTGTTGTAAATACTCTTGACAAAATTGGAAGTCTTCCTCTATCACTTGATATTCAGGAATTTGAATTTATGGAAGAAGCTTTAAAAGAATACGTTGGAAGACCAATAATAAATTCTTCTACTGCTAAAAAGGAAAAACTAGATAATGCAATATATCTACTCAAAAGATACGGAGGAATACTTGTTCTTCTCACAATGAAAGATAAAATTCCTGAAACTGCAAAAGAAAGATTTGAAATTGCAAAAGAAGCTGTAGAATATCTTGAAAAAAATGGAATAGAACGCAATCGCATCTTAGTTGACCCACTTGTTCTTCCAGTTGGTGCAAAAAAAGATCCAAAAGTCACAGTTGAAACAATTGAATTATTATCAAAGGAAGGTTTAATGACATCCATTGGACTTTCAAATTTAAGCTTTGGAATGCCAAATAGAGAAGCTTTAAACGCTTCATTTCTTACACTATGCTTAGACAAAGGACTTAATGCAGCTATATTAAATACAAGTGAAAAATGTACAATGAACGCTATTTTTGGAACACTTATACTAAAGGGAAAAAAACTTGCAAAACAAGAAATTCTAAAAGAAGATCCTCTTGTTGAAATGATCCTTAAAAAGAAAGAAAAAGAACTAAAACAAGAAATTGAAAGATTACTTGAAGAATATTCTCCTCTTCAAATAAGTCAAAATATCCTTTCAAAAGCTATGGAACACATTGGAGAGCTATATTCAAAAGGTGTTATATACCTTCCACACCTTATACTTGCAGCTGAAACAGTAACTCCTATCTTTGAATACTTAAACTCACTCCTTGAAAAGAGTGACAAGCAAAAAATAGGCACAATAATTGTTGCAACAGTTGAAGGCGATGTTCACGATATTGGCAAAAAGATTGTTGCAACATTATTCAAAAGTTCTGGATTCAACGTAATTGATCTTGGAAAAGACGTACCAGCTTCAAAAATATTAGAAGAAGTAAAAAAACACAAACCAGATATACTAGGACTTTCTGCTATGATGACAACAACTATAGGAAGGATAAAAGAAGTAAAGGACTTACTCGAAAAGGAAGGTATAAAAATTCCGATAATTGCTGGTGGAGCATCATTGAATAAGGAAATTGCTGAGAATTTTGGTGTATACTACGCAAAAAATGCAAGTGAAGGGCTTAAACTTTCCAAAAAAATATTAAAGAGGTGATAAAGATGATTTTTGAACTTGCAAAGAAAAGAAAAACTACAAGAATATTTTTAAATAAAAAGGTAAATATTGAAGATATAAAATATGCTATAAACGTAGCAAAAGAAGCTCCATCAGGTATGAACAGTCAACCGTGGCATTTTGTGATAGTAGATGATAAAAAACTAAAAGAAAAAATTAGAAGAACTGTAGAAGAAAAAGAAAAAATATTCTACGAAAAATCAAAAGGAAAACTAAAAGATTTTCTTAATAAATACAATATAACTTGGCAAAAAAGATTTCTAACAGAGGCTCCTTATTTAATTTTAGTCTATTCAGACAAAAGATTTCCATTTTCAAAAGAGTCTACTTGGATATCTGTGGGATACCTACTTTTAGCACTTGAAGAAAAAGGACTCTCAAGTCTTACATATACGCCACCAAATCCTCAAGATTTTAACTTTTCAACTTATAAACTGGAAGTAATTATACCAGTAGGATATGGAAATGATCCAAAACCAAAGCTAAAAAGAAAAGACCTAAACGAAATAATATCATATAACAAAATTTAATATTAGAAATCCCCCCAAAGAATTTCAACGGGGGGGATTTATTTAGATATAGTCTTTATTTTTCTTGTATGATATAATTTGCTTGTCGGGGGGTGAACAAATGAAAATTGCAAAATATATACTATTAACTATTATTTCTATCATTGCAATTGTTATTATACAGCTTTTTATTAGCGGATATATACAATGGTATTTCAATGGAATGTATGAAATTACTTCTGCTAAAATAGAGCAAATAATGGATGAAGATGGTATAGTCCATGTACATGAAGTAATTAATTATAAAATGAGAAAACCCTTTAGAGGAGTATACAGATACGTTGAACAAAGTAGAGCTGTAAAAATAGAAAACGTAAAACTGTGGATTGAGAATGTCGATGGCGAAAGAGTTGAATTTTTAAGAAAAAATAACAGAGAATTTGAAGCAAGAGTATGGGTATCTAATACTCCCATATCACCGCAAGAGATTGAAAACATTGAACTTCACGTTGTATATGATGCAAAGTACGTGCTTGAAAATGGAAGTGATATTTCACAAGTCTTTAGACAATTTTGGGGGCCAAAATGGGATGCTCCAGCCAACAACATAACCGCAAAATTTGTCTTCCCTGAAGATTTAACTGTAGAAAAAATATACACCCACCCAAAAATAAATTATTCAAGAAATGGTAATACATTCACCTTAAACATTAAAAAATTTCCACCCTATACGTTTGCAGAAGCAAGATTTATATTTCTTCCAAAAAAGCTGAAATACTCATATGAAAATCCCACTCTTAATTTAAGAGAAATAGAAGAAATTGAAAAAAGTTATTCTACAAAAGTTTTTTTAAGTAGAATATTACCCCCTATACTTACAATTTTATCAATCACTCTTTTGATTCTTATATTCAACTTTTTTGGAAGAGAAAAGGAAATTCCATACAGTGGAATATATGAAAGAGAAATACCGTATAACGATTCTCCAGATATTGTTAACACAATTGTCGTAAATCAATTAAGTAAAATTGATTCCGATGGAATTAGCGCGGTAATCATGGATCTTTACAAAAAGAAATACGTGGAACTTGATAAAGAAGGAAAATACATAAAAATCCTTGACAGAGACGGCAATGATTTAAGTGAAACTGAAAAATTTTTCTATCAGCTATTAAAAAAATACTCAAACGAAAATATCTTTTCTTTCTCGCAGCTAAAAAAAACTTTATCAAAGGATAAAAAACTTGCTAAAGACTTTCTTGACGAATTTAATGCATATAAGTCTCTTGTTCTAGATATTGCAAAATCAAGAAAGTACTTATCAGTTGTTGGTACTTACCTTTCCTATTTAATTGGAATATTTTCTATAATTTCTTCAATTTTAATATTCTTTTCTTTTTCAAAAATAAACTTTTTATATCAAAGTGTTTTTTCAAGCCTGATTTTTGCAATAGGTGCAGAGGTATTCATTTTACCAAAGGATGTATTTGGTAGTTGGTCAAAAGAAGGAAGAGAATATTATCTTAAGTGGAAAAATTTTGAAAAGTTTTTAACTGATTATTCCCTTCTTTCACAGTATCCTCCAGAATCTATAATCTTGTGGGAAGATTATCTTGTGTATGCAACAGCACTTTCTATAGCCGATAAGGTTGAAAAACACTTGAAAAAATTGATACCTAAAGACATCAACACAAACGAAACAGTGTATTATTATCCATATAGAAGATTTGGAAGACAGTTTTATGTCGTTTCTACAGTTGCACATTCAACAGTCTATGGAAACCCCTCAGGAAAAGGAGGATTTTCAGGCGGAGCCGGTGGTATTGGTGGAGGCTCCGGCGGTGGCGGCGGCGGAGCTTTTTAATACAATAAGGAGGTGAGTTCTTTGATTTGGATTATTCTAGGTATTATATTATTAATTCTTTTCTGGATTATTGGCACATACAACTCTCTAGTAAAACTTAGAAAGATGATAGAAAACGCTTGGAGTCAAATTGACGTTCAACTTAAAAGAAGGCATGATTTAATCCCAAACCTTGTTAACAGTGTAAAAGGGTATATGAAATTTGAACAGGAAACACTTGAAAAAGTTTTGCAAGCAAGAGCTTCTGCTATTTCAAGCAAAGATATTAGTAAAAAAATAGAAGCAGAAAATCAACTTACTGGCGCACTATCAAAACTTCTAGCTGTTGTAGAAAATTATCCTGACCTAAAAGCTAACGAAAATGTAAGCTCTTTAATGGAAGAACTAAGAAAAACAGAAGACAAAATATCATACGCAAGACAATTTTACAACGATATAGTAATGAAATACAACACAAAGATTTCAGTTTTTCCTTCAAACATAATTGCTTCCATGTTTAAATTTAAGGAAGCTCCATTTTTTAAAGTTGAAGAAGCAGAAAAAGAAGTCCCAAATGTTGACTTATCTTTTTAACATATAATTTATATCATTTTTACCTTTTTCAATCTCTTTAATGATAAAATTTTTGAAAAAGTTTGGGGGGTGTTTTTTTGAATACTGTTGTTGTCCTTGATTATGGATCCCAGTACACTCAACTTATTGTAAGGCGTGTTAGAGAAAAAGGCTATTATGCTGAACTGCTTCCTTGGGACGCTTCAAAAGAAGAAGTTCAAAACTTAAATCCTGCGGCAATAATCCTCTCCGGTGGTCCAGCAAGTGTTTTTGAAAAAGATGCACCATTCGTTCCTGACTATATCCTAGAATTGAACATTCCTATCCTTGGAATATGTTATGGCCTTCAATCACTAGTCCACAAATTTGGGGGGATAGTGGAAAAATCTCCAAAAAGAGAGTTTGGACATGCTGTATTAAAAGTAAAAGATGATCCTCTATTTGAAGGCTTACCTAAAGAGTTTGACGTATGGATGAGCCATTCAGACAGAGTCGAAAAATTACCAGAAGGATTTTTTGTTATTGGAGAGAGCGAAAATTCACCTTATGCTGCAATACGGAACAAAGATGGAACCATATACGGTGTCCAATTTCACCCAGAAGTTACTCATACAAGTTTTGGAGACAAAATATTGGAAAATTTTGTCTCTAAAGTTGCAAATATGAAAAAAAATTGGAAAATGTCAGACTTTATTGAGGAAAAGATAAGTGAAATTCGAAAAGTAGTAGGCAATGACAAAGTAATTTTGGGACTTTCTGGTGGAGTTGATTCATCAGTTGTTGCATTGCTCCTTGACAAAGCAATTGGAAAAAATTCAATTCCAATATTTGTTGATACTGGTCTTCTAAGACTAAACGAAAGACAAGAGGTGGAAGAAAATTTTAGAAAATTGGGAATAGATATAGTCGTTGTTGATGCAAAAGAAAGGTTTTTAAATAACCTAAAAGGAGTTGAAGATCCCGAAGAAAAAAGAAAAATAATAGGTCATACCTTTATAGATGTATTTTATGAAACTTCAATGAAACTTCTTGAAAAGCATGGAAATATAAAGTATCTTGCTCAAGGTACACTCTATCCAGACATTATTGAAAGTAAAGTTAACGAACGAAAAGCTGCTGCAAAGATAAAAACACACCACAATGTAGGTGGACTTCCCGAAAAGTTACCTTTTAAAATTATAGAACCTTTTAGATATCTCTTTAAGGATGAGGTAAGAAAAATTGGAAAGATTCTTGGACTTCCTGATGAAATGATAAATAGGCATCCATTTCCTGGACCAGGACTTGCAGTAAGGATTATAGGAGAGGTAACAAATGAAGCTATAAAAATACTACAACATGCAGATCATATCTTCATTGAAGAGCTAAAGAAAAATGATCTATATGATAAAGTATGGCAAGCATTTGCTGTATTTTTGCCTATTAGATCCGTTGGAGTTATGGGAGACTATAGAACATATGATAACGTTATTGCTTTAAGGGCTGTTAATAGCTTCGATGGTATGACAGCAGATTGGTCAAAACTTCCATATGAATTTTTAAACAAAGTTGCAAAAAGAATAGTCAACGAAGTAGAGGGTGTAAACAGGGTAGTATATGACATAACTTCTAAACCACCTGCAACAATTGAATGGGAATAAATAAAGGCGGCCTTGAGGTCGCCTTTATTTTACCTCAAAATGTTTAACTTCAATTCCACTTTTTTCTAAACGCTTTAAAAAGCTTGTAACTTGCTCAATCATAGAAATATTATGATTTTTTTCAAGTAATACTAAAAACGTATTATTATCTTTCTTTGATAGCACATCACCTTTTCTCAAAAATCTAGAAATATCAACGCTGTTTTCAAGAGTAATATATATTGGGATGTAAATTGGATCTCTTAACTCAAAATTTTTTTCTAATAAAAATCTTGCAAAATCATATGAAACAATTATATTTTCTTTATTATCAAAAACTTTAGCATTCTTTATTAATTCAAGCATTTTCTCATGAGAACTTACATAGGTTAAATAAAGTAAATATTTGGATTTTTTCAAATAATCACTTGTAAGAGATATTAAATAATATATCACATCAAAAAATAATACTTCATACGTGTTTCTAAAATTTTCCACCCATACATTATACACTCCCTCAAGAAAGTTACCTTTGTAAATACTAATAGCTTTTTCCCCATATTTATAGTCTTTATTTTCTAAAAAATTTAAAGCATTTTTTTCAAAATCTTTAGCATCACATTCTATCTTTTCTCCAGAAAACTTTATTTTTGAATCCTTACAAAATATTCTCCCCAACTTTTTTATTTTTTTATTTATTTTTGTAAGATAAACAGACAACCTCTTATTTGAGACATATTTGTCATCAAAATACCATATGTCTTCCAAAAGCCTTTCTCTTGACAAATATCCTTCATGATTTTTTATTGCAATATAACTAATTATTTCCTTTTCTTTATCAGAAAATTTAATACCCTCTAACCCTAAAATGGCAAATTCCCCAAGTGTTTTTATATACAATTTAAATCACCTCGCACACATATATTATATTATCAAATTGTTAATAAATAATTAAATATTCTAATTTTATCAAAATTTTGATAGTATTCACTTTTTTAATTAAACTTCAAAATCAACAAAAAAGAGTTAAAGGTGATGCTTTATAAAAAATTATTTTTATTATTAATTTTATTGCCCGTTAGTAAATTTTTTAAATTTCATCTTTTAGAATTTTCACGAAAGATTATGGAACGAAACTATGTACATGTAAAATTGGTCTTTGAAAATTGAATGAATTTACAAAGAAAGGGGGGCAAAAGTGCTAAGAAAATTATTTTTTATACTTTCATTTTTACCATTTGTAATTGTTTTTTCGATAAATGGACCTCCTATTCACAAAAGCAACCAAGCAATTTCCTTGTCAAAAGAAATAAAAGTAGATGTCTATCAATGGATTGATATTAGTCTTGAATCAACACCTATCATAATTACTGATAAAGACTATTCATCTTCATACATAACTGATAATGCTGAAGAAAATGGTTCTCCTTTTTTTGAAATGAGTTTTTCTTCAAATGCTAATGTAAACATTACTCTTGAGTTTCTAGATGAATATTTTAAAGATTTTCTTGGAAACATTATAGATGAATTTAATATATCATTCATAATGAAAAATTGTAATGCTAATGACGAAGATAGCAACTTACAGGTAAACAACTATTCAAACAATAATTCAGGATTTTTCCATATTTATGTTACGGGAGATTATATCAAAGAAAACAATTATACTGTTATTTTCCCAAGTGCAAGCTCAGGTAAAGTTATTATGAAACTACTAAATTTAGATGCATCTTGGACTGGAAAAACAAAAGCTGGAGTATATAAATTACCAATAAGGTTTACATTTAATCCAACAGTTACTTTTTAAAAGAAAAAACTATAAAAACTTAGAGGAGGGGGATTTATTATGAGGAAACTTATGGTAATTTTATTGGTGGCATTGGCGAGTATGTTTATTTTTGCAGATACTATACATGTAACCAATAACAATGCAGTAATCAATCAAAATATTGTTGTTAAGGTTTATCAATGGATAGATCTTACCTATGAATGGTTATTAACAGATTATAACATTGAAGATTACCAAAATTATCCTGCCACAATTGACGTTCTTAATTTCACTGTTACCTCAAATAATGACGTAGAAATAACAGCTAATGTTAACATTCCAGAAGATTTACAAGCTATAGATGCCAATGTTTTATTTGATGGTGCAGAACCTGAAGGAAATACAATTCCAGCAAATGACTCAACTGAACACACTTTAAGTGTCCAAATTAATAGTATCCCTCAAAATTTACCTGCAGGCACATATGAAATACAAATTGAATTAACCTTCTCTCCAACAGTTACATTCTAAAATGATTAAATAACTAAAATAACTTTTTCTCAAAGCCAGGCCACCAAGCCTGGCTTTATTTAAAATAAATAGAAAGGGGCGAATCATTTGAAACAGCTAAAATATTTAACTTTCATCTTTCTTTTGTTATCATTTTCAATAGCTTTGTCTCAGAACGCCCCAAAATCAATTCATACAAGCTCATTAAATGGACTAAAAATAGAGGAAAATATTAAAATTAGAGTTTTTCAATGGATTGATATAAATATAGAATCCACACCCATAGTTATATCCCAAAAAAACTTTTCTAAATTCTATTGTAATTTTAATTTCTTAGAAATGAATTTTCATTCAAATGCAGATGTTAAAGTAGAAGTGCAATTTTTATCTAAGAGTTTTAACAACGAATTAGGTGAATTTTTAAATAACTTCATAATATTTTTCTCAAGAGGAAATTTTTGCAAATCGTATTATTATATTACACTTGAAGACTTTGGAGTTTCAAATATTAATCCCTATAAAATAATACGACTTCCAAAAGCAAAATCCGGAAAATTTGTTTTATCACTAAAATTTGTCGAATCTGATTTTTTAGGTCAAACAAAGGCAGGAATTTATAAATTACCAATAAAGTTTACTTTTTCACCTACCGTTAAATGGTAAAGTCGGGATTTTATCCCGACTTTCTTATTTTCTTTATTTTGCAAAAAATGTTATACTTTAGTTAGGAGGATTGATAGCATTAGAATAATTAATAATCCAAGAATAAAAGATATAAATATAGAATATTTTGGAAAAGATACTTCCGGCTTTGAAAGTTTTTATTCCATAATACCAAGTGAATTTGAAATTATTTCTATAAAAAAGCATAAATTTCAACATATATGTTACTTAAAAAAGAATGATAAAATCTTAAAACTCCAAGTGTTTTTTAGTAAAAAACGTGAAGCTACAACAATAAAAATTTTAGCTGCAACTAGCAAAGAAGTTGCAAATGAGTTTGTCGAAAATATCCTTTGTATAAAGGTTTATATAGACGGTAGCTATTCTTCAGAAACCAAAAAAATTGGATTTTCAATAGTAATACTTTCACAAAAAATTGAAAAATTCTACAAAAGTATAGAAAATGAGGAACTTGCAAAACACAGAAATGTAAGTGGAGAAATCCTTGCTGTTTTATACGCTCTAGAAATTGCAAAGCAAAAAGGATTTAAATGCATAACCTTATATTACGACTATGAAGGCCTCGAAAAATGGATAACTGGCGAATGGAGGACAAAAACACCTCTTACGAAAGCTTACAAAGAAAAATTTTACAATTATTCAAAAGATATAAAGGTAAAATTTGAAAAGGTAAAATCCCATACAGGTGTAAAATACAATGAACTTGCAGATAAGCTTGCAAAGCAAGCAGTAGAAGCAAATAAATCTAATATAGATTTTGAGGTGGTTATATGAAAAAAGTCTTGCTTATTAACGGCAGCGGAAGAAAGGGAAGAACCTTTGAACTTTTAAAAAACGTTGCAGAAAAGCTTCCGTATGATTAGAGTATATACACTTAAAAGAGTATGATATTAAAGACTGTCTTGGATGCTACAGGAAGTTCACTAAAAAAGTTCTCCAATATCTTGAAGATGTTGTAACAACATGGGGAATGATCCCAACTAGGAAAATAGGTAAACGAGTCTCCGAAAAAAGAGTAGTAAGCAAAAAGCAAATAAAAAAATTTATACCACTGAAAAGATACATTGGATTAACTAAGTTAATAAGATTTCAGCTACAAAAACAATGACAACAAATCTACTTGATATAGATTAAAATTACTGGATTGAAAAAGGATTAATTAAAAAAATTATCACTATAGCTTCTTTACAGATCCCTTTTCATATTCATTTTCAATTTTATTTGGAAAATTTATTTCAAATAAAATCTCTAAAAATGCAAAAAAGGTTAAAGAGCAAAGACTAGACAAAATCAAGGAATAATAGAGGAATTCCACGTGGGAATTCCTCTATTCAAGTTCTAATACAATATTTCTTTCTTTTTGAACTGTCCCTTTTACTTTAAAATCAACTGGATGTTTAAATATAGGGCCATCATATACAAAGGTATGAAATTCTCCATTTTCCCCACATGCATCTATTCCGATTTTTTCAAATTCATCTGCAAGATCAAACGTTAAATCTTTTCCAAGGTACTTTTCAATACCCAAATCTTTTTTAACCGCAATAATTTTTGCCTTAAAACCAAGCGAAAGAAATTCATTTACGACATCTTTTCTTTTTTTTAACCATAGCGGTTCAAAAACTTCCACATCCTTTTTTGAACATACATTTTCCACCCAATCAAGATGTTCTTGGAGATCAATATCTCCAAATATGCCAACTCCACCTTTGACATACTCATCAAGAAAACTCAAAAAATTGTTTTCATATTCCTTCCAACTGCTACATTTTGTAATTAATCTAATGCCAATACTTTGCGCTTGTTTTTCTAGTAAACTTTTTGGAAGGCCATGAGCTCTTGAGTGAATACAATCTTCTGAAAGCATAGTAAAAAGATAATCCACCTTTTTGTACTTTTTTAGACCATAGTAAAGTGCAAGCATCGAATCTTTTCCACCACTAAATGAACAAAATACCTTCATCCTATACCTCCAATCTTTTTACATATGGAACTTTCAACCCTATCTTTTGTAAAACTTTTACCTGTGAAAATACATAATCCGGTGTTCCATGCAAAGCAACTGTTTTGTTGTCAATAATGTAAATATAATCTGCCCAGTCAAAGGCAAAATCACTATCATGAGTAGAAATAATAACACTTTTTCCTTCCTTTGGAAGTTCTGAAATAATTTCTTGGACCTTCAAAAATGATTTGTAATCAAGGTAAGCTTCTGGCTCATCTAGAAAGATATATTCTGGCTCCATTACAAGAATGTCTGCAATACTAACTAATCTTTTCTGCCCATAACTCAAAAATTGTGTTGGCTTATTTTTTAAGTGTTCTATTCCAAGGCGTTTAATAATTTCTTCAACCTTTTTCTTTACTATGTCTTCTTCAAAGCCTAGATTAAAAAGTCCAAAAGAAATATCTTGATAAACCTTTGCAGCTAATAGCTGTGTGTCTGGATTTTGAAACACAATACCTACATGTTTTTTTAAAAGCCCTGGATTTTTAACTTCCACGTTATCAATAAACACTTTTCCTTTTTTTGGTTTCAAAATACCTGAACATAAAAGCATCAAAGTTGTTTTACCACAACCATTCCTGCCAAGTATTGCTATTTTTAAACCCTTTTTAAACTCTAAACTTATATCTTCAAGGATGTAATTTTTTGATTCATACGAAAAATACACATTTTCAAGCCTTAACATAAAAAACCTCCAAAACAATAAGTGCAATTTCAATTACAAAAAGAATCAAGATATACATATTTATTCTATATTCCTTCAGGATCCTTATAGTACCGTTATAATTCCTACTTGTAAGTCCTATATAGCTTTCCTCAGAATATTTAATAGACCTAGAAAAAGCTCCGTACATAAGGTATTTCATACTGTTAATTGTATTTCTAAAACTTGAATAACCAAACCTTGCTGTTTGTGCAGTAATCATCTGCTCAACTACTTTGAGAAGTATATAAATTGCACGGTATATAAGAAATATTAGATCTTTTAACATTCTAAAATGTATAAAAGAAATAATATCAACAACTGGAGTTGTAAATATTAGAAAAAGTATACATGATGTTCCTGCAACACTTCTAACAAAAACCTTTAAACCTCTATGAATTGTAAGAGATGAGAAATCAAAAAAAAGAGTTAAACTTGAAAGAAAAATAAACAAAACAATCACAAGGAAAAATTTCAAAAAATCTGTTATCTTAATTTTCCCCAAAAAACACAGTAAAAATATAGAAACAACAACCAAAAGATTTACAAGATTGCTAAACCAAAAAGTGAGAAAAAGCAAAGAAAAAGAAAATAAAATTTTAGGTAACGGATGAACATTTGAAAATCTATTATTGTACGATATTTTTTCTGCTATCATTTTTTACCTGCCTTTTTCCTTTTAAAAATCCAAAATAGTATCCTATTATTAAAGCTCCAATTGCTGCCTGCAAGGAAAATAATAGACTTTCAATTTCTCCACTTGGTGGCTCCCAAATCGGTGAAAACCATGGCGAATAATCTTGATTAATTTGAGATATTGCCTCTTCTGCCATACCATCTGCACCTGCAAATTCAGCACCACTGTTAATAATCAAAGAAACTACTACTATGACTAAACTTACCACTAACATGTATATGTGCTTTTTTTCCATTATTTTTCACCTCCAAGAGCAAGCTCCTCGTTGTATTTTAGAATCATATCTAAAACTACAACGGTCAAAAATCCTTCAATTATTGCAAGTGGAACCTGAGTTACAGCAAAAATTCCAAGAAATTTTGCAAACGAATACCACATACCATATGCCTTATCTGGGAATGCTAATGCAAGTTGGAACGAAGTTGTTACATAGGTTAACAAATCCCCCAAAAATGCTGCTAAAAACACTGCAAGTGTTCTTTTACCTGTTTTCATAATTAGTTTATACACAAAATAACTTACAAGTGGTCCAACAATTGCCATTGAAAACACATTAGCCCCAAGAGTTGTTATACCACCATGAGCTAGAAGAAGAGCCTGGAACAGTAGAACAATAGCACCAAGCACGGTCATGGTAGTAGGACCAAATATTATCGCACCAAGGCCTACACCAGTAGGATGTGAACAACTTCCTGTAACAGAGGGTATTTTCATTGCAGAAAGCACGAACGCAAATGCCGCAACAAAAGCAAGTAACATCTTTTGTTTGGGATTTTCTTTTAATATCCTTCTAATAGCAAAAAGTCCGTATGCAAAAAATGGTATAGAAAGTATGTACCAGAAAGTGGCATGGGCTGGTGGCAAAAAACCCTCCATAATGTGCATGCTAAATCCAAATGATGGAACTACAAAAACAAGTAATAAAACCATCAAAAACCTCATACCTTTCCCTCCTTAAGTTTTTTTGAAAATTTTTCAAAGTAATGTACCGTTTTTTCTATGTCTTCCTTTGTATGAGAAGCTGAAATAAATAAACTTTCAAAAGGTGAAGGGGGTAATAAAATACCGTTTTCGTACAAATACTTGAAAAGCTTTTTGTAAATTTCAACATCAGAATTCATTACCTTTTCATACGAATCAACCTCTTGACTATTAAAAAAGAAAGAAAGCATACTTTTTATTCTATTAACCTTAACATCAAAATCACTTAATGCACTGACAATCCCTTCTTCAAAATACTTTCCTAATTCGTCTAATTTAGAATAAAAATCTGGATCATTTTCAATGATTTTAATAGTTTTAATTCCAGCTGCAAGTGTTAGAGGGTTTCCAGATAATGTACCTGCTTGATAAACTGGCCCTTGTGGAGATATTAACTCCATTATTTCCCTTCTTCCACCGTATGCTCCAACTGGAAGTCCTCCGCCTATAATCTTTCCAAGGGTTGTAATATCTGGAAGAACATTGTAATAACCTTGTGCCCCATTAATGGATACTCTAAATCCAGTTATAACCTCATCAAATATCAATAGAGACCCATATTCTTTGGTTATCTCCCTAAGACCTTCTAAAAATCCTTGCTTTGGAAGTACAACTCCCATATTCCCTGCAACAGGTTCAACAATAACGCATGCTATATCTTCTCCGTATTTATCAAATAATTCTTTTACACTTTCTATATCGTTGTACCTTGCAACTAACGTATTTGAAACTATCTTCTCAGTAACACCTTTTGAGCTTGGAGTCCCAAATGTCAATGCACCAGATCCTGCTTTTACTAAAAGTCCATCTGAATGTCCGTGATAACATCCCTCAAACTTTACTATGAGTTCTCGATTCGTATACGCCCTTGCAAGCCTTATAGCACTCATAACTGCTTCTGTTCCAGAATTCACCATTCGTACCATTTCAATAGATGGAATATGCTTTACAATTAATCTTGCCATTTCTACTTCAAGTTCATGACATAACCCATAACTGGTTCCTAGCTCTGCTTGTTTTTTTATTTCTTCAACAACTTTTTCGTGTGCATGACCTAAAATAAGCGCACCCCAGGATTGTATGTAATCTATGTACTCTTTGTTATTTATGTCTATCAATTTACTTTTTTTAGCACTCTTAACAAAAATTGGTTCCATTTCCACAGATTTAAACGCCCTCACTGGACTGTTTACGCCACCTGGCATATATTTTTTTGCTACCTCAAACATCCAACCCCTCCAAATATTTTTTTATCTTTTCTTTTAAACTTTTTGATCCTTTTGGAGAATTCCCAAAGCTTGAAATTGAAACTATAAAGTTTTTGTATTTGAAAAAAGCTGGCATTAAAAAGTCACAATATTCTTTACTTGTTGCATTATTTACAAGAATATTTTTATTTCTTGCATCTAGAAAAATTTGCTTATTTGTTTTCTCATCATTTGTTGCAGCAATAACTATGTCAAAGCCATCTAAATCTGAAGATTCATATGCTTTTCTCACAAGCTTTATACCTTCCATCTCTTTTATCTCTCTACAAAAATCCTTTGAAATTACTGTTATTTCAACTCTTCCAAGAAGATATTTTATTTTTCTTGCTGCAACCTTTCCTCCACCTACAATCAAGCATCTCTTACCTGTTATGTTTAAAATTACTGGCAAGTAATCCATCTTGCAACATCCTTTGCATGATAAGTTATGATTATATCCGCTCCTGCCCTCTTCATACTAGTTAAAATCTCCATCACTATATCTTTTTCATTTATCCATCCCATCTTTGATGCAGCCTTTACCATCGAATATTCTCCACTCACATTGTATGCTGCAACTGGAAGATTAAACTGTTCTTTTGCAAGATGTATTATATCTAGATAAGAAAGTGCAGGTTTTACCATTACTATATCTGCACCTTCTTCAATATCAAGCTCTATTTCCCTTAAAGCTTCTCTTTTGTTTGCATAATCCATCTGGTAGGTTTTTCTATCTCCAAAGGATGGTGCAGAGTGAGCCGCATCCCTGAATGGACCATAAAAAGAAGATGCGTATTTTACACTGTAGGACATTATAAGAGTATCTGTAAATTTATGTTCATCAAGCTTTTTTCTAATTTCATAAACTCTTCCATCCATCATATCAGATGGTGCTACAATGTCAGCTCCAGCTTCTGCATAATTCAGTGCAATATCAGCCAGTATAGTCAAACTCTCATCGTTTAAAATCACACCATCTTTTACAAGTCCACAATGACCTTCTTTTGTATATCCACACATACAAACATCTGCAATCAATATAATATCCTCAATTTCTCTTTTTATTTGCCTAAGTGCCTTTGGAATTATCCCGGAAAATGCACACTCTAAACTCTTTTCCTCTGGCACTCCAAAGAGTATAAAACTTTTTATACCATATGATCTTGCTTCTTTTATCTCTTCAATTGCTGTATCAATAGAATATCTAAAAACACCTGGCATCGAATCTATTTCCTCTTTTAACTTGTAACCATCTTTAATGAATAGAGGATAAACTAGATCATCCACACAAACCTTATACTCTCTTACAAGACTGCGTATAATTTCATTTTTTCTCAATCTTCTCGGCCTCTTTATCAAGATCTATCCCCCTTTTTCAATATTTCCTTGCAAAGTTCTTCATAAGTGTATTTTTGTGGCATTATTTCAACTTTGTATCCATGATCTTCTATGCACTTTTTAGTGACAGGACCAATCGCGCATATCTTTTCTTTATTAAGTTTTGCCATTTTAAGAAAGAATAAAAATGATGATGGGCTTGTAAAAACAACATAATCCATTTCCTTTTTCAGTACTTCGTTTAAAATACTATTCATTCTATAGTTCTCAATTGTTTGATAAACCTCAATCTTTTCTATGTTTTCCTCATTTATATCCTTTCCCAAATTCGACGTTATATATGCTGCCTTTTTTGTTTTATCAATCATTTCAAATAATTTCTCAGAAAGTTCTTTTTCTGGAATAATATCAGCAAATATACCAACTTTTTCAAATTCTTTTGCAGTCTTTTCACCAATTACTGCTATCTCTGCTTTTAAACTTCTTAAGTCAATTCTGAATTTCTTTAGCCACTTTAAAAACAACCGCACACCGTTTTTACTTGTAAATATCAATGTCTCATATTTACCCAAATTTTTTGCAAGATATTCAAGTTTTTCTACATTTTCTTTAATATAAAAGGTTGGAACAAAATAAAGTTGTGCACCACTTTTTTCTAAAATTTCAAAATCCTTACTATACTGAGTTGTAATTAATATTTTCTTTCCAAATAACTTCCCATCTTCAAACCAATTTTTTCTCTTCTTTACCACATCGCCAACAACCAAAAGCGAAGGTGATTCAAATAACTTTTCGTTAAGATCCTTAATCGATGTCAGATAAGTTTTTTGTAGATTTGTCGTCCCATTATTTATAACCGCACAAGGTGTGTCAGGTAAAAACTTTTCAAGGAGTTTTTCTTTTACAAAATCTATGTTTTTTGAAACCATTAGAAACACTGTGGTGCCACTATCTTCGTAAATTTTTGTATTTTTGCTATGTCCTGTATAAACATGAAAGTGTGAAGAAATACCCCTTTGTGTAACAGGTATACCTGCGTAAGCTGGTGCTGCAACTGCTGAAGTTATACCTGGAATTATTTCTACTTTAATTCCTCTTTGCGTTAAATAGTCAAATTCCTCCCCGCCTCTTCCAAATACAAATGGATCTCCACCCTTTAACCTAACAACTATACTTGCCTTTCTTGCTTCATCCTCTAAAATTTTGTTTATCTGCTCCTGAGTTTTGGAATGATTTCCTGCAACTTTACCAACATATATAAGCTTTGCATCATCTTTTGTAAAATTTAAAAGATTAGGATTTATCAGTTGATCATAAACCACACAATCAGCCTCTTTTAAGACTTCTAGCCCCTTTAAAGTTATTAATTTCAAATCTCCAGGTCCTGCACCAACAAGATAAACTACTGCCATCTTATCTCCCCTAACACTTCGTATGCTCTATCTTTATCAACTACCAGTCTTTCTCTTTTCTCATTTTTAAATATGTCAAAAATCAATTGATCATCATTTTTTTCACAGTAAAAACCAAACGGCGTGTTACAATCAAAACCTGATATAGAAAGAACTTTCCTTTCTATTTTTGAAACATATTCTGTATCAGAATCTACAATTTCATCTTTTACCTTTTCAAATAAAGGTAAAAACTTAGATGTAAATTCAAGTGCTAAAATTCCTTGACACGGTGCTGGAACAACTTGTTCTATCGAAAAATAATTAGTAATTTTTTTCTCAAGCCCAAGTCTTTTTAATCCCGCTGCAGCAAGTACAATTCCATCAAGCTCACCGACTCTTTTTAGCCTTGTATCAACGTTTCCACGAATGGGTACTATTTCAATATCGGGTCTTAAAATACTTAATTGAAGCATACGTCTTTTACTTGAAGTACCAACTTTTGCACCACTTTCTAACGAAAAAAAATCCTTTTCTCCAACAAACACATCCCTTGCATCTTCTCTTTTTAATACTGAAGTTAGATACAGTCCATCCGGAATCTTACTTGGCATATCCTTCATACTATGAATTGCAATATCAATTTCACCATTTAAAAGAAGCTTTTCAATATCACTTACAAAAACTCCTTTTCCTCCTATTTTCTCAACTGGCTTTTTTACAATATCCCCCTTTGTTTTGATTGGTATAACTTCAAATGAAACATTCGATAACTTACTTTTTAACTTTTCAACAACCATATTAGTTTGTATTAAAGCTAGTTTGCTTCCACGTGTTCCAACCTTTATTTTCATAACTTTTCACCCTTTAAATACTGGATATGATAACTTGCCATTCTATTTGCACATCTTCTAAGACTTTCCTTTATCTTTTCAATATTTTCTTCATTCCCCACTTTGTTAACTAGTCTTAAAAACTCTTCTTCCACAACAATGTCTCTCATCTTTATTACATCTTCTATCTTTTCTTTCAAATTTCTTGAATAATACCAATTCAAAAATTTCTCAATTCTTTGCTCCAAAATTTTTTGCATTATATCTATCTTTTCTTTTCTTAATAACCTATACTTTTCAGATATCTTTTGTAGATCATCAAGGGTGTATAGATCATGCAATTTTGAAAGCTTTGGATCTATATTTCTTGGCATTGAAAGATCAATAAATAATATTTTCTTTCTTGAATTAACTTTTTCTTTTTCAACAACATAGTGTGGAGCATTAGTAGCACTAATTACAACATCACTTTTTGAAATAAATTCATACTTTTTTGAAAAATCAACCAAATGTACTCCCGGATATTTATTTTTAATTTCTAACGCTTTGGACTTTGTTCTGTTAGATATATATATATTTGCATTTTTATCAACAAGGTATTTAACAACCTTTTGCCCCATTTGGCCTGTACCTATCACAAAAATGTCTTTTTCTGAAATTTTTCCTCTCAGTTCCTCAATCAACTTTACAGCAATATAACTTATTGAAAGTGGAAATTTTGAAACCCCAGTTTTTTCCCTAACCTCTTTTCCAACTGAAATTGCTTCATTAAATATTCGTTTCAACAATTTTCCTTCACAATAATTTTTGTACGTATTCTTTACTTGTGAAAGAATTTGATGCTCTCCAAGAACCATGGAATCAAGCCCTGATGAAACTTTAAATAGATGTCTTACAACATCAAGCCCCGTTCTTTGTATCAAATATCCCTCTACATTTTCATCTAAATCAAAAGGTAGTTTTTTTAAATCTCCAACAAAATATATCTCTCTTCTATGGCACGTTTTAAGCACGGCAACTTCATCTACTTTACTTTTTAAAAGCTCAATAATTTCCTTTTCGTCAAAATCAAACTTTTCCAAAATGTAAAGAGGAGCATTTCTCCCAATACCTATCATTTTTAGATCACTCAACATCCTTTATCACCCTCAATAGCTCGTCTATGCTTCTTACCTTTTTCCCACTAACTTCTTTAGGTCTTTTAACAATAATCAAATGTATTCCTAGTTGTTTTGCAGCTTCTACCTTTTCAAAGAGATTACTCTCCTTTGTAATAACTACCTGGGCCTTTGTTTCTTTAAACAAAATATGATTAAGCTCCTTAGAAAACGGTCCTTGCATGGCTATTATATTTTTGGGAAAAATATTTAAATCTTCACAAACCTTTATAGATTCAACCGTAGGAAGAACCCTTACAAAAACATTCTTTGAATCAATCAAATCCTTATACACTCCCAAATTCTTAGTCCCAATGGTTAAGAAAATATTGTCAAAATCATAGCATTTTTCTTTTGCCTGATTATGATTTTCTACATATACTGCATTTTCATATAAAACTTTCTCTTCTTCCTCTAAGTACCTTATATAACCCACATTTAGTTCCTTTGAAACTAAAAAGGCTATTTTACTAATAACAGTTGCAAAAGGATGAGTTGCATCGACTATAACTTTGATATTGTTTTTCAAAATTAAACTCTTTAGACTTTCACTATCAAGTTCTCCATATACAGTCTTTAAATTTTCATTTTCATTTATTAATTTTTTTCCATACTCTGTTTTTGTAGAAACTAGCACTTTATATTTTCTTGATAGTGTTTCTGCGACTTTTCTTCCTACACTTGTTCCAGATAAAACAAGTATCATTTGTACCACCTTGGTGTAATTAATTTTCCAAAATTTTCGTATGTATATTTGTTTCCAACTATTATTGTCGTATTCATGTCTATAAAATCGATGTTTTCAAATATTTGAGAAAGCTTTATTATTCTCATACTAAAATCTGTCCTGTAGCAATTTTTTACTAATGCAACTTTTGTTTTAGCTGGCTTGTTATCCATAATAACCTGAAATATTTCTTTTGTCTTTTCCAATCTAACCTTGCTTATGGGGTTATATATAACCATCACAAAATCTGCCTTGCAAGCAAGTTCAACTCTTTTCTTTATCTCTGAAATATCCACGTTATAATCTGAAAAGCTCAAGACAACAAAATCATTGCTTAAAGGCGATCCCAAAATACTAGCACAGGCATTTAAAGCAGAAATACCAGGAATAATTTCAACATCATCCGTTAAATTTAAAATTATACTCGAAAGGCTGTAAATACCAGGATCTCCCCCACAGACAAGACAGACATCTTTTCCTTCCTTTGATAACTCCACTGCCCTTTTACATCTTTCCTCTTCTTGCCCCATTTTGTATTTGTATATAACTTTTGATTTTATTAACTCTTTAATTTGCTCTACATATTTTTCATAGCCAATTACCACATCACATTTTTCTAACGCATCCTTTGCCCTAAACGTTAAATACTGCAAATCACCAGGTCCAATTCCTACAAGTTTTATCATCACATATCACCTATCCTGATAAATTGAAAGTACCATTCCATCTTTTTTTGAATAAAATAACTCTTTCCCCATATTACTTTCAAGATACCCAACTGGCTTTGCAACAGCCCCCACACCAATCACTCTTTTTACAAACTCTGAGCTTTCAAACAAACTTTCAACCTTTTTAATATCCTCAACCGAATAAATCTTAAGCGGTACATTTAAATACTCTGAAAGCTTTAGCAGTGCATCTTCTTTCTTTTTTAATTCAATAGTTGCAATTGCTCTAAT
The DNA here is from genome assembly GCF_003990895.1 of Thermosipho globiformans. Classification (NCBI taxonomy): domain Bacteria; kingdom Thermotogati; phylum Thermotogota; class Thermotogae; order Thermotogales; family Fervidobacteriaceae; genus Thermosipho; species Thermosipho globiformans. The sequence goes on from NZ_BHXD01000007.1 coordinate 26,964, forward strand.
GCTATTTTTTGACAAATTTGAAAATACAAGCGAGTTTTCAACAAATTGCAAAAGCTTTTTAAATTCTATATTCTTCTTGCAACCTATGCCTAATACTAGATTTTTTGGCCTTAATATTACATGTGGTTTTTTAGAAAAAACAACTTTGTTTGTAATATAAACCTGGGCTGCTGAATCATTGTAGCTCTTACTTTCAATCTCTATGTCAAGCTCAGGATCTACTATGAAATCAACAGGTGCTTTGTTTACTATAGCTGCACTAACCTTCGATAGATCTTCGCGCCTTTCTATTTCAAAACCATACCTTTTGGCTATCATATCAATTGACTCAATTTCATTTACATCTGATGCAGTAGTTATTACAGGTACAGCGTTTAAAATTTTCGAAAGCTTCTTTGCAAGTTCATTTGCCCCACCAACGTGTCCAGATAGGAGACTTATAACAAATTTTCCTTTTTCATCTATTACAACTACTGCTGGATCTTCAAATTTGTTTTTCAAACAATCTGCTATAACCCTTACAACGATACCTGTTGCCATGATAAATACAAGAGCATCGTACATATTAAAAATTTTCTTTACAAACCTTTTCAAAGGAAAATTTATAATTTTTGCTCCGTTAAATTTAAAATCTTCCTTTACATATACATCACATTCTATAGAATTAAAAAGTTTTTTGGAAAGCTCTGCACCGTTTTTAGTTATCGAAAGAATTGCTATCTTCATATTCTGACCTTCTATACATATGAGAAAATGCTTTATCATATAATTTCGATCTTGTCTTAATATCTTCCAAGAAACGCCCCACATATATCAACGCTGTACTTTCAATACCACCGGCTTTTTCAACAATATCTTCAAGTGTTCCACTTACGATCTTTTCATCTTTCCAGCTTGCCTTGTACACAATTGAAATTGGTGTATTATTTGGATAATTCCTCTTTAAAATATCAACAATCTCTTTCAGGTATTTTACACTTAAAAACAAAACCAAGGTTGCATTGTGTTTTGAAAGTTTTTCTAGATCTTCTGGAACATATGTTCTCTTACCATACCTTGTAATAATGACTGTTTGGGTAATTTCAGGAACTGTAAGTTCTCTTTTTAAGCTTGCAGCACCGGCAAATATCGAACTTACTCCAGGAATGATTTCGTATGGTATACCTTCTTTTTCCAAAAGCTCTATCTGCTCATTTATTGCTCCAAACAGCGATGGATCACCAGTATGAAGCCTTGCTATATCTTTATCTTTATATCGCCTTATAACTTCTAATATTTCTTTCAGCGTCATCTTCGAGCTATCATATACTTTTGCATTTTTATCTGCAAAGTTTAATATCTCTGGATTTACAAGAGATCCTGCATAAATAATCACCTGACAATTTTTTAATATCTTATATCCTTTTAAAGTTAAAAGCTCCGGATCACCTGGGCCTGCTCCAATAAAATAAACCATTTATTTTACCCCTCGCTTTGCAAGAATTATCGAAAGATACCCAATACCTTCAGGAAAATCTTCTACAAATACCCTTTCATTTTCAAAGCCAAGATTTTCAAAGATGTACACTTTAAAACCATTGTCTTTTAAGATCTCCAATATTTCCAAAAAATTTCTGTTGGGCTTTATAACCACTATATTGTCAAAGATGTTAACTGCTTTTTCTAAAAGTTTCAAATTAGTTCCTGGAACAACTGAAATACCTTCGTCTTTTAACGCAATTGGCAAATTAATCTTTGATGCTGCAAAAGAAAAAGAAGTAATCGTTGGAAACACTTTTACCTTTATTCCGTAATTTTTTACAGCATCCATTATTTGGAGAAATGTGCTATAAAAAAGAGGATCACCGATTGATACAAAAGAAACATCTTTATTTTCTAAAAGTGGCTTTAAAATTTTTGAAAGATCTATTTTTATGTCTTTCCTCATTGGAAAATCAATAAACTCTATATCTTTTTGAATGTATTTCTTAACCAGCTCTGCGGCAATTGACCCGCTTTCCGTTCTTGGGCAAAATATATAATCAGAACTTTTAAGTGCCTCAATAGCCGCCAATGTGATATTATCTTCTGGGAAAATTCCCACTCCAAATAGTATAAAAATTCACCTCCAAACGGTAATTATAAATATCGGGTTTCTTGCTAAAAACATTCTTTTTTTATGTAAGCTTAATTTTGTTATTCCAACCTGTATTATTTCTTTCTTCTGCTCTTTATAAAAATTATCAATCGTATACAATGTTTCAAGAGTAATAGAAGTTGCCACGATTATTCCACCATTTAAAATTCTTCTTTCTACAGCCGTTAATATTTCAAGCGTCTTATCTTCACTTCCACCTATAAATACCTTTGTTGGAGAGGAAAGAGTTTCAAGAACTTGTGGGGCTTCTCCAAAAATTACATCAATATTTTTTGCATTTGTCCGCTTTATATTTTCGTTTATTGTCTTTACCCTCTCTAAATTTTTTTCAATAGCAAAAACCTTCTTGCACAAAAAGGATGCTTCTATTGAAACTGCTCCACTTCCCGCACCTATGTCCCACAATATATCTTTTTTATTCAAGTTAAGCTTTGAATACACAATTGCCCTTATTTCAGATTTAGTAATAGGTGTATTTTCATGCAAAAAAAATTCATCTTCAAAATACATAAGATCTACTCCCCTAAAAGAAGAACAAGGTTTATTCCAAATTCATATTCATACTCTGCAAGTTCTCTCAAAGTAAATCTATAAATCTTTTCATTTTCGTACGAAAGATTTTCTCCTACAAAGATTACGTAATCTGTACAACTTGCTTTTCTCAAATCTTTTGCTATCTTTTGCGGTGTGTTTACCTTATCAGTAAAAATAAATATCTTTTTGTAGTTTAATATTTCCTCTAACTTTTCTTTTCTTCCATGAAAGCTCACAACTTTTGCATCATTAAGAGATACTTTTAATTTAGATGCCATGTATTGAACACAACTAATCCCGGGGATAATTTCTACTTTTTCTCTAAAGTTTTTAAGTAACGTGTTAGCTATTCCATATAAAAGTGGATCACCAGAGGCAAGAACTACTATACTATCTCCCAATTTATCAATATTTTTCAAATCAAAATTTTTACCATACGGTATTTTTTTTGCCTTTGTATCAAATTGTTCAAGCAATCTTTTACCGCCTACCAGCACTTTTGCTTCTTTAATTTTTTCAAGAGCATAAGAAGTTAAAAGTTTTGGATTGCCAGGTCCAACTCCAACTACTGTTATCATTTAAAATCACTCCAGGTCTTTGCAAGATGCCCTTTTTTTAGAGAAAATATCTCAACTTCTACCTCAAGACAACCTTTTACGTATTGAATACATTTTTCTTTGATCCTTAATGCAAGATTTTCAAAAAAATCTTTTCCAACTTTTCCTTCTATCAAATCTAGTATTTCTTCAGTTGTGTTTGCATTCATAACTTTTTCGAGGATGCCTTTATCAAGTCCATACAATGAAAGATAAGCTGTAAAAATTTCATTTCTTGCATCTGCAATACGACTATATGTATTGAAAATTCCACCCGCTATCTTTATCATTTTTCCAATCTGACCCACTAGATATACTTTTTTTATTTTATGTTTGCACGCAGATTCAAGAGCAAAACCAACATAATTTCCCATAGTAACAAGTGGCATCTTAGAAGAAAGAGTTGTAAAATTTTTTCCATAATTTCCAAATACAAGACAAATTTCATTACTTTCACTGCTTGCCATTGAAATTTCAAGATCTATTGTTTTTTTATACGCCTCATCTGACAACGGCTCTACTATGCCGGTAGTACCAAGTATTGAAATACCTCCAATTATTCCAAGTTTGGGATTAAGCGTTCTTTTGGCAATGTACTTCCCTTCTGGTGCAAAAATTGTAATTTTTACATTTTCTCCTTCTGGTAAAACCTTTTTTACTTCATTTTCTATCATCTTTCTTGGAACAGGATTTATTGCATAATCTCCTACTTGTAGTGGAAGACCTTTCTTTGTAACTATCCCTATCCCCTCTCCCCCGGTTATTAAAAACTCTTTCGATTTTTCTGCTTTTGCATAGATTATCATGTTGTGGGTAACGTCTGGATCATCACCTGCATCTTTTCTTACCCCACAAATAACTTCACCTTCTTTTCTTTCTATGTAAAAAATATCGAGCTCTATCTCTTTTCCAATTGGAAGAACTATTTTTACACTCTTTAAAATTTCATCGTTATAGAGCATGTAAGTTGCTGCTTTTGCTGCTGCAGTTGCGCAAGAACCTGTTGTGTAGCCATACCTTAATTCCTTTTTCATCTTACTCCTCCAACAATCTAAAGAGGGCATTAACAATTGCAACTGCTACTGTACTTCCGCCTTTTCTACCTTTTGTAGTAATAGAAGGTACATCAAGCAAATTTAAAACTTCTTTCGACTCTTGTGCTCCAACAAAACCTACAGGAACACCTATAACTAGTTTTGGTAAAAATGATGAATTTTCAATATATGAGCAAAGAGTAAATAATGCAGTTGGTGCATTTCCAATTACAAAAATATCGTTATTTTTCTCCTCAATTGCCTTTTTCATCGCAAGAATTGAACGTGTACAATTGGATATTTTTGCTTGATTTATTACATCCTCATCATCTATGTAGCATTTCACTTTTACGTTATACTTTTCCAAGAATTTTTTACTGATTCCAGCCTTAATCATCTTTGTATCAACTACTATATTGGCACCGTTTGTCACAGTTTCTTTAAAAACTGATATAGGATCATTTTTAAATCTTAAGAGTTCTTCGAATTCAAAATCGGCAGTTGCATGGATCACCCTTGTTACAATATCTAAGTAACCTTGTTTATGTTCTTTTTTCAAATTTTTTCTTATAATTAAAAAACTCTTTTTCTCTATTTCAAAAGGATCAGTATACTTCACTTTTTTCAATCCTTTCAAAAAGAATATCTGAAACCCTTTTATCGTATAAAATAGGTTTTAATATCTTGAACTTTATTGGATATTTTTCTAAAATTTCTGGAATATCTTTTTTTATATGCATTCCTTCAAATAAGAAAAGTGGAAGAACAACTATTTCTTCTACTTTTTCTTTCAAAAATTCCTTTACAGCATCTTCAATACTTGGCTCGTTAAATTCCATAAAACCTAGTTTGCAGTTTTTGTATTTTTTTTGTAAGTCTTCAAAATATCCGTATGCAACCTCTTTTGTCTCTTGAACTCTACTACCATGAGCAATCAATAATATACCCTTCATTTTACATCCTCCAAATTCTGGTCGATTCCCTTTGAAACATTGGCCGAATCAAAGGTAGCCATCTCCCTTATCATCTTTATAGCTGCCTCTATAATTGGCATTGAAAGAACCGCTCCTGTTCCTTCTCCAAGTCTCATATCAAGATCAAGAATAGGACGCAGATTTAAAGAATCCAATATAACTTTGTGTCCTTTCACATAGGATTTATGCCCACTAAATGCATAATTTATAACATCTTTGTCTAGATAATAGGAAATTAAAAATGCTGAAGTGGTAGGAAAACCATCAATTACGACAGGAACTTTAGAATGGGCTGCCTCAAGTATGAATCCTGCCATTTCACCTATACAGTATCCTCCAACCTTTGAAAGAACATCTATTGGATCTTTTGGATCAGGTTTGTTAACTTCAATTGCTCTTAATATTGCCTCTTTTTTCCTTTTAATTCCTTGGCTATCAAGTGGTGTTCCAATATCAATAATATCGTCGATACTGTATCCAAATGCAACAGCAATCGCTGAAGCTGTTGTGGTGTTTCCTATCCCCATATCTCCCACAGCAAGAAGGTCTGCTCCTGCCTCTATTGCCTCTCTTGCTATTTTTTTACCAAATTCAATACACTTTTCTGCTTCATCTCTACTCATTGCAGGGCCTTTCGTAAAATCTTTTGTACCGTAACCGACCTTCATTTTTATCAAGGAAGGGTTATCTTGAAAATCATAATCAACACCTGCATCAACTACATAAACCTTTGCACCAACATGTCTTGAAAAGACATTTATTGCGGCACCACCATTTAAAAAGTTAAAAACCATTTGATAAGTAACATCCTTAGGATATGCAGAAACTCCATTTTCTACAACACCATGATCCGATGCAAAGACATATACTCTCTTGTTATTAAACAATTCTGGAATTTCTTTGTTTTGAATAAGTGCCATCTTTAGTGCAATGTCTTCTAGATATCCAAGACTTCTAACCGGTTTTGTTAAATTATTTAGCCTATCAATAACCTTTTGTTTTAAATCCACAAAATCCCCCCTTTTGAATATATCTAAACAAAAATTTCCACAAAAAGCCCCTAGCTTTTGTGGAATTGCTACACCTTAGGCAGGTCTCCCGGCTCCCGGATCAACCTACTCTCCACGCCTTCCCAGGAAATACTCCCAGTGGCATCCTGTGGATTTCGTCCCCGGTTACGGTTGCTGGGCAGCCCCGGCCTTTCACCGGCGTTCCCTTTTAAACCGCTTTGGTACCCAAGGTGTTAACATTATATTCAATTTTCTGTATGCATTATACCACCAATTTTCACCTTTATCAACTTAGACTTCTAGCTATAAACTTTGATTATCTGCAAATCTTGATTTAAAAGCACAAATTTTGCAGGATATCCTTCCTTTATTCTTCCACCATCTATACCTATGCTCTTTAAAGCGTTATAAGAAGATACTTTTGATAAATCCTTTAATGAACAATTAGTAACTTTTTTAAAGTTTCTCAACCCATCACTAAATTTTAAAGTACTCCCAGCAAGCGTACCGTCTTCAAGCCTTGCTATGCCATCCTTGACTTTAACCAATAACCCACCAAGGTCATATAATCCATCCTTTAAACCTGTTGCAGAAATACTATCTGTTACAAGAATTATCCTATCAGGCCCAAGCAATTTATATACAAGTCTTAAGAAATCTTTTGAAAGATGTATTAAATCCGGAATAATCTCAACAAATGGTTTATAAAGAAACACGCCACCAACAACACCTATTTCTCTGTGATGAAGTTGTGGTAAAGCATTTGGAAAATGCGTTATTCTATTTACTCCAGCCTCATACGCTTTCTTGAAAATATCAAATGTTGCACTTGAATGCCCTATAGATGCTGCTACTTTATTTTCTTTTAGTATTTTCAAAAGTTCAAAAAATCCTTTAATTTCCGGTGCAACTGTCATAATTTTTACTTTTTCAAGATCTATAATTTTTCCATTAAAATCAGTGATATACTCTTTATTCTGAGCACCAGACTTCTCTTTATTTATAAATGGCCCTTCAAGATGTAAATAAAATAGTGAAGAATGCTTTGCTGAGGAAAAAGTATCAATAATCTCTTTTAACTTTTTCAAATCAGAAGAAACCGTAGTTGGAAAAAGATAGGTAACACCTTCTTTTTCAACAAGATCTGCCCATTGTTTAAATTCTTCTTTTGTACTCTGCATACAATCTATTCCCATGAATCCGTGTGTATGTGTATCAGCAAACCCGGGCATTAAAACGTATTTAGGAGTACAATCGTATCTTCTTATACTCAATATTTTATCTTCAAACTCAACACTTCCAGTAAATTCTCCATCAATAGGATCCACAATAAGGACATCATCTATTATCATATTTTCACCTTCAGATTATCACACTTTTTGAAAGTTTTTCTGGTCTATCTGGGTTTAAACCTTCAACTATTGCCTTCTTAAATGAAAGAACTTGAGAAAATATCATTTTTAAAGGTGTTTCAAGTCCATTATCATATTCTATATCAATATCACCATTTCTACCTAGAAGTATTACTTTTGTATATTTTTCGAGATCTTTCTTTAGCATATACTCGTTTTCTGTATCTTTTGAGTTTATAACAACAAGGGAATGTTCAGAAATTCTTGAAACAGGGCCATGTCTATACTCAAGTGGCTCATGATATTCTACAAATTGCTTTGCCATTTCTTGCATCTTTAATGCACCTTCTTTTGAAATACCATATTCCTCATCAAATCCCAAAAAGATAAAGTGATTATATTTTTTTAAGTCAAGATTTTCTATAAATTTCTCAGATTCCTCCAGTATTTTACTTGCCTTTTCAACAATACTATACCTTTTTACTAGAAAATGCAAAATGGAAACAAAGGAACCAGTCATAACTATGCTTTCTTCGTGTAAAAAGTCAAACACAAACGTTTCATCACAAACCTTTTCAAGAGTTGTTTCTTTTTCGCATGTTATACCAATTGTATAAACTCCCTTTTCTTTAAAAATCTCTGCTGCTTTTACAGTTTCAGTTGATTCCCCGGTGCGCGAAATAAATATACCTACATCAGCATCTGGAACATAGTTAAAAGTCATAACCTTTCCACCAGTTAAAACTTTGGTTTTGATCCCAAATTTTTCAAGGACAAATGAAGCAGTCAAAGAAAGGTTAAATGATGAACCACAACCAACAAAAATATATCTTTTATCTTTGTTAAACTCAAAAGAGTAGTCTTCAATTTTTTTTAAAAGTTCTGGAATATGTTTTATTTCAGAATATGTATAGTTCATCCTTTTAAAGCCCCCTTTGTAATTCCCGAAATTATATGTTTTTGGAATGCAAGAAAGATTATTATAACCGGTAAACCTATTATAGACGATGCAGCCATCAATCTTGGCCAATCTATCTGATTTAGTTTCTGATACAGGGCAAGTCCAACCTGTACCGTTCTCATTTCTCTTGAGTTTGTCATAACAAGTGGATAGAAAAGGTCATTCCACGTTGCAATAAATGTATTTATAGCCATCACCGCTATTGCTGGTTTTGAAAGGGGGAAAATTATTTTAAAAAGAATTTGGAATGTATTTGCACCATCTACATAAGCTGCCTGCTCCAATTCTATAGGAAGTTGTTCTATATATTGTTTTAACAAAAATATACTAAACGGTGTTACAAGCATAGGAACCGTGAGAGCAAAATATGTATCGATCCAACCTATATTTTTCATTATTATAAATATTGGAATAATAGTAACCTGAGGTGGTATCATCATCGTTGCAAGAACTATTGAAAAAAGCACATTTTTTCCAAAGAACTTTCTTCTTGCAAATGCATATGCAACCATAGTAGAAAATATTATATTTCCGATAACCACTATCGTAGAAACTATTAAACTGTTAAGAATATATCTTGAAAACATATCTTCTTTTAACACATTGATAAAATTAAGCAATGTTGGAAATTTGTATTTTACCTTTACATCGTCAAGGTAATACTGGCCATCAAAATTAAAGACCAATTTTGATACATACTTTAAGTTTATTCCCTTCAGGTCTTTATAATCAATAACATATTTTTTCCACTCACCAGTTGCCTTAAAGTTTTTTGAAACACTCTTTGAAAAAGCATCCCTTATTTCAACTGAAAAATCTCCTTTTCCTTTTACCCAGAATTCTATATACTTTGCAACACGTAAATCCAATTTATCAACAAGAAGCTCTACTGGCCCACTTGCCAGAATTGATCTAGTGCTTTGTGGAGATTCATTTACGATTGAAATTTTTCCTTTTGATTTTACTTTTCGTCTTAAATAACTCATATATTTAATTTCAAAGTCATTTATATACCTCTCTTTAATAACCCTAGTTAGATTACCACTTGGAATAACTGCCGTATAAAACATGGAAAACATAGGAAAAAGAGAGATTATAAGCAAAATAAACATTATTGTTAGCAAAATCGCCTTCTTCATATACTTTCACTCCTAAGTAATTTTCCCTGTACCAGTGTTACAAGGAAAATAATTAACACAAGAACGTATGCAATAGCAGATGCATATCCCATTTCAAAGTTTCTAAACCCAACTATGTACAAGTAATGCACAATAGTTTGAGTTGAATTCATAGGTCCTCCGCCTGTCATGGTAAAGATTTCAGAAAAGATTTGAAATGATCTAATAGTATTTAACGCAATAACAAAATATAAAGTTGGCTTTAAAAGTGGTAGTGTTATTTTAAAAAAGATCTTTGATTTACTTGCACCATCTATTGCTGCAGCTTCATATAATTGCTGCGGTATACTTTGAAGCCCTGCAAGAAAGAGTATGGTATAATAACCAATAGCTGCCCATACATCCATTATCATTATGGACAAAAGTGCAGTTTTTGTATGTGCAAGCCAGCTAGTAGGAATGGGATTCATTCCAAAAAACTCCAACATTTTATTGAAAAATCCATCTGCACTGTAAAGATACATCCATGTGGTTGAAATAACCACCATAGAAACAACTGTTGGAAGAAAAAAGCCAGCTTTAAATAAATCCTTTAACGGTAGAAATTTACTGTTTATTAAAACGGCAAGTAATAGAGAAATCACCGTTGTAAAGGGAATAGTTCCTACAACAAAGATAACCGTATTTTTAAGCGCTATTAAAAATACTTCATCGTGAAACATGCGTATATAATTTTTCAAGCCTACAAAATTAAAATTGGGACTTAAGGCAGAATAGTCTGTAAAGCTCATGAAAAATGAGTAGGCAATAGGAAAAACTCCAAAAACTGCGAATAGTATCAAAAAAGGTAGCAGAAGCAAAAACGTTTCAACATTGTACCGTGTTTTTCTCTTCAAAATAACCACCCCAAAAATCCCCTGCCTTTTGGGCAGGGGAAATTTTTATTCTTCTCCGTCTAAAATCTTTTGAATTTTCATGTTGTACTCAAAGAGTGTAGTATCAATATCTGCATCTTGGAGTATTATTTTTTCAATTGCTTCGGTTAATACTGCCTGAACTTTTGGCCATGCAGGAATGGATGGGACAGGTTTTGCATATTTGTTTTGCTCATAGAATACTTTGTGCATTGGATGGTCTTCAAACCATGGATCGTTTCCTGCATCAACGTGAGATGGGAATATTGCCGGCCAAATCATTGCAACTTCCATTGCAATATCTGGTCTTATAAGAAATTCTACAAGTTTTTGTGCTTCTTTTTTATGTTTGGAATGCTTCATTATTGCAAGAACTTCTGCTCCTGCAAATGATGCATGTGTACCATACCATGCTGCTGGCTTTGGTATAAATACAACGTTAAATGGTGTTTCTGGATAATTTGTTTCAAGATAGTCAATATCCCATGCACCGCTAACATATAACCCTATCTTTCCTTCACCAAATGCTTTTGCAAGATCTGCTTGTTTTGTCTTTAAAGAAACCTTAGATAACGCCTTATAAAATTCTGCAGTTTCTTTTACCTTACAAGAAGTAAGAAGTGCCCTCTTTCCATCTTCTGTAATAATATCTCCGCCTGTTCCCCAAACTGCTGGTAGGAACCATTGTTGCCATGGACTATAATTTTCTCCAGCTGGCATCCCAAAACCGTAGATATCGTCTGATAATTCATTTATCTTTTTTGCTGCTACATAAAGTTCTTCCCAAGTCTTTGGAGGATTGTCAGGATTAAGACCAGCTTTTTCAAAAAGTTCTAAGTTGTAAAAGAGAGCTCTTGTTCCAAGAAGCCATGGAACTGCCCAATAGCTTCCCTGATAATATACTGTGTTCCATCCGACATAGTCTTTACCATAATTTTTGTAAAAGCTATCCATACTCTCAAGTGCATTTCTTTCTGCAAAATTTGCAACCCAGGTGTTTCCTAACTCTACAACATCTAGATCTTCTCCTCCAGCTATTGCAGTCACTATCTTATCAAATCCGTTAGCCCATGAAAGTTGTACATATTCCACTTCAATATCTGGATTTTCTGCCATGAATTTTTCAAGCACCTTTTTTGCATGTTCATCGTTCATCATAAATCCCCAGAATGTTAGCTTCGTCTTTGAAAAACTAAGTAGTGCAACTACAGCCAATAAAACTACCAAAATACGCTTCATAGTAACCCCTCCCCTTTAAAAAGTTGTAAAACATGATATATTGAAATAAGCTTTGAAGAATACGGATTTACATATTCAACATCTTTTTTCAATACATCTCTTAAAAAGACATAAATAACACGCTTTGCATCAACATTTTCTACTTTGTCTAAAACAAAATATATAACTGTATCTTCATTACTAATTTCTGAGCTACTTGTATAAATTTTTGAGTTTTTAAATTCTTCGCTTATTAAAATTCGCAAGTATTTAAGATCCTTCTGGGAAGTATCTGCAAGGCTGAGATTTTTTGCCTGTGGGATTAAAAATGATGGATTTTCAACAGGAGAATCTAATTTAAAATCAATTGCTTGCTTTGCAATTTTAGATAAAAATCTTGTAGGATAAGTATCTGATATATATTTTTCTTTTATCTTCTTTATTTTTTCAACTTTTTCTTTTAAAAGTTCAATATCTAACTCTCCATTTTTAACCATGGAATTAAAGGTTTCTATCAGATAATAATGATTTTCAACATCTCCAATAAGGATTATGTCTCCATCTGCCTCAAAGAATTTTTTTATGACCTCTTTAGGTGAATAATTTTTGTAGAGAGCCTTCATTTCAAACGCATCTGAGATTATTAAGCCATTATATCCAAATCTTTCTCTTAAAATCCCCTTTAAAATCTTCTTTGAAAGAGTAGCAACTACCTCATCTAATTTTGGGTACATAACATGTGCAGTCATTATAAAATCAACATGTTTTGATAGTTCTTTAAATATCATCATATCTTCATCATTTTCATTAAAATCAAAAACTACTGGAAGAGTAAAATGGGAATCCTCTTTTGCTTTTCCATGACCTGGAAAATGTTTTAAAGTAGGGGCAATATTTTCATCTAAAAGCGATCTAATAAACTCCAGCGCACGCATATTTATAATTTCATGATCATCAGAATATGCTCTAAACCCTGTAACATGGCTCGAATTTTCATGTTTTACATCAACAACAGGTGCAAAGACCATATTGAATCCGTGCAGCTTTAACATATGAGCAAGATAGTTTCCATATTCGGATGCTCCTCCCGCCTTTCCAATTGCCATATTCCCAGGTGATGGAAATATATTTGGAACTGTTTCAAGTTGCCCTCCCTCATGGTCACTTGAGATAAAAAATCGATATCCTTTATCAAAGAGTGAATATATTCTTTCCATGTTAATTTGTAGTTTATACACATCATTCATATTCTCAGGATACAAAATTACACCACATGGATTAATTCTTTCAAGCAAATCTTTATCAAACTGATTTTGAAAGCCTATAAAGAATAAATTACCAAAATCATTCATTTAAAATCACCTTCTTACAAAAATATTCAATTCCTTCTTCTTTTAAAAACATATTTTTTAACACATTTATTGCCGCACCCTCCGCATTTACAAATTCCTTTGCATCTTCAATAATTATTTTCATCTTTCTGTTCTCATACATATATACTTGCTCTACTACAAAATCTCTTAATTTTTCTATACCTGAAATTAAAGTAATATTTCCACCTACAACCACAACTTCTGGATCCAAAATACTGGAAAGTTGACCTATCTTTTTTGAAATATCCTCAAAAAATTCATCTAAAGAAACCGATTTTTTCAAAAATTCTTCATATGAAATCTTTTTATTATAAATACTTTTATTAAGCTTGTATTCACCAGAAAAATTGCTGTGACCATAGTACGGTTTTCCATCAATAACAATTCCAACGCCAAGACCAACAGGTTCATTAACATAATATGGAACAGACAATTGGAAATAAACTATATTTTTACCTTCAAGACTATACCTTGTTGCCCCACAAATAGAATCCTTTTCTACAAAAATTGGTATGTCCAATAAAAGAGTCTTTTCAAGGTCAAAATTTTTTAGAGAAAGAGCCTCAGAAAAAACAACCATATTATTTTCAATAATACCTGGAATAGAAATTCCAACCCCCAGAATACCTTCATTTTCTTTAATAATTTTTCCTAAAATCAAATCTATATTTTTTTCATTAATTTTTTGCACAATCTTTTTTTTCTCTAGAACATTAGAAAACAAATCAGTTTTTACATATTCAATGCCATCTTGCTCCACAGAAATTCCCAAAATATGTCCCAACTTTTTATTAAATGAGTAAACAATCGTTTTTCTTCCTCCCAAATTTGATGGAGATAGCTCATCCGTTTTAATCAAAATATTTTTTCCTCTAAGTTTTGAAATATTTCTCGACACAGTGGATTTTTCTAAACCCAAATCCAAAGAAATATTTTTTGCAGTAATAACTTTATTTTTCCAGCTATAACTTATTATTCTTTTCAAAGAATCTGTAATCATTCTACCTACCCCTTTATGTTAGTTGGTTGTTTCAATCAACTAACCTAATTATACAAAAAAGACCCCCATATCTGTAAAGTCTTATTTTCGAGAATAAAATTCTTCCTAAATTAATTAAAAAGAAAATTCTCTCATTTTCTTTCATATTCAAAGAAAAAAGCCCTCATTTAAGAGGGCTTTCGTCAAAACAACTTCTTATTACCACCACTTTTGAAGATCAAATGTTAATTTAAGATTATTTCCATCTTGTGTAACTTCAGGCATTCCGCTTTTTTGAACATCTGCAAGTGCAATATCATTTTTTGTATATTCAATAGTTACAGTGTACACTCCACTTCCACTATCAGCTACAGTTACCGTAAATCCATCTGGAATTGAGTTAAGATATTTTCCTTTTAAATCATTATCCACATCCAAACTTGTTGGGTCATCAGGATTATTAGTATTAAACCAATTTTCTACCGCAGACTTTATAGCCCTAAAGTTTTGTGCTACTTGACTTGCTTTTGCTTTCTTTACCGCGTTTAACGCAAGTGGTGTTGCAACTGAAAGTAATGCGGCAATAACTGCCAAAACGATCAAAAGTTCAACTAAAGTAAAACCTTTTTTCATCTTCATATGTTCCCCTCCCTTTAAATTTAGTAAATAACTTTCTGAAAATATTTTACCAAAAAACTTTATTATCATCAAATTTAATAAAAGATTTATATTTTAATTCATTTTGTTTAAATTGTACATTTTTATTTACTTCTAAACCTTATATATACTAAATAAATAAAAATGGATGTTTATTATCTATTTATTATATTATCGACCAACAAATTAAAATTTTGATTGAAATTTATATTTAGATTTTATCATAAATCTTTTGAAAATCGAAATACAAGTTGTCTTAAAACGATTTTTTGTGTTTTTTGTTTTTAATCAATGTTTTTTATAGTTTTTAAAGTATATTATTAATGTTAGAATATTAATGACTAATACAAAATAAACAGGAGGGATATCTCATGTGGGAAAATGTTAAAAAGACTGACCCTGAAATATATGATGTTATATTAAAAGAATGGGAAAGACAAGAATACGGACTCGAACTTATTGCTTCAGAAAATTTTGCATCACTTGCGGTAATTGAAGCAATGGGAAGTATTTTAACTAATAAATATGCAGAAGGATATCCTGGAAGAAGATATTACGGTGGCTGTGAATGGGTAGATGTTGCAGAAAAACTTGCAAGAGATAGAGCAAAAGAGCTATTTAATGTAAAATACGCAAATGTTCAACCACATTCAGGATCACAAGCAAATATGGGAGCATACTTTGCCGTTTCCGAACCTGGAGATACTATAATGGGAATGTCGTTAAGCCATGGAGGCCACCTCACCCATGGTGCTTCTGTAAACTTTTCTGGAAGAATATATAACGTCGTTCCATACGGTGTAAATCCTGAAACAGAAGTAATCGACTATGATGAGGTTAGAGATCTTGCCTTAAAACACAAACCAAAGATTATAATCGCTGGCGGAAGTGCATACTCAAGAATAATTGACTTTAAAAAATTCAGAGAAATTGCAGATGAAGTTGGAGCATATCTCATAGTAGATATGGCACACTTTGCAGGTCTTGTTGCAGCAGGAATATATCCAAATCCTGCAGAATATGCTCATATAGTAACAAGTACTACTCACAAAACATTGAGGGGTCCAAGAGGTGGTATGATATTAACCAATGATAAAGAATTGTACAAAGCAATAAACAAGTCAATATTCCCAGGAATTCAGGGTGGGCCATTAATGCATGTAATTGCTGCAAAAGCCGTTTGTTTCAAAGAAGCATTAACAGATGAATTTAAAGAGTACCAAAAACAAGTTGTGAAGAACACAAAAACACTTGCAGCAGAACTTGAAAAAAGAGGCTTGAGGATTGTTTCAGGTGGAACAGACACTCACTTAATGCTCGTTGATCTTAACCCACTAAATGTTACTGGAAAAGCTGCAGAAATTGCACTTGGAAAATGTCACATTACAGTAAACAAAAACACTATTCCAAATGAAACAAGATCTCCATTTATCGCAAGTGGTATAAGACTTGGAACACCTGCACTTACCACAAGAGGAATGAAGGAATCAGAAATGGAAGAAATAGCAGAACTTATTGTAGATGTACTAAAACATGTAAAAGACGAAGAAGGAAATGTAGATGAAGAAATCATCGAAAAAACACAGAAAAAAGTAAAAGATCTTTGCACCAGATTCCCACTTTATGAAGGAAAAATCAAGTTATAATAAATAGATGCGTCCCAGCTGGGACGCATTCTTATTTTTTACCTTTTAAGAAATCTTTATCTGGATAATACTCAGATTTTTCTGTTTCAAGACAAATTCTAAACTTAACTTCTCCAACTTTTTCATTTTTTGTATAAATAGTAAATGCCTTGTCCATAACACCTTCTACAAAATATTCTCCACCTTTTAATTTTAAAGCAGTTGGAATAAGAAAATCATCTAGTTCAAGTTCTAGATCATCACTTACGAATATCATGTTATCAAGCATTCCTGCCGTTATTGCAAACATCTTTTTTTGATTTGTTGTAAGACTCGTTTCTGTTTTTCTAAGAAGCAAACAATCTGGATCATTCCACCAAAGCTTTTTGTTCATAAAATACCTTGTTATTGTATTACGAAGCGCGCTATATGCATTTGGCCCCAAGTTATCTGGAATTTTTGGATCATAATAAGGTGCTGTATCAGGACCAATTCTCATTCCATCAACATAACCCATTGACGGAAGAAGAGGGGCTCCACACCCAAGGATAAAATTATCATTTACCGTTTCCCTTATTTTTTCCATTCCAAGTCTATATGCACGAACGGGAGATATATTTTTATATCTCTTTCCAGGAATTGCACCTGCAAATAAGAAATCTATTTTAAAATATTCAAATCCTGAATCTTTCAGACCTTTAAAAAGAGTTTTAATAAA
The DNA here is from genome assembly GCF_003990895.1 of Thermosipho globiformans. Classification (NCBI taxonomy): domain Bacteria; kingdom Thermotogati; phylum Thermotogota; class Thermotogae; order Thermotogales; family Fervidobacteriaceae; genus Thermosipho; species Thermosipho globiformans. The sequence continues at coordinate 44,164 of NZ_BHXD01000007.1, forward strand.
ATCTAAAACTTCTGGATTACTTAGATCAAGTGCATAGATATTTTTCCCCCAATTTTGATATGCTACCTTTGGATTTCCATCATCATCTTTTACAAGCCAATCTTTGTGCTCTTTAAAAATGCTGGAAGTTTCAGATACACTAAATGGAGCAAGCCATATTCCAGGAACAAATCCAAATTTCTTTATAGCCCCTGCCATTTCTTTTAATGATGGAAAACTTTCTTTTGGCTGCCAATCTCCTATGTCTTTTTGCCAAGAGTCATCTATTTGAAAAACTTCAAATGGAAATTTTTTAGCAAGTTTAAGATTTTTCAAAACATCATTCCAAGTAAGTTTTTCAAAATAATAATACCAACTTGACCAACCTACAGGATCCCAATCCTTAAATTGTGGTTTGTTATAATCTCTAAGTAGTTCTCCATATTCTCTCAAAAGCATATCAATATTTCCACTCAAAACAACTAGTGGTTCTGTTTCAATATAATCTTCAAATTCTTCTTCAAAATAATCGATATATCCTTCTATTTTTCCATCCTTTATTAAAAAATAAGGATGGCCGATTTTTGAAGACAAAAAACCGTATAATTTATCTTTTGTAGCTATAAAATAATCACTAACAATATAATCTAGTAATAACTTTGGATTTGGATTTAGTGAAAACCTCGCTTTTTCAAGAAAATCTTTTGAAATATTAAGCTTTAAATCCTTCGGTATAACTTTTGTCGGTCCCCAACTTTGCCAATTATTGATCAAAATATAATTATCACTTAATACTTTTTCAAATACTTTAACTTTTCCAGGCTTTCCTTTAATTTTCTTTGATATCACTTTTCCATTCTCAAGTTCTTTAATTATTTCCATACAATCCCTCCAAATATAATTTAATTATATTCTACCATTTTTGGCTGTTGAATTGTAACACAATGTATCATACTACCATAACAGGCTTTCTATAAAAAAAGAGAGGATAATACTTTTTGTATTTCCTCTCGAATTTTTTGGTATCATCTCTGAGATATCCATAAAATGGAAAAAATTTCATGTTTTAAGTGCTTTTTCCCCCAAAATTCTCAACGAATTTAAGAAAATTCTACGATACTATCACATAAATTTTCTAAGAAATTCCGGGAGTGCGAAACAATCAGAATTATAGACTCACTTGATTTACTTTTTATCAGTTTTTTTAATGTTCTAATCTTTGCTCCATCCAAATAAGTTGTTGGTTCATCTAAAAGATACAGATCTTTATCACATTTTGCAAATGTTCTTACTATCAATATCCTCTGTCGTTCTCCCCCGGAAAGGTTGCGACCGCCTTCTTCCACTTCTTTTTCAAGTGAGAGATCATCAAGAAATTCCAGTAGCTTATTATCAAGAGATTTCTCTTCTCCAAGAAGTATGTTTTCTTTAACCGTTCCCTTGAATAAAATCGAATGTTGAGGAAGATAACCAATTCTGCTATAATACGAATTTATCTCGATTTTACTCAGAGGCACGTCGTTGACAAAAACATAGTTCTTTTCTATACCTAAAAGCCCCAGAATAATCTTTATTACCGTGCTCTTTCCTATTAAATTTTGTTATAGAAAATTTTTGCTTCAAAAACACCCTAAACATCTCCATATCCTGGATGTATTCCTTCAACCTACTTACAAACTCTGTCTACGATTCAAGAGCTTTGTATGTTAAGATTCTGATCTTAGGATTCACATAGCGAGCCAAGATTAAAAAATCACCAAAGGAAGGATTGATACAACAATGGTCAAGAAATTAAAAAAGCCTAACAGTTGTGGACAAATAAAAAAGTTAATAATTTACTTTTCAAACAGCATGGCTCCAGTATTCCACCAGAGCCATGTTCTTTTAATCTTACTTGATATCTTTCTTCGTTACAGAATTTTATGTATTCTTCTATTAACTTTTTGTATTCTTCTTTTGTTTTTTCTTTGTTTATTTTTACCATTTCTTCTTTAATATGAAAATCTTTTGCTAGTTTATTTATTATCTTAAGTTTTCTTTTTTTACTTCTCTTTCTTCAAGTATCTTTCCTATCAAAAGTTTTAAGTAAACACACCCAGCTATTAATCTCTCCACAATCGAACTCTACTTTCATGGACATTTAAGAGAGAAGCATAATCTTCTTAGGAAGTTTTTCATCCATGTAAAGTCTAATGACTTCCTGTTTTATATCCAAGGAATACAATGCTTTTGACCTTTCTTAGCTAAAGACCCCCCCTTGTTGGTTATATTGTACCACTTAGGGGGGTTTTCATTCCTTTTTATCTTGTCTTTTTTCTTGAGTTCAGTGCAAAAGCTAGTATATAAGTGAAAGAATTCAAGAAAATACTCAAAAATCCTTGAGATTAGAGAAAGATCTTCCATTAAATAAAATCTATTTCACCTACATTGAAAAAATTCCAGCGATGTTATAGAAACTCACTTCATTTCCCTGTGGTTTATGCCAGTAAGAGTGTCAGATATTTCTATCAGAGATCTTTTTCGATTCACTTACATACGTTTCTATTATTTTTCTGAACGTTTTGTTGTTTTGCATTAAATCCTCGAATTCCCCAATCGCAGAAATCCTACCATTTTCAAGGAAGACTATTTTGCTGGCAATGCCGATGATGTTTGGTTTGTGCGAGATCATGACAGCCGTTCTTTCCTTCAGAAATTCAGATAGCTTTTCCAGCAAAAACTTCTCGGTTATTGTATCGAGGTTTGTGAGAGGTTCGTCCAGAACAACAACGGATTTATCTGCGTAAAAAAGTCTGGCAAGTTGGATTCTTTGTTTTTCTCCCCCTGAAACGAAGCTTCCGCCTTCCCCTAACTTTCTTCCTTTCAAGTGTTCTATTCCAAGTTCTTTTATCACTCTATTTAGTTTATCTTCATCATACTTCCTTCCAAGAATTATGTTGCTTTCCAGTGTATCGTTGAATATACCAACATTTTGAGAGTAAAAAGCTACATGTTCAAAAACGGCTGAAGGCGGCAATCGTTTCAAATCATTTCCAAGAAGTTTTACCACTCCCCCGTAGTTCTCTTCCAGACCGAGCAATATGTTTAGCAAGGTAGATTTCCCTTCTCCGGAAAGTCCCACTATGGCAACGATCTCACGGGGTTGTATCTTGAAACTGATCTGTTTTAAAATGGGTTTCTCCGGGTCGAAACCGAAAGCGACATCTATCAGTTCATATATGGGACTTCCAGGAATGGGTTTTATTTTAGAGCTCTTGAAGGTTTCCTCGGCTTGCTTCACCTCATCGAAATAAGCAAGTACAGCATCCAAGTTTGCTGATACTCGCGTGGTAACACGAGCCAGCTCCCGGAACATGTACAGAGGCGCCGCTACAAAAGAAAAGTAGCTCCACAACGCCCATATCGTTCCCACGGTCATCTTTCCACCTATCACCAGATAAGCTCCGTAGACCAGAATGAATAGTCGTGTGAAATATTCAGGTAGATTCACCATCAGTTTGTCGAATCTTGAGCGGGGAAGCTCTGCCCTCAAAACAGTGTCTGCTATCTCCTGGTACATCCCTTCGCACTCTTTCTGAAACTTTTTCTGAGCTCCCCCTGCAAGAACTTCGTGGATATTTTCAAAGGTTTCGGTTATGAAACTAGTCACGCGCCGAATCATCTCGTATGTCTTCGCATACGGTTGCTCTGTTACCTTACCAATGATGTTCAAATAAATTCCAACTATCACAGCGTTGGACACAAATAAAATAAAGAAGGTCTTGCTCCACACGAAAACCGTCGCTAGAATGAATATGCTCCGGATTATCACTAAGGCGTTTTCGAAAAAACCGTAATCTAACAGAATGAAAGCGTCGTTGAGTTGATGATTGATCAAAGTGGCATAATAGGCAGAACCCTTTTGCTTGAGCTTCTTCCAGGGAAAGAAGAACGATAGGTTAAAGATACGACTGGAAAGATCCGCAACGGCTCTGTATTTTGCCCTCAAGTAGATCTGATCTCCAACGTATGTCAAAACGAATGATGTAGCGTAGACCAAGCCGAGAAGGTAGAGCGTGTTCAGTTTCAGTTCCAGTTTTGTTAACCCATCGATAACATCCCGCACAAGAAGAGGAACAAAGAAATCAAAAGCAACAGAAGATGTCGCAAGAATCCCCCCAATAACTATGAGTACCAGAAATCGTTTTCTGACCAAAGAATAAAAGCGAAAGATTTTTCGGATGCTCTTAAGATTCATGCTTTTCCTCCTCCAGCATGTTATTAATAATGATAACTAACTGACGATGAGAGTGAGGAGGAAGAAGTTCTTCCTCCTCATTCTATGCTTATCCCGTTAGCTTTGAGTCTTTACAGCAGGCACCGCTCAAACAGCAAAAACCTGCAAACTGAGCACACTCCCATTCGTGGATACCAGAATCACTGTTAGTTTTTAAGGCCCTTCGTAAGATTTTCATCTTGCTCACCTCCTTTCCCAAAGTCATCTCCAAAAATTTCAATGTATTTGTGCATAACAAAAGATATATCTTTTTCCCTAAAAAAACAAGCACCTTTGCCAGACAACAATCTAACTCGTTTACAACCACCCATACAAATTGGAAGAAGTTTACAATTTAAACAATCAGAGTATTTCTCAGGGTCATCAAATATGGAGGACTTCCATTTTTGGAGGTTTTCTTCATTATAAATTATCTCACCATTGGGTTGTAGATAACCTATACTATGGTTTTCGTCACCAACAAAAGTGTCACATGGAAACAACCATCCATCCGCTCCTATTATGTAGCTATATCGTCGTTCTGCCTGACACCAGCAAGGGGTAGGAGCCGGTAGCAATTCAAGTACCTTTCCATATGGTGAGAGCCAATCTACTTCCTGTCGCATAGATGCCAACATTTCCAAAGCTTTTAATGAGAGTTGTGTTTGCTGTTTTAAACCCTCTTCAAAATTAAAAATGTCGCTCACCATACATTGGATATCATTCCTGGTAGTTTCAAAATTGTATACTGGACGAAAATACATGAAAAATCGAGGATCGTTTCCAAAATCCTTTACAAACTTTTGAAGCAAATTATTAACAGATTTGAGATTCGTTTTGGTGAAATTCACTCTGATCGCCATTTTGAAATTCAAATCTGTATTCGAAATCTCGACCAAATTTCGATAGATCGTTCGAAAAGTAGGGCTACCATTTTTAAGTACACGAATTTTGTCATGACTCATTTCGTCTCCATCAAGAGTTACTTGAAAATCCGTTACCCCCAATTCAACGAGATTTTTGGTCACATCTTTGTTTAGAAAATATCCGTTAGTTACAATCGAGCTACTCACTTTGATGGGAAACCTTCGACATAACACTTTCAACTTTTCATGAAAATCTTTGATTCCTTGAACTGCAAGAAGAGGTTCTCCTCCGAACCATGAGATTCTCAAGAAAGTCTCATCTCCGGATTTGCTGTTCTCCATAACATGCTTCTTTATCAGATTCAATATTGCTTCATAGATCTCTGGCTTCATAATTTTGTTTCGCTTCCGATATTGAAAACAATAAGGACATGCAAAATTACAAGCTTCAGCAGGAAGTATTGTCAAATAAACAAAACGGGGATCATTTATATGTTTCAAATTCCAAGAGCGAATATCAGAGATTTCGTCATCGTCTTTAGAAACAAGAAATCCCTCGTCTTTCAAAGACGAGAAAAGTTCACTATTCAAATCTCGTGTTTCATTTAAAAGTTTGAAGAATTCATGTGTTGATTTTTTATCCAATATCGCAACTGCACCTGTTCTTGCATTGTATAAAAGTAATCCACCATCCTTTGTCCTAATTTTGAAATTGTAATAACTCTCTTTGATCATTGCTTGCACCTCCTCATTATTTTTTATGTATCATCTAAAATGCCAACAATCAATTTATCTCATGATCAAAACATAACGTTGAATACTGTTAAATGTCTCAAACATCTCGTTCTTAATATTCATGGAATCTAAACATCCTACCCTCTTCGCTTGACTATCAATTCCTATCAAGACTCCCATCCTTTCCCCACCAACTCCTTCACACCAACGCTGTGCTTACTCGAGGGAGACGGTAGGCTGTCCGTCGCATCATTTGTCCCCGTCTCAACAGCAAAGATCAATCCACATGCAAAGATAAGAATGATCATAATCGCAAAAATCTTTCTTATTCTCCCGCCCCATCGGCAAACACTAACACAACCTATATGGTTTTCAAGTTCAACATCAAATATGTTAGTGTTCTGAATTTAGATTTTAAAGACTTTTCCGGTGTGTAATATTTTTTGTAACCTGAAGCACTTGATTTTTTTCGCGTATAACAGAAACATTCAATTAAAACCTCCTCTCTAACAATAGAGTATGAATACCTGCTTCCTTCTTTGACATTGCTTGATAACAACCACAACTACATCTGCAGGCAACAGTACCTTAAGGCACATCTGTGATAATTCCGCAATCCTCATTTAGCAGGAATGTGTCTCGTTATCCGCATTTGTCTTATCACTGAAGATGAATGCAGGTAAAAGTAAGAGTATTAGAAATCCAGATAAAAGAATTCTCATGACTTCCCTCTTGACTCATTACCGGAAATCTTTTTTCTCTCTTAAACTTTTATCAGATCTTATATGGTTTTCAACTTTTGCCTGTTCTGAAATCCTCTTTAGAAGGCCATTTCTAGCACAAAATTTTTATGGGGTTTGAACAATTCGATTTTTTGAGGTATAACTATAAAGAGATGATTAAAAATGAAAGGCGTGGAGAGCCTGAAAGAAACTTTAAAGTACGGTGCGTTTTCTCTTTCAGTGATAAATTATCTATTAAGAAAATTCTACGATACTATCACATAAATTTTCTAAGAAATCTCGAGAGTGCGAAACAATCAGAATTATAGACTCGCTAGATTTACTTTTTATCAGTTTTTTTAATGTTCTAATCTTTGCTCCATCCAAATAAGTTGTTGGTTCATCTAAAAGATACAGATCTTTATCACATTTTGCAAATGTTCTTACTATCAATATCCTCTGTCGTTCTCCCCCGGAAAGGTTGCGACCGCCTTCTTCCACTTCTTTTTCAAGTGAGAGATCATCAAGAAATTCCAGTAGCTTATTATCAAGAGATTTCTCTTCTCCAAGAAGTATGTTTTCTTTAACCGTTCCCTTGAATAAAATCGAATGTTGAGGAAGATAACCAATTCTGCTATAATACGAATTTATCTCGATTTTACTCAGAGGCACGTTGTTAACAAAAACATAGTTCTTTTCTATACCTAAAAGCCCCGGAATAATCTCTATTACCGTGCTTTTTCCTATTCCGCTTTTTCCAAAAAGCCCAACAATTTCACCTTTTTGGGCATGCAGTTTGAAGTTTTCAAGCAGCAAAGTCCCACTTTTGTAAGAAAAACTTGGTATGTATATCTTCAGCGATTCGATTTTTCCATTCAAGTGTTGTTGCCCGGCAGTAATATCGCATCTTTTTGTAAACGGTGTTTCCAAAATTTCTGAAAGTCTTTTGGATACAACTTTTATCTCTTGGCGATGTATGTTGAAATCCCAGAAGTTTCTAGCAGAATCGTAAATGTAGTTTACCACCATCAATACCGCCACCAAACCACCAGCTTGCATAGTACCTATTTTCATTTGATAAACTCCTACGATAATTGCTATGACATAGCCACTATTAAAGAGTATAGCAAGTGGTATGTTAAATAGAATAATTGACTTTACTCGTCTGATATCATTCTTTGTATACTCCTCATTGAACTCCTTAAATTTTGTTATAGAAAATTTTTGCTTCAAAAACACCCTGAACATCTCCATACCTTGGATGTATTCCTTCAGCCTGCTTACAAACTCTGTCTGTGACTCAAGAGCTTTGTGTGTTAAAACTCTAATCTTAGGATTCACGTAGTGATCCAATACGAAAAAAAAATCACCAAAGGAAGGATCGATACAACAACAGTTAAGGAATTTAAAAAAAGCCCGACAGTTAAGGCAAATGAAAGCGTGAGTAAATCTTTCATGAAAAAAACAAGACTGGGATAAAATAATTTTCGAATTGCTTCCGTATCTGAACTAATGTAAGTTAACAATCTACCTGTTTCTAAAGAAGAAATTTGATTAAAATTATTCTGAGCCACTTCAAATATCTTTTTCCTAAGCGATGAAGAAAAAAGTCTCATCCTACTTTCAAAGATGTAATACGAAATGTACATTAAGAATTCCTTCGATAGACTTACTATTAAAAGCAGCATTATTTGAATTTTAAACAAATTGTTCGAAATACTCTTAGTCAATATGGAGTTAATGATATTTTTAGAAAGCAACGGAATGGGAATTGTCATCCCTGTTGCACAAACAAGCAACAAAAGGACAAAAAGCAGGTATAAAAAATGTTCTTTAAACAACTGCAATATCTGCTTTTTAGTGTATTTTTTCACATTCATATACCTCCTTTAAAATTCTGTCGGAATAAAACAAATTTATTGAAAATCTTTGTATTTAATTTATAATCAGTAGGCTTCCACAAAACATTAAAAATACTTAATAAAAATATATTACAAATTAAACCATTAGCCGGTGCCTTAAAGTAATTTTCCCCAGAAAATAAATCGACTGTTCTGCATCCACCATTACATAAATATTTTATGGGGCAATTTGGGCAAATCTCTTGAATAATAGGCAATCCAAAACCTGTTTGAGCTCGAAACTGATGAACAATCTCCTTTAATTTTTCCTGTTCAGTAATGTGACAAATTTTAAATCTATCATTTACTAATTCACTACAAGGATACAAATAACCATCTGGACCAAGAGACAATTGACTGTAAAGCACAGAACAGTTATATCTTTTAAGTTGATTAAACAATCTAAATTTAATCTCCTCAGCAAAATAAATTTTAATTTTATTACAATAAAATAAACATTACATACTTCTTATTTTATATCTTACCATATATTATATGGTTTTCAAGTTTTGCCTTTTCTGAAATCCTCTTTAGAATGGCATTCTCAAAACCAAATTTTATGAGATTTTGACTAATTGTATTTTTTTATGTATAAATATAAACAGGGGGGATTAGTAATGAAAATCATAGAGAGCTTGAACGATATTTTCAACTATGGTGCGTTTTCTTTGCCGGCGGTGAATTATCTATCTCGTGAAGGAAATATTCCAAAAGATTGCAGGGGATTTTTCTGTATCTTGAAGCTTGCATGGGAAGGCAATTTCAAGGAAGCACTCCAGAAAATAAACAAAACTTTAAAAAACTACAAGTCTGAAACAGTGAAGTATATTCTTTTAGCAAACAAACTTGTGTTTTTAAAAAATACAGGTCAACTGAATCTGGATTTATACAGGTATTTGAAAAGAAAACTTCCTAAAATGTCAAAATCTATAAGAGACACTGTTATCGTTACTTTGATAAGTTTTGAAGCAGATGAAGTTAATTCTCCGCGAAAAGTACGGATGTGGAAAAAAGAGTACAGAAAATCCACACTCTCATTTTTATATCTTTCTCTGGCGAGAAGAGCGGCAAGTTCTGGAAGATTCTCTGAAGCTGTACATAATTACATACAAGCCTATAAACAGGCCAGAGAAATTCCTCATCCTACCTGTATTGTTTCCTCCTTGAACGATCTTGCATGGGATATTAAAGAAAAACATCCAAGGCTCGCCTATAAAATTTCTCAAGGAGCCGCTTTTTGGCTTGGATATTACCGTGAATCGCCTGGTAACCTGTTCGGTGTAATAGATACCCTGTTCGTGACCGAAAAAATAATCAACGCGTTTTCCATTTACAAAACATCGAAGATCATAAAATCACTGGAAGTTCCAAAAAGATACGAGAAGCTTTTGAAAGAAGCGGAGAAATACATTCCAAAATTTGACATGTCTATCTATGTGAACACAAAAAGTTTGAAAAAGTCCATAAGAGAGATTATAGAACCGTACAGAAAAGAGAAGGTATCAACCGGAAGAATATCGGAGATAATAACCGCAAAGGAAAAAAGGATCCGGGGCAACACGTTGAGAAAAATATTGGACGGAAAGAGAGTGGAAAATTTAAAACTTCCTTACCCCTTGTACAACGAATATATAAAGATATTGATAAAAAAGCAATTTGAAGAGGCACTGAAAAAATTAAAACAGATTCCACTTTCTGAAAGAGAGCGACTTTTTATATGCACATACACAGCGCAGGTTGAAAGAACAAAGTTTTATCTGTCAAGAAAAGACAAATTTAAAGAAACCTACAAACTGCTTGGGGATATCGAGAAATTTGGAAAGCACATGGCAAGAAGATACAAAACGATGAATTTTGTGGTAGAAATGATAAAAGCGCCCCCTTATGTAGAAGGGCGAAAAGCGGTAGTTAAGAAAGCACTAGATAAGATAGAGATAAAGAAATTAAGGAAAATCATTCAGAAATATATAGAACTTGACGAACCAGACAGAAAACTAATAGACAGCTTTTTGAGAAACTATGGCAGATATGATGGGATAGAGTTTGGGATAAGCTTGAAGGCACCAGAAGTGGTAAGGGAATTTGCGAAGAAATACCAACTAAAGATACAACCAATGATTTTGGCATTCTGGTGTGTGGATGATAAAAGGACAAGAGGAAGATTGGAGAGAGTTTTAAGAAAAATATCTGTTTGAAACATGAAAAAGTTAGAAGGCTATAATTAGTATGTTATTATAATGTTTTTGAGAAAAGGGAATGAAAATCGCATTGACTTTGCTAAGAAAATAAAGCTTTTTTCCAACAAGGAAAATTATAGTAAGATAGTTAATGATATAGACCACAATTGAATTTACTGGCAACACGAGATGCTAGAATAAAGAAAAAAGATGTTTTGATCGATACTAACTTATTCATCGAGTCACTCGCTTCGATGGGCTTTGGAATTTTATCATCACCATTGGCATAATTAACATGATAATTACGGATTTTTCACTGCACAATATAGATGCGTTCTTGTCGAAGAACAGGTTAGAAGATCTTTACCCTATATTTCTTAAAGAGTTCCAAGATGAATAAATCTTTACGGTAAGCGTAGGTATCAATTACCTCATAGATAAAAAATAGGAAAACTGAAACTCAAGTCAAAAGACGTATATCAGTACATCACATCTGCAAAGTACGATTTTATTGTTGTGAGTTATGATAATGATTTCGATAAGATTCCAAATGAAAACATCCACAATTTGGAAATCATAGCAAGACAGCATTATCACTTGCTTTTGGTATTATTGATGTAAAGATATCCAGAAGGAAAAGTGGCGAATGGAAAAGGTTTGGATTTTTAAACTTGTTCAATTAATTAAACGCAGAGAAATTTAAATAATAACTAATAACTTTCGAAGAAATAAAAGAGTTATAGAGTTCTATGTGACAATTGAAAAAGATAAATATGGTTTTTACTCAGGAGAAGATGTGAAAATCTCTGAATGCTATTTCCAAAGTAAAATCATCCAAAAATTAATAGATATAATATAAGTAGAAAAAGTATTGTAAAAGAACCTGTCGTTACTTTTTTAGAAGTCAGAAAATCGTTTTTGTGAGTTCAAAACTTTAAAATAGTAACTGGCATGAAGGTAAAAGAATGAAAACACTTGAGGATATAAAGAAAAATCTGAAAAAACAAATAAAGAATATCAAGCGAATTCAAGTCGAGATAGTTGTCTCCTTTGATTCTTGGTTCGAGAGGTTTTATACTAACAAATCTTCCCTTATCACACAAAAAATCAGTTCAGTACTTTTCTATAGCTTTTATAATACATATCCCTGTGTAGCCAAGCTTCCCACTATCTTCATTTTTTTAAAAATAAATAAAATTTGTTTAAAACTCAACTTCAACCCAACTTTTATATTTTAAAATTTTGAAAAATATATTTTTTTCATGACATAAAAAGTATACTCGGAAGGGTTGATATGACACTAGAGGAAAAAATTAAGCATTCTTTATATAGTTTAATTATGTTCTACCATTTTTGGTTGTTGAATTGTAACACAATGTATCATACCTCCATATTTATATAATTCTCTAACATCGATACCTACAACTCTTCTTTCAGGAAAAATATTTTCAAGTATTCTTAAAGCTATACTATCATTTGGATCATTATATACTGGTACTAAAACAACTTTATTTGCAATATAAAAATTTACATATGTTCCTTTATACCTCAAGTTTTTTCCATTTTTCAAAGTCACATTATTTTTTGTAAGCGGCAAAAAAACAAAATCAAATTTCTTTCCTTTACTATTTTTCGCAGAATATAAAATTTCTATATCACCTTCTGAAAGACCCCATTCTATTAAATCTTCCCTTTTCATCGTTATTATCTTATCCTTATAAACTTTTGCAAAACCATCAATGTGAAAATCAGTGATGTCAATTCCTTTAACTCCTTCTAAAATTACAAACTTACTTGCTCCAAGATATTTATTTAAATAAAACTTTAACTCTTCAACTGACAAATCCGGATTTCTATTTTTATTTAAAATAGCACTTTTAGTTAATAAACATGTACCATCATCTTCTAATTCCACAGCACCCCCTTCAAGAACAATATCTTTAAGATTAATTATTTCCAAATTTAATAATTTTCCTATAAAATTTTTTAAGTTTTTATCTCTATTGTATGGTACTTTCCCTCCCCAACCATTAAATCCAAAATTTAATACCATTAAATTTTTATTTTCATCGTATACAAAAAGAGGCCCAGTATCCCTTATCCACACATCATCCGTTTTATATACAAAAAACCTTACGTTTTCCATATTTGCTTTAGACTTTTCTAAAATCTTTGATACTCTATACTTTTCATTTCTATCGTATACAATAATGCATACCTTCTCTGAAAAACTTAAATACTTTGCCATCTCAATCCATATCGGTTCAAGTTCATCTCTATACTTTTCTCCATATGTATGTTCATGAGGCCAAACAAGCCATGTAGCTTCATGTTTAAAATATTCTGCTGGAAATTTGTAAATCCCTCCAGCATAAGTTAACAAAAAATTGAAATACAAAAGAAATAATAAAATCTTTTTCATAAAAATCCCTCCCATAGTCATTTTTGACTATTTAACTCTAAGGGAAAAACACCTAAAATTCAACTCTTATACAATTTTTATATATTTTTATATAAAAAAACAAAATTTTATATAACTTTATACCTTAAGATTACTCAAAATTTTGAAAAATATATTTTTTCATGATATAATATATACAAACGTATACTCGGAGGGGTTAGTATGACACTTGAGGAAAAACTAAGCATTCTTTCAGCTGCGGCAAAATACGATGTTTCATGTTCTTTTGGAGAGAGAAAAAAAGATTTTGTGTATTACAGCGTCGCAAATGGTAGGTATGTTCCTATCTTAAAAATATTATTTTCAAATGCATGTATATACGATTGTGCATACTGTATAAACAGAAAATCAAATAACATAAAACGTGCAAGTTTTACAGTAGATGAAGTTGTAAAACTAACTGTGGATTTTTACAAAAGAAATTACATAGAAGGTCTTTTTTTAAGCTCTGCTATAATAAAGGATCCAAACTATACTATGGAGCAATTGATAAAAGTTGCAAAGAAACTAAGGGAAGAAGAAAAATTTCCTGGCTACATTCACTTAAAAATAGTTCCAGGAACAGACGAGACATTAGTTGAAAAGGCTGGAATATATGCAGACAGGGTAAGTATAAATGTAGAATTTTTAAAAAAAGATGCATTTTTTAATCTTACACCTGAAAAAAAGCCAGAAGCAATACAAAAACCATTACGAACTTGTTCAATTAAATATCTTCAGTACATTGAAGAAAAAAAGAAATATTCACATGTAAAACCTTATTCTCCACTTGGGCAAACAACACAGATAATAGTTGGGGCAACTAACGAATCAGATAAAAAAATTATAGAATTTTCAAGCAAACTCTATAAAATATATAAACTTAAAAGGGTGTATTATTCAGGGTATATAGCTATAAACAAAGATAAAAGGCTTCCTCAAAAAAGTGAAAGTTCCTTAAGAGAACACAGATTGTATCAAACAGATTTTCTCATAAGATTCTACAATTACTCTATAGAAGAAATTTTTGATAACTGTGAAAACCTCGATTTAAATATCGATCCAAAATCTTTGTGGGCCCTAAAACATCCAGAATTCTTTCCAATAGATATATCCAAAGCAACATTTGATGAATTAATAAGGATCCCCGGAATTGGTCTTAAATCTGCTCAAAAAATAATCATGCTAAGAAAACATGGAATACTTAACTTTGAAACTCTAAAAAAGGCAGGAATTTCTCTAAAAAAAGCAAAAAACTTTATCACTATTAAAGGAAAAAAATTTAAAGATTCAAAGGCTTACATGCCTTTGTTTGAATTTTCTCAAAATGGGTGGGATTTGTAAATGATGGTATCATACGATGGAACTTTTAATGGACTACTTAAACTCATTCAATTTTGTTATAACAACAACATAATACCGGATTTTGTCTTAAAAAAAGAAAGGAAAATCTCAATTCTTGTCGATCTTTCTGAAATAGCATTTACCAAAAAATTTATACACGACAGTTACGTTTTTTTACCATTTCTTTCTGAAATCAGAAATATTGAATCGCTAATTATAAGACATGTTATCACAAAAAATATCTTTTTAAAAAAAACACTTAGGAAAATTTCTAAAGATGTATTGACTGAATTTGAAAAAATTAAAAGAAAGATCTACTTTTTAGAATACAATGGAGTATTTACATCTTCATTTTCCTCTAACTCGAATATAATAGATCTTTTATTCTTATACTTTCTTGAAAGACTCAAAAACGAAAAATTCATTATATACGATGAAAAAAGAAAGATCGTTATTACATACAATAACAAAACAAGAAAAGTCTTAAAAGAAAATAGAGTGAATCTTTTCCTACAAAGCTTCGATCCTGCTCTGCATCTTTGGAATATATATCAAAAAAGTATTATCGCATAACTATTTTTTCCTCTTCATTTTATACATTAAATCATCTGCATCCCTAATAGCATTGTCTATATTATCATCTTCAATCTTTGAAATACCCCAAGAAAATGTTGGTGAAAATTCAAAGGAATTTTTAAACTCTTCAAGAATTTTTTTCATTAAATCTTCTGCTACATTCTTATCTTTATTTTTCAAAACAACTAAAAACTCATCACCACCCATTCTAACAAGAAGATCTGAAGAGCTAATATGCGACTTAATTATACTTGAAAGTTTTTGTAATACCTTGTCTCCAACATCATGACCCAGCGTGTCATTGATTTGCTTAAATTTATTTAGATCAACAAAAACCAATACATCTCCTTTTTTCAAAAAATTATTATTTAAAACTCCACGGTTATACGCACCAGTTAGTTTATCTATAATACTTTGTGCATATAATATATTTACCTCTGTAGATTTTTCTTTATATTCAAAAAGAATATTTGATGCAAAACTCAAATAAATTGCAATTATTCCATACGGTGAAAAAAATCTTGTCGGAATTTTCAAAACCATAACCAACGCATCATGAAATACGGTTATTGCAAAAAATGAAGAAAAAAGCATATCAAGAGGTATATACGCCCTAAAAGTTATATATACTATATATAATGCATCTACTATCAAAAGAGGTGATACATATGTTGAAACAATTTTCAATTGATATTCGGAAAGCGTTAGTAGAGGTAAAAAACCTGCTGTAAAATTTAAAGCCGCTACAATTTTTCCTACTTTACCAACCTTTGAAAAATTATAAGTTTCAAATCCAACAATTATTAATAAAAGTGAAAAATACGCAGATGCTATAAATAACTTCCTTATAGGAAACCAAAAAGCTTCAAACGACACAAGATCAAAAACCCATATAGAGGCAAAAATACTAGAAAGTCCAAAATATATATATGCATTTTTTCTTGAAAGTAATGTTGTATTTTTTGAAAGCATTAAAAGTAATATTCCAAGTGTTAAAACAAGCCCTATAGATATATTTATTAAATTATCTGATAAAAACTTTAAACAGATATATTTTATCCTTTCATTTCTATCTATCAAATAAAAACTATCAAGTCCAATTGAATAAACACCGCTAATCTCAACTTTCAAAGTTTTTATATTCTCCGGAATTTCAAACAAAAAAGGAATAAACCAAGAATGTGCATTCCTGTCATTGAACCCATATTTTCCAATTAATTTCCCCGAAGAATACACTTTAATATACGAACATTCAACATATGGAAAATACACATACTCATATCCATTTGGAATTTTAAATTCTAAATTAATAGTTTTCCTAGAATTTAACACTAATGAAATAGGAAGTTTTATTCCATTCTCTGCTTCTTCAATTTTTACTCCTTTTGGATGTGAAAAATAATAAAACAACATTGGAAATAATAAAAAAATCAAAAAAGCAATTAAAAAATATTTTAGATAAAATTTAACCATTTATACGCCTCCTATACCCACGTATAATTTTATCATAAAAAAAGCTGAAAATTCGACAAAAAAATTTCAGATTTATATAACAATCTTTAATATTGAGATTCTTCAAAAATTCACATTTTTCAGCAAAGAACAAATCAAAAAATCATATTTTTACAAGATTCAACAATTTTACAGTGTTTGACATAAAAAGAAAGATAGAATATAATTTTAATGTATCGGGGTGTAGCGCAGTTGGCTAGCGCGCTTGCATGGGGCGCAAGAGGTCGCTGGTTCAAGTCCAGTCACCCCGACCAAAAGGCCGGGTAATCCGGCCTTTTATAGTATATAATATAGAAAACCATCATAGGTTAAGGGAACGCCGGTGAAAGGCCGGGGCTGCCCAGCAACCGTAACCGGGGACGAAATCCACAGAATGCCACTGGGAGTATTTCCTGGGAAGGCGTGGAGAGTAGGTTGATCCGGGAGCCGGGAGACCTGCCTATGATGAAAGTTACTTCCCGAATGCTAGGGCATTTCGGGGAAATTTTTGTTTTTATTAAGGTGAAAATATGAAAGGATGCTACTTACTATTAATTGAATTGCCAATAGATACCAAAATAAAAAAATGGAATCTAAAAAAAGGTACTTACGTATATGTGGGCTCTGCTATGAACAATCTTGAAAAAAGAGTATCTAGGCACTTGTCCAAAAATAAAAAGTTACACTGGCATATCGATTATCTTCTTGATAAATCAAGCGTAAAATCAGTTATAATGGTTTCTTCAAATACAAAATGTGAGGAAAAGATTTCACTCTACATGTCTCAATTTTTTACAGGTCCTAAAGGGTTTGGCAGTTCCGATTTAAGAGTGCAGACTAATCTATATTATATAGATAATTTTAATAAATTTTCAAAAATACTTTCTAACATACTCAAGGGGGAATTAAAATGAATGAGGCAGGGTATCTTGAAGAACTTGCTAATAAACTTTTTAAAATAAAAAAGCAAACTCCATTGCCTATGTTCAAGGACAAAAGAGTTTATGTTTTTGCTGCAGATCATGGAGTAGTACAAAACGGAGTTTCCGCATATCCTAAAAACGTCACCTACCAAATGGTTTTAAATTATTTTAAAGGTGGTGCAGGCATAAATGTCTTTGCAAGGCATATGGGACTTAAATTTTTTGTGGTGGACAGTGGTGTAGATTATGATTTTGAAGATAATCCTTCATTGGTAAAAATGAAAGTAGGATATGGTACAAAAGATTTTTCAAAGGGACCTGCAATGACAAGAGAAGAAGCAATTAGGTGTATTGAATATGGAATGAAAGTTGCAAAAAAAGCTATAAAGCAAGGTGCTGATTTACTTGTAATAGGTGATAAAGGTATCGGTAATACAACAACAGCAACAGCAATATTTGCTGCATTTGGTTTTGATGTGGATAAAATAACCGATATTGGAACACCTATACCTCCTTCTTCCGTAATAAAGAAAAGAAATATTGTAAAAAAAGCTTTGAAAATAAATAGACCAAACCCAAATGATCCAATTGATGTTCTCTCAAAGGTTGGCGGATACTGCATAGGACAAATGGCAGGTTTTATCTTAGAAGCTTTTAAAAATAAAGTCCCTGTGGTTGTAGACGGATTTCCAACAACCGCTGGATTTTACCTAGCGTATAAGATAAATGAAAAAGTTTTAGATTACGCCTTTTTCGGACATTTATCAAAAGTAAAAGGGCATAAAATCATTTTAGATAGCCTAGGCGTAAGACCTATTTTAGATCTTGATATGAGACTTGGCGAAGGAACTGGAGCAGCTTTATCTGTTTATTTAATAGAAGCTGCTATAAAATACTTTAACTTTAAAAATAAAAAGGTGATATCATGATAACTCTTATAACTGGTGGTGTAAAATCAGGAAAAAGTAGTTTTGCTTTAAAGTTATCAGAAAACTTTGAAAAAAAGGCATTTATTGCAACTGGCGTTGCTTTTGATGAAGAGATGAAAAAAAGAATAGAAAAGCACAAACAAGAAAGAATAGGTTTTGACACTTTTGAAGAACCAATAGAGATCTATAAAATCATTGAAAGTCTAAATCAAAAGTATGAAGTTGCAATACTTGACTGCCTTACAACCTACCTTGGAAACCTATTTTATTATGAAAAAGATATAGAATATTATACAAAAAAACTCATTGATTCACTACAAAGAATCAATTACAACTTAATTATCATCACAAATGAAGTAGGATGGGGAATAATACCAGAAAACAAACTTTCAAGAAAATATGTAGACATCTTGGGACTGCTCAACAAAAAAGTTGCATCACTTTCAGATAATGTCTATTTAATGGTATCGGGGATAGGGGTGAAAATAAAATGAAAATAGGAACCACTTCATGGCTTATTCCTGGAGGTTATCTTGAAAATGTTAAACTAGTTGCTGAAATAGTCGATTTTGTAGAACTTCTTGTTTTTTCATTTGACAAGGAAACAAGACATATGCTAAAAAATGAACTTCCAGAACTTTATAAAATCTCAAAAAAATACGGGTTAGAATATACCGTACATCTTCCAACAGACTGTATAAACAACGTTGAAGAGGCATTTAATTTTTTTGAAGAAAGTAACTTACCAATATTAAATTATGTTGCCCACCCAATAGATTGTATAGAACCTTTGTTGAAAAAATCAGACAAAATTTCCGTTGAAAATCTAAAAAAAGACATTTTAATACACGATAGAACGGTATTTGATATTGGTCATCACATTTTAGGTATGAAAGTAACAAAAGAATTTTTCGAAAATACCGTAGAATTTCATTTAATGGGAGTAAAAGGTGATCAAGATCACTTAAAACTTGACAAAGAAACTCTTTTACTTTCAAAAGAATACATGAAATTAATGCCAAATCTTAAATATATATGTTTTGAAGTCTTCGATCTTAACGACTTTTTAGATTCCTACAACCTCTGGAGGGAAAATTTATGATAAAAAATTTTCTTCTTTCACTTTCCTTTATCTCAAGACTGCCATTAAATATTAAAGTAAATGACTTTGATAGAAGGGTTAAAAAACTTCCAGGCTTTTTTCCGCTAGTAGGTTACATAGTTGGCAGCATATATTATCTTGGAGGATTATCAAATAACCTGGCACTTAAAGTCTTTTTCCTTGTGTTAGCCTTTTATTTTTTCGACCTCTTCCATTTCGATGGATTTTTAGATACACTCGATGGTTTTTTAAACCAATCAACCAAAGAAAAAAGATTAGAAATTATGAGCAAAGGAGACGTTGGACCATTTGCTGTTTTCTTTGGAACACTCTTTGTAGTAGTTTTCTGGCATCTTTATTTAAATGCAAAACCATTTCATTTCTTTATATCTTCAACATTTGGAAGATATTCTATGGTGCTTTTAATGGCATTTTCAAAGCCAGCCAAAAAAGAAGGACTTGGTGCATTGTTTTTTCCTTTTGAAAAAAAGAATTTATTATTTTCAACAATATTTACATTTTTCCTTATTATATTCTTTAAACAATATATCATTTCATTGACTGTAACCTTGATAACTACTTACTTAATATCAAAAATCGCTACTAACAAAATTGGTGGCGTAACAGGTGATGTGCTTGGTGGAACTTGTCTTTTCGTGCATGGCCTTATTTTGCTTATACTTGAGGTGGTATAGATGGTATTAATGGTACAAGGAACAGCCTCTAATGTTGGTAAAACCACCATTGCAACAGCTCTTTGCAGATATTTTGCAAAAAAAGGAGTAGACGTAGTACCGTTTAAAGCTCAAAATATTTCTCTAAACAGCATAGTAAGCGATGATGGTGGAGAGATGGCGATTGCACAATATATACAGGCAATTGCCTGCAACAAAAGACCAAGTTATGTTATGAACCCCATACTTTTAAAACCTGATATCACTGGCTCCCAGCTTATTGTAAAAGGAAAACCAGTAGAAAAGATTAAAAACAAGAAATACATGTATTCATCCAAAGAAGAACTTTTAAATGTTGCATATGAATGTCTTAAAAATTTAGAAAAAAAGCATGAGCTTGTTATTGTAGAAGGTTCAGGATCTGCTGCAGAGATAAATATAAAAGATATTTCAAATATGGCAATTGCAAAGAAGGCAAATGCAAGTGTAATATTGGTTGCAGATATTGACAGAGGCGGTGCTTTTGCGCAAATTGCAGGAACTATGGTTTTATTCAATAAAGAAGAAAGAAAATTAGTAAAAGGGTATATATTCAACAAATTCAAAGGAGACAAAAGGCTTCTTTTAGATTTCCCTGAAAAGTTTGGAAAAAGATTTAATATAAAGTTTCTTGGGACTATAGAATATTTCAATCACAACCTCTTTGAAGAAGATATTACTCCATTTAAAGAAGGAAAAGGTGATCTAAAAGTAGATATACTAAAACTTCCACATATATCAAATACCTTTGATTTTGAACCTCTCTTTTTAAATACAAATGCAAGGTATGTAGAAAACATAAGGGAAGATGTTGATCTAATTATAATTCCTGGTACAAAATCAACAATTCACGATTTGCTATGGCTAAAAGAAAAAAACACACAAATCAAAAGGGCTCTTTCAAAAGGTGCATTTTTATTTGGCATATGTGGTGGTTATCAAATGCTTGGCAAAAAACTTGTAGAAGAAGAAAAAGAATACGAAGGACTTGGATATCTCAATTCATATACATACTTTATAGACAAAAAGACAGTAAGAAACGTATATGCAAAAGAAAAATTATTTAATACAACCGTAAAAGGCTTTGAAATTCACCATGGAATTACAAAATCATTTGAAAAACCTTTTTCAAAAATATATTTTAATAAGAAAGTTATAAAAGATGGTGCCATTAAAGATAATATCTTTGCTACATACATTCATAACATATTCCACAACAATGATTTTCTAGAAAAACTCTTAAATTTTTTAAGAATACAAAGAGGTTACTCAAAAAAAAATATTGTGGTTAGAACACTGGAAGAAGAAATAGATAGAGTTACTGAAATCATAACATCTAGTCTTAATATGAAGGAGATTGAGAAAATTGTTTATTCTTCTAATAAGTCTTCTAATTGATATAACTATTGGCGAACTTCCAAACTTTATTCATCCTGTTGTATATATGGGATTTATCGGAAAGTTTTTGGAAAAATCAAAACATGCACGTTTTCTTTTAGGCATGTTTGCATTAATTTTAGAAATTTTGTTTTGGCTTTTTTTGTGTAAAACTTTATTATCAATCTCAAAATGGTTTGAAATTTATTTTTTAACATCCACTTTTTCCATAAAGTCATTATATTCTCATGTAAAAAGGTGCTATGAAGATGAAGAAGAAAAACTTAGAAAAAATGTATCATACATTGTAAGTAGAGATGTTTCAAAATTAAATAAAGATAAACTTTATTCTGCAGCCCTTGAAAGTTTATCTGAAAACATATCAGATGGTGTAGTTAGTCCACTCTTTTACTATTTAATTTTTGGAATATACGGTGCACTTTTATATAGAGTAGTTAACACCTACGATGCACTATTTGGATATAGAAATGAAAGATATGAATGGTTTGGAAAATTCCCCGCAAGATTTGATGATGTATTAAACTTTATCCCTGCGAGAATTACCGCTTTATTAATTGCCCTTTTTAATTTTAAAGGTGCCTTTTCTTATCTAAAAAAATACAGAAGACTAAAAATAAACTCCATGTATCCAATGAGTGCATTTGCTGGTGTTTTAAACCTTGGATTTGAAAAAGTTGGAGTTTATAAACTTGAAGGAAAGCGTGTTGAAAAAGAGGATATTTTAAAGGGACTATCTTTATATACAAAGGTGGTGTTTGTGTGGATAGCAATAGTTTTGTTCACGGTGGTATTAAAGACGAAACTTTTTTAGATTTTTCAATATCTGTAAATCCAATAAAAATTGACTGGTTTGATGATGTTATAAGAAAAGAAGATATTTTTAGATACACCTACGTTGATTGGATAGAAGATAAATTTCAAAAAATTTTTGGAAAAAGTGTAATAGTTGCTGGTGCAACCGAAGCATTTCACATAATAGGATATCACATTTTAAACGATGCCTGTGTTATTATACCCAGACCCAATTATTCAGAATACTTTAAAGTTGCACAATTTTCAGCAAAAGAAATTAAAACTCCGTGGTATTTTGTAAGTAAGGACCTTGATCTAAACGTTATTGAACGTGAAATAAAACTTGCTAGTAAAAAATTTAAAAAGATAGTGTTAATACTTGGAAATCCAAATAATCCAACAGGGATTTATAAAGACTTAGAAGAATTTTTTAAATTAAATCAAAATATAGATATTGTTCTAGATGAAGCCTTCATAGACTTTGTAGAAAATCCAAAAGATTATGAAAAATTTGACAATGTACTACTGAATAGAACTTTTACAAAATTTTTTGGAATACCAGGAATAAGGGTAGGATATGTGAAAACAAAAAAATACCAAGAAATATTTAAAAAATATAGAATGTCATGGGCTATCGGTGGAATGGGATATACATTTTTAAATACCCTTTTAAAAAACATTGATACAGTTAATATTTTTAAAAATAGAACCATTTCATTTATAAAGGAGCAAAAAGAAAAATTTAAAGATTTTATCTACACAAAAAGTGATACCAACTACTTTCTAGTAGATGTATCAGATATAGATAACTTTTTAAATTTTTGCCACAGTAGAAAAATCCATGTTAGAGATGCAAGAAATTTTGGACTAAACCTTGTAAGAATAGGTCTTAAAGATAAAAAAAGCAATGAAAAATTGCTTAATACACTTAGAAAATGGAGGGGATAAAATGGGATACATCCATGTTTACACGGGTAACGGTAAAGGAAAAACAACTGCAGCTTTTGGACTTGCACTTAGGGCAGCCTGTGCTGATAAAAAGGTGTTTATTGGTCAATTTATAAAAGGAATGGATTATAGCGAGCTAAGAGTTCCGGAATTTATAAAGAACATAGAAATAGAACAATTTGGACGAAATTGCTTCATTTTTAACAAACCAACTCAAGAAGACATCGACGCTGCAAAAAAAGGACTCAAGAGAATTGAAGAAGTCTTAAAGAGTAAAAAATACGATGTGGTAATCCTAGATGAAGTAAATGTTGCAATCTACTACAAGTTATTTTCTGTCGAAGACGTCTTAGAAGTACTAAATCACAGAGATGAAAATGTAGAAATTATTTTAACTGGAAGATATGCACCCGAAAAATTTATAGAAATTGCAGACCTTGTAACTGAAATGAAAGAAATTAAACATTATTACAAAAAAGGTGTTAAGGCAAGAAAGGGGATAGAATTTTAACAACTCAAATTTTGATTAAAAATTTATTGATAATTTATCGTTTTGGTTTAAAAAATGAATATAAAAATAGATAAAATACTCCATGTCTTTAAAATTACTTTACCATATTTTAGTAGGGGGGATAGGGGATATGAAGAAAGTTTTATTGGTTGTTTTGGCGGTAGTTACTTTTGTTTTATTTGGGTGTATGGACTCAAATGTTACAAAAAATACTGATGGAGCTGTTTCTACAAATCCACTAGAATTTCTTAAAGGAAAAAGCTTATCAGATCTTACACTTGTTAGCTCAAAAGCAACAAGTTATGCAACAGTTTACGGTACAGTGAAACTTCCCGATGGAACGTATGCACCATACAGTGTAGAAAATCAAAATGCAGAATTTGTAAAAGGCGAATATGTTGTTTACTATGAAGGAGATATTCAAAATATTTCAAAATTGGGAATTTCTGTAGAAAATGCATATTCAACTAACAGTCTTGATGGAAAAAAAGCTTATATATTCAAAGTCAAAGCAGATGACAAAAAATTAAATGTTTTGAAAAAACTTGGTGGAGTAAAATACATAGAACCTAACTATATTTATAGAGCATTTGCTGTTCCAAATGATTCTTACTACAGCTATCAATGGCACTATGAAGCAATCAATTTGCCAAAGGCATGGGACATTATAAAAAGTGCAAACGTCGTTGTTGCAGTTGTTGACACAGGAGTAAGCTTTACACATCCAGACTTACAAGGCATCTTTGTACAAGGTTACGACTTTGTTGATAATGATAATGATCCAACAGATCCTGCAAAAGACGTAAGCCATGGAACACACGTAACAGGTACGATTGCTGCATTAAGTAACAATGGAAAAGGTGTTGCAGGAGTTAATTGGGGTGGATACGGTATAAAGATAATGCCTATAAGAGTACTTGGAGCAGATGGTTCTGGAACGCTTGATGCAGTTGCTCAAGGTGTAAGATATGCTGCAGACCATGGAGCAAAAATAATAAATATGAGCCTTGGTGGCGGTGGAGATTCTCAAATTTTAAGAGATGCAATCCAATATGCATATAATAAAGGCGTTACAATTGTTTGTGCAGCAGGTAACGAAAATGGACCTGTTTCATACCCAGCTAAATACCCTGAAACAATCGCTGTGGCAGCGGTAAGATATGATCTTCAAAGAGCACCTTACTCAAACTATGGGCCAGAAGTAGATGTTGCAGCACCAGGTGGAGACACAAGTGTTGATCAAAATGGTGATGGTTATGCAGATGGTGTTTTAAGTACAGCATGGACTCCAAGCAATGGTGATACCTATATGTTCTTACAAGGTACTTCAATGGCCGCACCACACGTAACTGGAGTCGCTGCATTATTGTATGCTTCTGGAAAAACACAACCAGAAGAAATTAGAGCCGCTTTGAAAAATACTGCAAAAGATTTAGGACCAACTGGTGAAGATGACTACTACGGTGCAGGTTTAATTGACGCATACGCAGCTATTAACTATAATGGTGGAAGTACAAATCCTCCAAATCCAGAGCCACAACCAAATGACGTAGAAACAAAAGTTTTCGTATTAAGATACAATTTCTGGACTGGAAGCTATGAAGTAGTTAGTGAATACGGAAAAGTCAGCAACGGAAATTATACATTAAAATCCGTAATTCCAGGTTATTATTCCTATGTATGTGCCTGGAGAGATTACAATAATAATGGTGTTATAGATACAGGAGATTACTTTGGATACAAAGGAAGCTACACATTTAGCTCCGGCAGAACCTATGGACCAATCGATATTGCAATGCAAGTAGAAAATTAAAAAAATACAAATCACATAAAACGGGACTTCTATTTAGAAGTCCCGTTTTTTTTAATTTAAAAGGTAAAAAGATCTACTTTACATTCCCTGTATAAGTCACTAGTAATTTTACTGCCCCTTCTTAAAACCACGTAACAATTTTTTCTTAAGAAATAAATTTTGATTTATTATTTACCAATAATTTATTGGTATGGTTTTGATAATGCTCGAAATATAGATAAAATTAAAAATGAAAATTTAAATCATAATTTAAAGGAGGGAAAGCATGAAAAAAGTAGTTATTCTTCTTATTGCACTCTTAAGCTTAGCTGTTTTTGCCGCTGGTTCAGCAAACATCAAATTAAATCCAAACGGAAACTGGACACAAACATTAACTTTTAGTGTTTCTCAATGGGTAAAAGTTACTTGGGACTACGATGAAACACAAGTCTTTGCAGTTGATGATACCACAGGTATTGCAAACGTTGGTAACATTAGATTTGAATCAAACAAGACATTCAAGATGTACTATCAAACAACTATTGTTGCAGACGGTGGAGTAACTGATTTGGCAGTTAACGAAGTTAAAGTAGGAAGTACTATATTGAGCAACGATAACACAAATCCAACAAGTGTCTCAACAAAGATTTTAGAAGGTAACCTTGCAATCACATTCGGTGGAGATTACACAAGTGCATCAGATGATTTTACAGTAAAATTTGACTTTACATTCCTTCCATTATAAAAAATTTTGTGAAATTGCAATAAAGCCACCCAATTTGGGTGGCTTTTATATTATAATAGTGTAAAAAGGGAGTGATTTTTTGAGAAAATTATTTTTATTAGCAATTCTTCTTTTAAATATTGTAATGATACCTCAAACTATAAACATTTTATGGTCATATAACGAAAATTCGGTCTTTGTAATTGACGATCTAACAAAAAAAGCTATAGTTGGTTACATGGAAATAAGTTCATCGCCTGGTTTTTACATGTACATATTACCAACTACAAACAACTCAAAAGTAACTGTAACCAATGTATGGATAGGAAAGAAATCAATTTCTATGAATCCAAACTATCCAACAAAAATTGGATACAAAATTTTTAGATGGGGATATGGAATAGTATCGGGTGATTTAATTCTTCAATTTAACTATCCAGATTTCGATCTATCACTAAACACAATAAATGTTACCTTAGACTTTAATTTTATTCCAATGCTTTCTCTCATTGACTTTTAATATACTACTCCCAATAAAACTCCAAAGGATTTATCATTTGAAATTTTAAGTCCGATCTCATACCTTGAAAAATCAACATTTGTATGAAAAACTACTTCTGTACTATCATTTGAAAATTCAATGCCTACCCCAATTTTGAACTTATCAAAATCAAATCTATAAATTGTCAAATTTCTTAAATAAAAATTTTCAAGATCGTATCTTAAATTAATTTGCAGCGATAAGTCATTTATCTTAATTAAATCATTCAATGTCAAAAAGAACAAATTTGATTCAAATCCTATACCTACACTAAAGTTATAAATCACATTTGTGTAAAACTCAAAACCTAAAATTTCAATAGATTCAAAGGACAACTTTAAAAGATACTTATTATCTTGTATTTTAAGATCAGTCCTATTTTTAAAATACTCAGCAGTTATTTCCATTTGTTTATTTTCCTCTATATCAAAATACCTTATATCTTTAACCTTTTCTGCTAATACATCACTTAAAATTTTGTATCTTAAAATATAAATTTCTTTTTTTCCTCTTAAAACAATATTTTGCTCTTGGTTATTCTCTTTCAACGTTGTACTAAAAACATCGCTTCCAATTGAAAGCTCAAGTCTTTTGTTCTCCTTTTCAGAATTTATCCTCAGAATAAATTCATTCGATGTAAATTCTGCAATTTTTATGGCCTGAGAAGTTGCTGTAGCAGGCATTTTAACATCCATATAACTTAGGTATCCACTTTCTACAAAAGAAAATAATTTATAACTCTGAGAATAATTGTATAAATTAATAAGATCGTTGTCATCTAATGTGGATACTTCTTTGTATTTATTCAATTTTAATACAGAAAAAATTAAAAGTTTTCCATTTATACTCTTTTCATCAAGTTTCTCAATGTCAGATATAATTCTTTTATATTCTTCTTCTGAATCTACATAAAACACAAGCTTTTCATCAATTACGTAATTTTCTATACCGTTTAATGAAAGATAATTTGAAATTAATTCTGGAGATGTATGTTTTAAAGTATATATTTTTGGCATCAATTTAGCAGTTTTTTTCTGAGTTGTAGAGTATATTAAAAAAGTATCATTTGAAATACGTTCATAATCAAGATCATAAGGTAATAAGATACTTCTCAATGCAACATCTAAACTAACATCCTTAAGAGAAAGTGTTATAAATCTATCAATGTCGTCTGCCAATATTATAAACTTAACTCCTGTTTCATTTTCTATATAATTTAGTACATCTATCAATGGTTTGTTATTAAAATCCAAATCAATAGTAAAGCTTATTATAGATACAATCAAAAACAGAAATATTAGAAAATTTTTCTTCATTGTCTACTCCTCCTCTATTCGCAAGACAAACAAAATATATCTTTTTTCATGCTTTTCGAAATTTTGCTTGAACAAATTACCTATTATTGGTAAATCCATTAAAAAAGATAATCCACCAACAGCTCTTTCTGATTTTAAATATGAATATGCCCCAATAACTTTTGAAACATTAAAATCAACGGGGACCTTTGTGGAAACTTGTGAACCTAATCTGTCTGTCCCTACATTTTCCAAGTTAATATTCAAATCTATCAATGCAGAAGATTTTAAAAAATATGGAGTAAGCTCAAAGGAAATATTGAATTCAACTGCTTTTTTAGAAATCTTATTATCCACTACTTCGTCAACTAATACTTTTTTAGATGTTCTTAAGGAAGATTTTACTCCACTTAACATTTTAATATTTCCATCGTATATGAGATCAAAATCTTTATTTTCTGTGGTCGATGAAAACAAGAGATTTAAATAATTTCCGTACAATGGTATAGAGAATATTGCACCACTCATCAAATCATTTAATCTTTCCTGGGAATAATTTATTTTTAACAAAAATGGTTTCAGATAACTTTCAGAAACATCTATTATTTTTATATTTGCGGTATAACTTTTTTCCTTTACATCTAAGATAGAAACAATATTTGCAATTTGAGATGCCACTGGAATTGGCGCAAATACTGTAATACTATCTTCACTTGAGCTGTATAAAATATACTCTTTCAACTCTTTAGGTAAAACTTTGCTTAATTCTGAAGCGGTCTTATATCTCAATGGAATATTAAATATTTTTGCATTCTTAAAAAAACCGGGTGATTCCGGATTTGAAACTCCAACAAAGTAGATTTCATCATACTTTACCCAATAGTAGTTATACGGCAAAAGAATAATATCAAGGATTTCCCCCAATGATAAATCCTCGTCTATCTCGATACTTACAATACCACTGAGATTTGGCTCATACACTATCTTCTTTCCAGATTCCAAAGATAAAATATTTAAAGCCTCTTTTATATCCTGTTCATAGAACGATACAGTTAAAGAAAAGCCAATCCCCCATATTAACAAAAACAAAAAAGTTATTTTTTTCATAGTATCACCTTATATACTCTTTATATTCCTTATTTTCTCCAAAAATTCCATACTTTAAAATGATCCTTGAAATGCTGATATTATCTTCTAATTTTATTTTTTTAGATTGTCCCGGTATTAAAACAATATCACTGTACAGAGAAAAACTAGAATAGTTAATATCTACAGCTAACAAGCAATTCCCAGTATTTGTTAACTCTATAGTATTTTCTTCTGGCAAGTATTTTGCTTTCAATTCTGGAGAAAGCTTTTGGCCTCTCATAACAATCAAAGGAGATTTTACAGAAATTTCTTTGCCATCGTGTAAAAGATGCAAATAAAAAATTCTATCTCCAACATTGGTAATTTCTCTTACATTTGATCTAATCTTTATAGAAGTTGCTCTATATGGATATATTCTCAAAACACTTGGATACAACTTGAAAATATCACTTTTTAAACCTTTTTGATCAACAATTTTCCAAGAAATTTCCGATTTAAAACTTGTTAAATTCTTTATCAAAATTGATTTAAGTGTATTTATTGTCTTATTATCAAAAATGATAACATTTGGTGATGCTTCAACAACTAAATTTTCATAGGTTTCATTGATTGTTGTATCCTTGCTTATAGAAAATCTCATACCATATGATTCACCTTCAACTGAAAATCTTACCTTCCCAGTTGGTAAAATCTCTGGAATTTTAAATGTATAAAAAGCCTCGTTTTCGGGAAATACAACCACATCAAAACTATTTATCTCTTTTTCTGAAATTGTTGTCCTTAAATCTACAGAAGTAATTTTAATAGTACCGTAAGGTAGAAAAACTACATTTCCATTGTTCTTCAATTTCATAGTTATCAAAGTTCCAAAATTTCCGTAACGTTCATCGGGACAGAGGTTTAGATTTTTTATATCAACATCGGTAATGTCAACTTTTTGAATAGGATTTATATTTTTGAACCTCAAAAAGAATGGAACAATATAATTTAACCTTATTTGGATCTGTCCACCCCTTTTACTTTCTTGAGAAATCTTTAAGGCAAATACTCCGCTTGCCCCATCAAAATCAGAAGGAATATTAAACTTTAATGTTATCCTCTTTTCTTCATTTGGTTTAAGATCAAATTCATAGCTATCTAAATCAACATAATTTTTCACACTATACTTATAACCTGGAAGGTCAAATTCATACTTTTTTCCATCTGTTACAAAGTCTATCTTTTCAATTCTTATTATTGCATCATAATTAAGGTCATTTCTGACAAAAAAACTATATTCAAAACTCGAGTTTTTAACTTCAATATTATAAATAAGGTTTGGATATATCTTTAAAGAAAAGGCAAGCAACGAAACAAGTATTAAAAACAAACTAAAGATTTTTCTCATAAATTTTTTCCTCCCCATTAGAATTTTTAAAGTTTATCAAATTCAATGCTTCATCTTCATTTAATATTTTTGCATGTTCTATACCTGACCTTTTCAAAAATCCATTAACAACTTGAGAGACTGTTTTATTGCCTTTTTCTAATAAAACAAGTGCTCCATTTTCAAGATTTAAAAGAAAATCTCCTTTTCTCATCCTGAATTTTTTTATTTCATTTAAAAATAGTATTACGTAGGGTTTTTCTCTCATATCCTTTTGAATTTCTAATAAAATCTCAACTTTTTTTGTTTCTTCTGTGTGAAAATATAAAGCAAGGTTTGCTAATTTTCTACACTGATTTCTTTTTTCAACGATCCAATCATCCTCATATCCCTCTAAAAAATCACCAGAATATATCTTAAGCGCTTTTAAACTATTTGAACCTATATTATCCATAAAAAATTCATAATCAGAACTAATTTTATCTCTGTCTATGTATATGTTTTCCCTATAGTTTTTTATAACATCTTTTAAAAATTCATATGTCTTCTTTAAATTATACATTTGAACATTTAAATTTTTTCTTGCATAACTTCTTGTCATATTCTTCCAAAATATTTCGTATATCTCTTCTTTTGAAATGTAAGTCTTTCTAGAAGAGATAATATAAAAAAGCAATTTCAAATTTTTATTGTTTTTTATTATTATTTGTTTACCATCAACAAATATTTTAAAATCACCAAACAATTTAAAATAAATCATACAAATATTCCCTCTCAAGTTCTTCATCAAAAATAGACAAATCTGGAAATACTTTCATTAATTTTACAGCTAATCTACTTTCAAATCCTATATTTTCTAAATAATCATCTACAATACTCTTTACAAGAACATTGTAATACCTTCTCATCTGCCTTGCCCACAAACATTCTATACCCGCAAGGAATGGGCCCGTGTATAAATCCAAAATTTTTTCTAATAATTTCTCTGATCTATCAAAATTGCTTAATACCTTTTCCATTTCCCATAGATCTACTTTAGCGTTACTATACATTACAAGCTCAATACGTTTGTTATTCAGTAGCTCTACCTTTCCAATACCTTCAATTTTTCCATTGATCTTCGATATTAATCTTCTTATATACCTATCATCAATATCTTTTAGATCGGCAAATAGTTGCTTTACATCCAGAAAGTTTACTATGCTTTTTTTTGAAATTAAAAATGAAAATAGTAAAACTTCGGGTTTTGTAAAGCAAAATTCTTTTATTTCAGGTATGAAAAAGTCTCCAAAAAGTTTGATCAGTTTTAACCCCCCTATATGAAAAAAGAATAAATTAGAAATGAAAACTTCTACGTCAAGTTATTGTATCATTAAATATCAAGTAATTTGTTTATCAAAATAAAAATCAAAATGTAATAATAGAAACAAAAAAGTTAACATATTATTAATTCCTTGAAAGATACCTTACAAATTTCCTTAATTTCTACAATAATTAGAAAATTTAGGCAAATAATATAAAAAAAGCTACACCTTTAATGAAAAAGTGTAGCTTTTTTAGTTATTTTTTGAAACCAAGATCTATTATTGTGTAATCATTTTTTTAACTTTAGTAAATTTTTTATTCTTTCTTCTGGCGATGGATGGTTGTAGTGCCAAATTTTGTATAAAGGTGACGGATTTACATTTGAAAGATTTTCTTTTACTAGGCTTTTTAAAGATGAAATTAGGTATTCTGGTGTTCCTAAAAGCTCTGCTGAGTATCTATCTGCCTCAAACTCATATTTTCTTTGCAAGAAATTAATAATCGGTATTGCAAAATACACAACTGAGCTAATAAATATGAATGAATAAGTAAATGCTGTATAACTCATGCTTATTCCGAATACGTTGTTATTTAATATATAGTTGTAAACAACATTTACAAGGTAAAATATAAGCGTATACAGTATTGATATAATTACCAAAAGTTTTGGAATATGCTTTCTTTTACTGTGTCCAAGCTCGTGAGCTATGATTGCCAAAATCTCTTCTGTTGAATATTTTAAAATTGTGTCGTATAATACAATTCTCTTTGATTTTCCAATTCCAGTAAGTGATGCATTTTGCTTTTTTGTCCTTTTTGATGCATCCATTACGTAAATATTTGATATGTTAAATCCTGCTTTTTTAAGTAATTTATTTATCTCTTCTTTTAGTTTTTCATCTTCTAAAGGAGTAAATTTGTTAAAAATTGGCGCAATAAATATTGGATAGATTAAAGTTAAAATAACCTGAAATAGTATATATCCTATAGAAACCTTCCACCACCAATTCTGATCTATACTTAATACCCACAATAGAAGAGAAATTAAAGGAGTAAACAATATTATTGATACAACAAAAGTTTTGATTATATCAACAACAAAAGTCTTAACATCCATTGTGTTAAAACCATATTTTTCTTCAATAACAAAAGTTGAATAAATATTAAAAGGTAGATTTACAAGAAAAGTTATAAGTCCATATAATGCAAAAAACAATAACCCTTGAATGATTATTGTATTTGAAAATGACGAAACTACATTTTCAAGAAATGGAAAACCGCAAAATAAAAGAATTAAAGTGACGCCAAGCTTAACAAACTGAGAAAAAGATTCAAGCAAAGTTTTATCCTTCAAATATCTTTTAGATCTTTCAAAATCTTCTTCAGAAATTTTATCTTTCAAAACTTCAGGAACGCTTGCATCTTTAGAAGTAGAATATTTAAGATTCAAAAATAATAATATTTCTTCCCATAAAACTTCAAATACAACAATTAATAGAAAAATAAATTTAAACACACACCTTCCCTCCCTATTCTTAATTAGATTATTCTCTCGAATATTTTATCATGAACCCAAAAAATTTTTTAAACTTAATTTTAAAACTGTAATCTATATTACACACAACAAAATAAATTAATGATATAATGTAATTAGTAAAGACTAAGTTACTTCGGAGGTGTTAATATGAGTGAAGTATTTAACAAAAGAGAATATTTAAAAAATCTTATCAAAAGAACCAAAACAGAATATAGTGAAAAGCTAAAGAAAGAAATTCAGCAAATTCTCTCTGAAATTTCACCACTTGAAATAGCAATTGTCGAGCAAGAGCTTATGAACGAAGAAGGAATAAGCGTTGATGAAGTTAGAAAAGTATGTAATATTCATATCGATGTGTTAGAAAGCAAAACAAAAGGTCCAAATCTTGATGTCCCAAAGTGGCATCCCATTCATATACTTGTAAAGGAACACGAATATTTTCAAGAAAAGGTTGTCGAATTTAAAAAACTAGTTGATCAAATAAATCAAAAAGATAACTTTTCTGAAGCTATGCCATTAATTATAAAAATTCAAGAATTTATTGATGAATTTGAAAATTTTGAACTTTATTTTCAAAAAGAAGAAAATGGTTTATTCCCAGTTATCGAAAAACATGGGATTGAAAAACCACCTATGGTAATGTGGAAAGAACATGACGTTTTTAGGACTTTAAGAAAAGAGCTTAAACAATTAAAAGAGAATAGGCAGATTAATTTTAAAGAGTTAAAAGAAAAGTTGTGGAATATTAGCACTGCAATGGTTGATCTAATATTAAACCATATATACAAAGAACACTTCGTGCTATTTCCTTCAGCTCTTGAAACAATAACAGATGAAGAATGGAAAACAATTAGGGAAGAATTCGATAAAATAGGATATTGTTGCTACAAGCCTGAAGAATATCCAAAAGAAAATGATAATATTAATAATGAAGATATAACAATTGACAAGATTAATTCTATGATAAAAAAATATCTTGAAAAATCTTCAAGTGATAAAATTGAATTTCCAAGCGGCGTTTTGACTAAAAAACAACTTCTTTGGATATTAAATACCTTACCAGTTGATATAACATTTGTAGACAAAAACGATGAAGTAAAATATTTTAGTGAAACAAAAGATAGAATATTTGTTAGAAGTAGAACAATAATTGGAAGAAAGGTTCAAAATTGTCATCCAGAAAAAAGTATTGAAATAGTAAACAAAATCCTTTCCGATTTTAAATCAGGAAAGAGAGATAAAGCAGATTTTTGGCTTAAACTTGGTGAAAAATATGTCTATATTCAATATTTTGCAGTTAGAGACGAAAATGGGAAGTATCTTGGAACCTTGGAAGTTACACAAGATATCGCACCTATCCAGAAAATCACCGGAGAAAAAAGAATATATAATGATCAAGACTAAATAAAGATTAATGAAATACCCCAAAATTACAGTTTGGGGGTATTTTTTCTACTTATTTTTAAAATACTTTCTTATCAAATTTTCCATATGAATATATGCTATAAGAAAAATTATCTGAAAGATTGGAAGGACTGCGGCAGGAATAGCTACCATAGGGCCAAAAGCAAGTGATGCAATAGCAACTGCTGTACCGTTGTTTTTACCTGTACTTAAAAAAACTATTCCCATATGCTCTTCATATGACAATCCTATTTTTTTATTCAAATATGTTTCTAATAAAAGTGCTATTATTAAATATATTAAAGTTATAATTCCTAATATGATCACTAAATGAACTTTTGCCAATAGCATTTTTCCTTTTAGGAAAAATATTATAAATATTATAAAAAGCATAGAAATTAATGTTATAAAAGAAAATAAAGGTTTTAATTTAATCAAAATATTTTCATCCTTTGCCTTTATTAATCCCCAACGTGTGAGGACCCCTAAAATAATAGGTAAAATTACTACATACAATAATGATTTAAATATTTGTTCCATTGGGATTGGTATACTTACTCCTTTTCCAATAAAATGAAAATATATGGGTGTCAAAACTGGAATTAACAAAAAATTAATCGCTTGAGCAATTGATGCAACTTCAATACTTCCCTTAACAATTCCAGTATAACCAACGCTAGATGAACTTACTGGTATAAGCATCACAAGTAAAAACCCAAGAAACAATTCTTCATCGTGAATGAACAATTTAGCTAAAATAAAAGCAATTATGGGAGTTAAAATATAGTTATAGAAAATGCTCATTAATACTGCTTTAGGATCCTTTGCTATATTTTTCACTTTTAACCAGTTAATATTAATCATCATGGGGTAGATCATGAAAAATACAAAGAAAACAATTAATTTACTAAATACTGCTTTATAACCCATCACAAAATTTGAAAATTGTACTCCCAAATACCAACCTAAAATTATAGCACCAATTGAATAAAATATAAGATATTTTTTTAAATTAGACGAAATCTTAATTAAAACTTGCAAGATTATCACCTCCATTATCCAACCAAAGTTTTTACAAACATCCAAAGAGATGCAAATACAAGTACAAAAACAAATATTTTCTTTAGATTTTCTATTTTTACTTTGGTAGAAAAGTGTGAACCAATTAAAGATCCAACAGCAGCAAATAACGCCATGACTATATTAAATTTCCAGTTAATGTCTGTTGAAATTCCCCTACCAATAAACCCTGTAGTTGCCGAAAACAAAACCATCAAAGAATTTGTCGCAAATGAAATCCTCATTGGCATATTACCTATGATTATAAGTAAAGGCACGATCAAGCCCCCACCTGAAATACCAACCATACCTGCTATAAAGCCTATAACAAATACTATTGGAATAATTATTAATATTGGAATTTCATAGCTTTCTCCACAACATTTTCTTTTGATTTTTATTCCAAAATTAACAATTGACCTCTTTTTTGGCTTTGCAATAAAAAAAGCAGAAATTATAAGCAAAACTGAAAAGGTAATTTTTAATACAATCTCATTTATACTCGCTGAGATAAATCCACCAAAAAAAGAGCCGAAAGCAACAGAAAGAATTAAAATTAATCCAACATTCCAGTCAATGAGCGTTTTTTTATGAAAAACTAACATCATAATTAATCCTGAAACCATTAAAATAAACAAAGAAGCTGAAGCAGCTTGCTGATACGGAATACCCGCTGCTAAAAAAATTGGAACAAAAAATTCGCCTCCACCTTTTCCTAACATCGATAACACCAAAGTAACTCCAAACAAAATAAATCCCAGTAGAATCATTCTTTGTCACTTCCTTTTATCATTCCATATTGCTTATTTTATAAATGAATATCTGCTAATATCTTCATATGAAATTATATACCAGCATTATAACCCTGTCAACAAACTCAGTTTTAGAAACCAAAAATTAATCAACAAATAAATATATTGAAATATAAGCATATTATAATATACTTAGAAACTAAAATACGGAGGTGAAAATATGTCGGCACCAGAAAATGCTCCAATAATTGGAAAAGATGCTCTTGGAAGGCCAGTGAAAGATTTATCAGTAATCCCATGGTGGGGAGTTAAAAGAACAGAGATTGAATGGTACCCAACTATCGATCATGACAAATGTGCTGGATGCGGCTTGTGTTTTGTTACATGCGGACGTAGAGTTTTTGATTTTGATAAAGAGTTATCAAAGCCAATTGTAAAGTACAAATACAACTGTTTGGTAGGTTGTCAAACATGTTCAAATATTTGTCCAACAAATGCTATAACATTTCCAGATCCTTCCGAAATGAAAAAGCTTGTAGCCAAACACAATGTAGTAAAAAAATCATTTGAAATAATCTCTCCTATAATTGAATGCAAGCAGAGTCTACCGGAAGAAGAAACACAATCAGATTTTAATAAATAAAAAAAGGCCCTGTCAGGGCCTTTTTTATTGACATTAATATATTATTTATATTATAATTAAGATAAATATATCAACAAATGATCATTTTATGCATGAAGGAGGAAACATCTTGAATAAAACAAAAAAAATTATAGAAACCCACGATTATTATGAAAATATGGCAGAACTTTTTTCTATTTTTTCGGATCCAACCAGACTTAAAATACTACATGCATTGCTTGATGGGGAAAAGTGCGTAAAAAAGATTTGTGAGATTGTTGGCATAAAACAATCCACATGTTCACATCAATTAAAACTATTAAGACAACACAAAGTTGTCAAAACCATAAGAGATGGAAAATTTATTCGTTACAAAATATCAGATGACAAAATAAAGGAAATTATAGAACTTGGAGAAAAATATTCATCCAAAAAAGATGAATAAATTTTTTTATTGATTTTGAAAACAAACACAATTTTATACCCACCATATAAAATATATGGCCCGGGTTTTCCAGGGCCATATATTTTTTTAATTTTTATTAATCTCTATAAAAAATCGAAGAAATTAAGGTGACTATACCAACTATGAGATAATTTGTCAAAGCTCCACCTTTTGAACCAGTTATCCCTGAGATAAAGGCTGAAATAATTAACCATACTGAAAAAATTAAAACGGTTGTAGCTATACCTTTTGAACCTCTAAACATTGGAAATGAAACAACAAGCATCATAATACCAACTATCAAAAAGTTTACAAGATTACCCGTTGATGAACCAGTTATTCCAGGAATAAATGCTGAAATAATTAACCATAATGATAAAATTAACACTGTCCAACCCTTCCATGTCATAATTCCACCTCCTCTAAAATTAATAAAACATCATATGAGCATATACCGATATGTTTCTATAAAAATAATAATCCTTAAAATCTATCTTGTCAAGTGTTTTTTGGAAATTAGACCAACAACAGATACATTATGTACAAAGCACCTATGAATAATGTTATTAATACAGGTATTATTTTCCATCTAAAGTATTCAAAAAATCCAAATTTTCTCCCTAAATTCTTCTCCAAAAAATTCACAGCCACTATATTTTGAACCGCACCAAGGGGGGTTAAACTCGTTGCAAAGTTTGCACCAACGGCAAAAGTCCACCACAAAACTGGTGAAACTCCTCTTGAAACTAATATTTTAATAACAGGAGCAAGGATCAGTGCAGTTGGAACATTGTTAAGAATTGGAACAGTTAAAATTGAAATTATATAAAAAACAAATAATACTATTATGTGATGGTTAATAATAGGATTAAACATTGAAGCTATTTTCTCTGTAAATCCTATTTCTTCAAGTGCATATGATGTCATATATAATCCTGCAAAGAAAAACAGCATGTCCCAATCAATTTCTTTTCCTACATCCTCGTATCCATTTGCAAATTTAAAGATCAAAAGTGAACCACCAAGCAGAGCAATTACAGCTAATTCTACATTTAAAAGAGAATGTAAAATAAATAAAACTATTACAATCACAAAATCTATTAAAGAAAACACCATCATCTTTTTATCTGTTATACTTTTATTTTCATCAAGCTCAAAAAGTTTTTCTATATTTTTCAACATCTTTTCATTTACTTTCACATGCCTCTTAAAATAAAACAAAACTCCAATAAAAGCCAAAATCGCTACTGGCCCCATTTTTATCAAAAAGTCATTAAATGATAAACCACTTATAGAACCTATAACAAGGTTTAAAGGACTTCCAATTAATGTTGCAGAACCTCCTATGTTATCCATAAGAATTGTTAGCATTATCAAAGGTATTGGATCCATTTCAAGCATGTCCGAAATTAAGAATATCATTGGAGCCATAACCAATATTGTTACCACATTATCCAAAAATGCCGAAGTTAGAGCAACAATGATCATCAACAAAGTGACCGTTAAATAAAATTTCTTTCCACCAATCTTTATAATCTTTATCGAAAAAAATTCAAAAAATCCTGACTTGTTGAGAAAAGCAACTATTATCATCATTCCTGTCAGAAGGCCTAACGTATCTAAATCCACTATGTGACTGAAATTTTCTGTAACCATCCCATCAACAAGTCTAAAAGCAGAAATTAGCAATGCAATACTAAAAACTACAACGGACTTATTTTTTTTACCAAATATTATGTAGAGATATGCTATCGACACTAAAATAAGCACTAAAATGGCTTTTAAGCTCATTTTATCACCTCTTGACTTAGGTATATAATAATATCAATATACTCTTGTGTCTCTACAAAGTTTACCATCTATTTTTGAAAGTACAATGTTGAATTTGTTAATAATCGATAAACTTTATCAAAATTATTGAAAATATTATCATATTAATATATAATGTTATATCGAAGAACTTTATTAAAAATTACGAAAAGGAGGTACAAAAATGAAGAACAAGGTCAAGTTCAGCGAGATTATTAAGTATTTTTCACCGGCATGGTATGCATCTGTTATGGGAACAGGTGGACTTGCAAATGTATTTTACATGTTAAGTTCCAAAATGCACTTTTTAAAATCATTCGCAATTAGTTTATTTTTTCTCAATATTTTACTCTTTTTCTTTCTATTGATTCCTTGGATTCTTAGATGGATTCTTGCTTTTGACAAAGTTATAGAAGATTTAAAACATCCAGTTATGTCCAATTTCTTTGTTACTATGCCAATAGGTGGTCTAATTCTTGGAACAAACTTTTTTATAATCGGAAAAGAATTCATTAGTATGTCAATAATTTTAGGATTTGGAATATTCTTTTGGATTTTTTCTGTTGCACTCTCACTAATCTTTGGGGTATTTGTGACCTACAATATGATGCTTTCAGAAAACATTGGCCCGGAACTTACAAATTATTCATGGTATATAACTCCAGTGGCAAGCGTTGCAGTTCCACTCTTAGGAAATATCTTAGCAAATTTTTATCTAAAAACAAACATAGAATTTGCAAAACTGATAAATATAATAGATATTTCCTTTTATGGAATAGGAATGATACTCTTTATTATTTTAAGCAGTATAATACTAAATAGATTTATAAATCATTCCATGCCACATGCTGCAACTACACCTACTTTTTGGATTATCTTGGGACCTATTGGAATTGGTCAGGTTACCTTATCAGGAATAGCAGATATTTCCAAAAAATTAGGACTTATTTCATCAGGAGATACACTTAAACTTTTATCAATAATACTATGGGGATTTGGATTGTGGGCATTCCTATTAACCATAATTGTAACGTTAAATTACATAAGAAGAGGAGGAATACCGTTTTCACTTTCCTGGTGGGCATTCATTTTTCCTCTCTCTGCATATACAATGTCAACTTTAAATGTTTACATGTACACAAAAATAAAACTGATATATTGGTACGCTTTATTTCTGTCATCAATATTAACATTAATATGGGTTAGTACATTTATACGATCCTTAATAGGAACACTAAATGGAAAATTACTTATACCACATCAAAAAACAGAGGTAAATCAAGTAAAAATTAATTAGTTCAATTGAAACATATATAAAAACACCCCCAATATAAAAATAAGTTGGGGGTGTTTTTTACATATTAAAATTTTTTGCTATATATTATCAACTATATTTCTAAACGTTTCCTCTATTAGTTTCAATTTTCTCTCTGATTCTTCTCTATCAGTTGCAAAAGAATAAATATACACCTTTAATTTTGGTTCAGTTCCCGATGGTCTTACTGCATACCAGCTACCATCTTCAAAGAAAAATCTTAAAACATTGGATGATGGAATATGATCCTTATTTACTTCTCCGATCTTTTCTCCATCTACGTTGTAAACATTTCCGTCAAGATAATCAATATACTTTTCTAAATTTAAATTTCCTATCTTTTTTGGGAAGTTATTTCTATAATATTCCATAATCCTTTTTATCTTTTCAATACCTTCTATTCCTTCGTATATTAGAGAAAAGTTGTTTTCAAGATAATAACCGTATTCTCTATATAAATCATTTAAGACGTCCACAAGAGTTTTACCTTGTTTTTTATAATAACCGGCAGCTTCTGAAAGCATCATAGCGGAGATAACCCCATCTTTATCCCTAACAAAATTTCCAGTAACAAACCCTATACTTTCTTCATATCCAAATTCAAATTGATATCCTTCTTTTTCAAGTTTGTTTTCAAGTCCACAAATATTTTTAAAACCAGTTAACGTCTCAAAGGTTAAAACACCATATTTTTCTGCAACATTCTTACCCAAATTTCCAGTAACTATAGATTTTATAATCATACTCTTTTCCTTTAGTAATCCTTTCTTGCTCCTTTGAGAAAGCAAATAATTAATCAAAACAGCACCTGTTTGATTTCCATTTAAAGCAACATATTCACCGTTGTGCTTTACCATAACGGCAAGTCTATCACAATCAGGATCGGTTGCAAGAACAATATCAGCATCTTTTTCTCTTGCAAGTTCAAGTGCAAGTTTAAATGCCTTTATATCTTCTGGATTTGGATAACCAACTGTCTTAAAGTCTGGATCTGGAAGTTCTTGCTCTTTAACTACATAAACATT
This sequence comes from Thermosipho globiformans, assembly GCF_003990895.1. Classification (NCBI taxonomy): domain Bacteria; kingdom Thermotogati; phylum Thermotogota; class Thermotogae; order Thermotogales; family Fervidobacteriaceae; genus Thermosipho; species Thermosipho globiformans. The sequence goes on from NZ_BHXD01000007.1 coordinate 86,046, forward strand.
ATTAAAACCTCTTTCCTTTAATACATGTCTGACATGAATATTTCCCGTCCCATTCAAAGGAGTGTATACAATGTTTATATTTTTATCAATATCATCATTTAAAGCAAGAGATAGGACTTTTTCATAGTATACTTCATCAACTTCTTTTCCAATTACCTTAATTATTCCTTTTTTTACACCTTCATCAAAGTCAAGATACTTAATTTCTCCAAAATCCTTTATTTTCTTGATGTTTTCCTGTACAGGAATTGCAACATCATCTAAAATTTGTGAACCTTCTTTCCAATAAACTTTGTATCCATTATATTCTGGTGGATTGTGACTTGCAGTTATCACAATACCTGCAGTAGCTTTCAAATGCCTTACTGCAAAAGAAAGCATAGGTGTTGGTCTTATATCATCGAAGATATACACATTAATTCCATTCCCGGCCAAAACTTCACTTGCTATCCTTGCAAATTCTTTAGAAAAGTGTCTAACATCGTATGCAATAACTACTCCCATTTTTGGATCGCTATTTTCGAGAATAAATTGTGCAAGACCTTGAGTTGCTTTTGCAACAATGTATTTATTCATTCTATTTGTACCTGCTCCTATCTTCCCACGAAGACCGGCAGTACCAAATTCAAGATATTTAAAGAATCTCTCTTTGATTTCCTCTTCATTATCTTTAATAGATAAAAGCTCTTTTTTTGTTTCGTCATCAATATAAGGACTTTCAAGCCACGCTTTGTATTCTTCCATGTAATTCATATAATCACCTCCTATTTGTTTCTACCATAATACATATATCATGCACAGCTTCAATACCAACATTTTTTAAATACTCATCAATTTCTTGAGAATAAGCTCCTGGCTGATACCATAAATTTTTAAACCCTTCACTTACTGCCTCTTTTGTAACTTCTATTCCAACTGATGGTGGAACAACAAAAACTATCAAATCAATATCTTTAGAAAGTTCTTTAACTGACTTTACAGTCTTTATTCCTTCTATTTCATCATATCTTGGAGTAACTGGAACAATTTCAAAACCCTTTTTTGTTAAATCCCTTAAAATTATATTTCCAAATTTTTCTCTGTTAGTTGTTGCACCAACAAGAGCTATCTTTTTTACATTAGTCAAATCCATTTTTTCACTCTCCTTTCTTGAATATATTATATCATTTGAGTATATCATAAATAATTTTAAGATTTTGTTATTTTTTTCAAATATGTTATAATTCAATTGTCCAGTTAGGCATAACTAATTAAGGGGTGAGATTATGTTAGAAAAAGGCAGTATGTATATTGATTTTGAACTTGTAAACACAAAACTTGAAAAGGTTAAACTTTCATCATTAATAGGGCAAAAAATAGTCTTAGTTTTCTATCCTGGAGCATTCACAAGTGTATGCGAAAAAGAACTATGTTCTTTTAGAGATATGATGGCAAAATTTAACAATTTAAATGCAAAAGTTTTTGGTATCAGTGTAGATTCACCTTTTGCAAACAAAGCTTTTGCTGAAAAAAACAGGCTAAACTTTGATCTACTTTCTGATTTTGGTGGTATAGTTTCAAGAAAATATGGAGGAGTACACGAAAATTTTGTAGGAATAGAAAATTACACTGTTTCAAAAAGAGCAGTCTATGTAATTGATGAAGAAGGCAAGATAATATATTCTTGGGTTTCAGATGATCCTGGAAAAGAGCCTCCATACAATGAGATAGAAGAGGTAATTGCAAAATGAATTTTTATGTAGTAGATGCTTTTACTAGTGATCCTTTTAAAGGCAACCCTGCAGGTGTTGTTATTTTAGAAGAAGATATTCCCAAAAATATAAAGCAACTAATTGCAAGTGAAGTTAAATTTTCCGAAACAGCTTTTATTAAAAAGATATCTGAAAGTGACTTTAAAATAGAATATTTTACACCAGTTTCAGAAATTGACCTTTGTGGTCATGCAACGATTGCCACTTTTTGCGTTCTCAAAGAAAAAAGCTTAGTTTTTCCAAACAATAAGTACAATCTACATACAAACGTTGGAAAACTAAGTATTTTAATAGAAAATGACTTAGTTTTGATGGAACAAGCAAAACCTGAGCTTGGAAAAATTTATGATAAAGAAACAATAGCAAAAATACTGGGCATAAACTCTGAAGAATTAGATGAACGTTTTAAACTGCAAGCTTCGTATACTGGACTATGGGATCTACTTATTCCAATAAAAAAGAAAGAAACATTACTTAAATTAGAACCAAATCTTGAAAAAATAAAAGAGTTTACAAAAGAAAACAACATTGTAAGTTTTCACTTATTTACTTTAGATGAAAAAGAAGCGCTTGCAAACACAAGAGATTTTGCACCGTTATATGGAATAAATGAAGAAGCAGCAACCGGCACAGCAAATGGTGCATTGTTATACTACCTATACAAAAATAACATAATTGATGAAAAGAAAGTATACAAGATTATTCAAGGTGAATCAATGAACAGGAAATCGGAAATATTTGGAAAAATTGAAAATGAAAAAGTCTTCATAGGTGGGAAAGCAAAGATTATAATAGAAGGAAAATTAAAAGTTTAAAAAAATTAAATAGTAAAACCAAAAATAAAGGCTCCACATAGGAACCTTTATTTTTTATTAGTTTTTCTTATTTCAATTCCTGCAAGGTAAGGTACAAACGGAAAAACCACTTGTTCTTGTTTCTACACAATCAATATTTCAATTCCTACAAGGTAAGGTACAAATCACAGATTACGTTATAATTATATTACATATCATTACTTTTTGCAACCTTTTTGAGCCACTGACCAATGTAAGAAATGGATTAAGTTAGGATGTAAAAAAAGGATCACACCTGCTAAAATTATTTTTGTACTAAACATTACCAACAAGGAGGTGTAGCCCAACGAATATTCACTTTAATATTATTTTACCACAAAAATCACTCAATAAAATTTCTAATCTTGTTTTTGATAAATCTAAAAGAATGTATCTAAGAAAGTATCCTGATCATATCTTTGTGTAATGCACCCCGAAAAATTGGACAAAAATCAAGAAACTTTTGTGTAGTTTAAGTATTCTTCGTATACCTCTCGTGGGCTTCTGTATTTCAATGCACTGTGTGGATATTTACTATTGTAAAATTCCTCATATCTTTTTGTTTTTACTACTAACTCTGAATAGCTCATTTCTTCTACCGGCCATACTACTTCTTCTTTATACGTTCTAAAATACCTTTCTATATTGGCATTCTCACGTTCATTGTTATAACTTGTAAATATTTGTTTTATGCCTAATACCTTACATTCTTCCATAAATCTTCTACTTGTAGGCTGACTACCATTATCACTTGTCTGTATTACTTTCTTTCCTCTTACTCCGTCTTTATACCCTTCATTTAATGCTTTATTCAGTGTTCCATTCTTCTGTTCTTCCTCTGAGACTTATTTGTGAGCCTAGTACTTCTCTTGTATACCAGTTTATTAATGCTATTAATAAACTTACTGTTTTCCCCCAGGATGAATGACTGTTTTTTTAGACTGAATAACAATAGCTTGTTTACCAATAATTTGTTCAAGCTCTTGTATCTTTCTTTGATATTGTACTACTTGAGAAGAATTGGAAAAATTTTCAAGTGCAGACTTTGCACCAATACTTATCCCTCCACTTGTAATACTGCCCTTAAGAAACACCATGCTCTTTACAAATTTAGCTATAGCTTTTTGACCTCTTAATCCTTCAAGAACAATTACAATTTTCTTCAGCAGAAAACTTTCTTCTCATACCTTCCACTCCCCTCATGGAAAATTATGCTCTCTCTTTTTTCTCTGTCCAATTATTCAGGGGAGCAGTATAACCTTTTTTAACTCATCATCAATATCGTCATATTTTTTTGAGTTTTTCAATAAATCTAGTTTATCGTAATACTTATCTTTTAATATATAGTATAAACTTTTTTATCATCTATCTTACTCTACAAATCCAAATCCTTGTGAATTTTTACTACCAAGCCCTGTATCGTATACAAAAGAAAGAATCTCTTTATCTCCTTTTAATAGATAACTTCCCTTCCAACCTTCTATAACAAATCTTTTTTCACCAAAACCATAATAAACAACACTTTTGTATCTTTCATCATCAAAGAGTGGAATTATTTCTATTTTTTTATCTAACCTTTCTTTATAAAGCGCTTCCAACTTATTCTTTATATTGAGGTTTATTAATTCTGCAAATTCACTTTCAAATGGTGTAAAATACCTGGTCTTATTCCTTCCATTTTCTTTATAAGTTCTATGTACCTCAATTGGCGTTAAAGCTTTTACTTTAACACTATTTCCAGAAACGTTCTTTATTACAGCCATAGCTGATGATAAATATATTTTATTTTCACCTAACATAAATTCATCACCTTTAAATAAATTTGTGACAAATCTTCCATTAGCATATTAACAGGAGATGAAATAAAAAAACTTATCTTTTTTCCAAAATTAAAGACTTTCATATTTTTGAAAAATTTTCCTCTTTCTAAAATAGACGAAAAACAAAAGAGTGAAAATTTTTTCTTTCCTCTAAATCCTTCTTCATGCACATACTTTCTTAATTTCGTGCTAAATAGGTTATAAATCAACGCCTGTATATATTTGTTGAAACCAACCGGCAATATTATGTCATCATCCGAAACAAATTCCAACTTCAGCCTCATTTCTTAATTCCTCCAACCTAATCAAATATATTACATTTCAATTAAATTATAACATAATTTAATTTAAATAAACAATCATTATAACTTTTAAAAGTACAAAATATTCTTTAAAAAAGATAAAAAAGACAAAAAACAACTATAAAAAGCGAAAATAAATAAATTTTTATATATTAACAAAGTTTTTGTTTTTCTCTAGTTTAATAGAAAATTTCATTTGTTAAGATTTGATTTTAAATATTACTTTATGATAAAATAATATTACCAAATTTGAAGAGGGGGGATTTTCATGAAAAAATTCATGATTATCATTGGGTTGCTGCTTGTTGTATTTTCTTTTGCATCGAAAGACGTTATTGTAGTTGGAACAACTGATAAAATAAGAACACTAGATCCCGCAAACTGCTATGATTATTTTTCAAGTAACATTCTTCAAAATGTCTTATCTGGACCTGTAGACTATGAAATTGGAACAGCAAACATTAAACCATGGCTATTTGAAAGTTGGGACGTTTCTGATGGCGGCCTCGTATATACTTTCCATATAAGAAAAGATGCATATTTTGAAGATGGTACACAAATTGATGCAAATGTTTTCAAATATTCATTTGATAGGGTAATGAAACTTAATGGTGACCCTGCATTCTTATTAACTGACGTAGTTGAAAAAACAGAAGTTGTCGACAAATTTACTTTCAGAGTAACATTAAAAAGTAAATTTTCAGCTTTTGTTTCCGTTCTTGGCTATACAGTTGCATTCCCCGTAAATCCAAAAGTATTTCCTGAAGATAAATTTTTTGAAGGGGCTCCATCTGCTTCAGGTCCTTACAAAATTACTGAATGGATAAGGGATGTTAGGATTGTTTTAGAAGAAAATCCAAAATATTTTGGTCCAAAACCAAAAACTCCAAAAATTATTATCCAATTCTATGAAAATGCTCAACAATTAAGATTAGCACTAGAAACTGGAGAAGTTGACATAGCATACAGACACTTAGATCCAAGAGATATATTAGATCTTAAAAATGTACCTGGTATAAAAGTTTACCTTGGTGCAAGCCCACAAATAAGGTATCTTGTGGTAAACGTAAAACAAAAACCATTTGATAATCCTCTTGTAAGACAGGCCATTGCACTTGCTGTTGATAGAGAAACAATAGTTAATGATATATTTGTAGGCCTTGCAAAACCATTATACTCAATGATTCCAGCTGGAATGTGGAGTCATGAAGATGTATTCCCAAAAAGAGATCTTAAAGCAGCCGTGGAAATTTTAAAGGTTGCAGGTTATACAAAAGACAATCCTCTTGTAATAGACCTCTGGTATACTCCATCTCACTATGGAACAACTGAGGCAGACGTTGCACAAGTATTAAAAGAATCCTTAGAGCAAACAGGTATTATAAAAGTAAATATAAAATATGCTGAATGGTCAACTTACGTTGAATATTTCTTAAATGGAACCATGGGACTCTTCTTACTCGGTTGGTATCCAGACTACCTTGACCCAGACGATTATCTATGGCCATTCTTAAGTATTAATGGTGCAAAATCACTTGGATCGTTCTATGAAAATAAAAACGTTGAAGATTTAATGGTAGCTGCAAGAGCTGCTACTGATCAATTCTCACGTGAAATGATCTATAAACTTGTTCAAAACTTCCACGCAGCAGAAGTACCTTACATTCCTCTCTGGCAAGGCTCTGCAGATTGTGAAGCACACGATTACATTGATGGAATTGTTCTTGAACCAACTCAAATCTTCCGTTACTACATCCTTGAGAGAAAATAATATTACAGGTTATATGAAGTATCCCGCCCCTTGCGGGCGGGATATTTTAAAGGAGGAGATAAAGTGTCTCTAAAAAGCTACATAATAACGAGAATAATATTAGCACTTCCAATGATCCTAATTCTTCTAATAATGATATTTTTTATACTTAGAATAATTCCTGGTGATCCTGTTTTGGCAATTCTCGGTGGTAAGGCTCCACTTGAAGTAATTGAGGCAAAAAGGCATGAACTAGGCCTTGACAAACCTATAGTAGTTCAATTTCTTGATTATCTAAAAGATGTTGCAAAAGGTGATCTTGGCGTCTCAACTTTAACTAATAGACCTGTCTGGAGCGAAATAAAAGATAGATTCCCAGCCACTTTAGAATTAACGATATTTTCATTTATTTTTGCATTAATTATAGGAATTTTCTGGGGAGCTGAGGCTGCGTGGCGAAAAGATAAATCCCTGGATATTTCCGCAAGAGTTTATTCAATATTTATATATGCAGTACCAGTTTTCTGGCTAGGATTAATGCTTCAACTGCTGTTTGGAATTTATCTAAGATGGCTTCCAGTAGGTGGAAGATTATCTCCACGTGTAAGTTTGGATATAAAAACCGGTTTATTGTTATTGGACAGTATCCTCAATTGGAACTGGGAAGCTTTTTGGGATGTTTTAAAACACCTTCTTCTTCCAGGTATTACTTTAGGTCTTGTTATCTCAAGTATTTTTTTAAGAATGGTACGTAACAACACTGTCTTAATGCTCTCAAAAGATTTTGTTAAAGCAGCAAAAGCAAGAGGCTTAAAACCAAAAGTTATTTTATATGGACACGCTGTAAGAAACGCATTTGTTCCTATTTTTACAATTATGGGTATGCAATTTGCTTTGCTACTTGCAGGAGCAGTCTTAACTGAAACAACCTTTTCATGGCCTGGAATTGGAAGTTACCTAGTCTTAAAAATAAAGTACAGAGACTTTCCAGCTATTCAAGGTACAATAATATTTTTTGCTATTTTTGTTGTGATTATAAGCATTATTATAGACATTGTTAATGCTTTAGTTGATCCTAGAGTAAGGTATTAAGAGGTGATAATGTGAGAAAAAAATTTGTTAGCGAAAGAATAGGAGAATTTATAAGCGACTTGTTTGGAACAGGAACAGGTTGGTTAACATTCATTGGCGCAATGATATTGATATTTTTCATTATACTTGCAATATTTTCTCCTCAAATTGCACCATATGATCCAACACAAAGGGTTGGAAGATCTCTTACTCCACCTAACGATCAATTCATCTTTGGAACCGACAATCTAGGAAGAGATGTTCTAAGTAGGGTAATATACGGAGCAAGAATTGCACTTATGATCGCATTTATTGCTGTTGCAATTGCAGCTGGAATAGGTGTTCCTCTTGGATTAATTTCAGGATTTATCGGTGGACCTTTAGATAGAACATTAACATTAATAATGGATGCAATTTATTCATTTCCAGGATTGATACTTGCAATAGCAATAGCTGCAGTACTAGGGCCGGGAATAATAAATATCTCAATTTCAATTGCAGTTGTTTATACTCCTACATATTTTAGAGTAATAAGAAACCAGGTGTCCTCAGTAAAGAATGAACTATACGTAGAAGCTGCAAGGGCATTAGGTGCAAAAAATAGTGAAATACTTTTAAAATATATCTTTCCAAATGTTTTACCATCTATAGTGGTAGTGTTATCAATGAACCTTGCAGATGCAATAATGACTGAAGCAGGGCTTTCTTTCTTAGGTTTAGGTATAGCACCCCCTACTCCAGATTGGGGATTTGATTTAAGTAATGGACAAAGATTTGTTTTAAGTAGGGCTTGGTGGGGCCTTCTATTCCCCGGAATAGCTATTATAACAGTTGTTCTTGGCTTTTCCATGTTTAGCGAAGGATTAAATGAATTATTAAATCCTACTATAAGGGAAAGAAGGTGATCTTGTGTTTTTTGAAGCAAAAAACTTGAAAATTTATTACAAAACAAAAAAAGGATTTGTTAAAGCTGTAGACAATATTAGTTTAAATATAGAAAAAGGCCAAACCGTTGGTCTTGTTGGAGAATCAGGATGTGGAAAATCTACATTTGGACAAGGATTATTAAAAATTCTCCCACCCACAACATATTATGATGGTAGTATAAAGATTGAAAACCAGGAACTCATAAATCTTTCCGAAGATAAAATGAGAAAGATAAGAGGCAAAAAAATAGGAATGATTTTTCAAGATCCAATGACTTCACTTAACCCAGTAATGAAAATTGAAAAATTATTCTATGAAACTTTAAAAACACATGAACCAGAAATAACAAAAGAAGAAGCACGAAAGAGAACTGCCAAAGTTCTTGAAAAGGTTGGAATTGAACCTGAAAGAATGAAAGAATATTCATTCCAATTCAGTGGTGGAATGAGGCAAAGAGTTATGATTGCTCTTACGCTAGTTTTAAATCCAATTCTTGTAATAGCCGATGAGCCAACAACATCATTAGATGTTATTGTCCAAGCACAAATTATGAAATTACTAAATGAACTAAGAAAAGAATACGATATGTCAATGATATTAATTACGCATGATTTAGGTGTTGTCGCTGAAATGGCTGACAAAATATGCGTTATGTACGGTGGACACATCGTAGAAGAAGCTAAAAGTGAAGATCTATATTATAAGCCAAAGCATCCTTATACAAAATTACTACTGCAAAGTATACCAAATACAAATATAAATGATCTGGAACTAAAATATATACCTGGCTCTCCTCCAGATCTTTCAAATCCTCCAACTGGATGTAGATTTGTAGATAGATGTCCTTACAAAAAAGAAATCTGTAAACTAAAAGAGCCACCGATAGTTGAGGTTGATGAATCAAAAGTTAAATGCTGGTTATATAGTGAGGTGAAACAATGATTAAAGTCGAAAATCTAAAAAAATATTTTCCAGTTAAACGAACGGTTGGAGAAGTTCTTTTGAGAGTTCCTCAAAGATTTGTAAAAGCCGTTGATGGAGTTAGTTTTAACATTTCAAAAGGTGAAACTTTTGGGCTGGTCGGAGAATCAGGAAGTGGTAAAACTACCACAGGACGATTAATCTTAAGACTAATTGAACCAACGTCTGGAAAAATATTTTTTGAAGATACCGATATTACCAAACTTTCAAAAGAAGAATTAAGAAAATTTAGAAAAAACATGCAAATAATATTTCAAGATCCTATGGCTGCTTTAAATCCATATATGAAAGTTGGCGATGCAATCAAGCATGGTCTTGAAATTCATAATATAGGTGGTAGCAATCAGGAGAGAAAAATGCTTGTAATGAAAATGCTTGAAAGAGTAAATTTATCACCTCCTGAAGATTTTTACTATAGATATCCACACGAATTATCTGGTGGGCAAAGACAAAGAATAGTTATAGCCCGTGCTTTAATTTTAAGACCAAAATTTGTAGTTGCAGATGAGGCAATTGCAATGCTCGATGTTTCTGTTAGATCTCAGCTTTTAAAATTATTAATAGATCTGAAAAATGAATTTGACTTAACTTTTCTATTTATTACTCACGATCTTGCAACAACAAAATACATATGTAACAAGATTGGTGTAATGTATCTTGGAAAAATAGTAGAAATTGGTGATTTTAAAGAAATTTATACCGAACCGTTGCATCCATACACCAAAGCATTAATTTCAGCTGTTCCTGAACCTGATCCAAAAAGAAAAAAGGAAAAAATTATCCCAGAGGGTGAAGTTCCAAATCCTATTAATCCTCCAAAAGGCTGCAAATTTCATCCACGATGTCCATATGCAATGGATATTTGCAAAGAAGTAGAACCACCACTAAAAAAAGTTAAAAATCACATTGTCGCCTGCCATTTATATTAAACAAAAATAATCCCCTCAAAATAGATGAGGGGATTATTTTTAATTCAAAACTGACAAGTTTTTCTTTAAAAGCAAAAGGATTAAGATAGCCATGAATAGTGAAGAAATTTAAATTTAATTGTACATTAAACACATATTTTCTAAAGAAAAAAACTTTTAAATAATTAAAAAACTGATAAAATAGTATATGATATAATATAATGTAAAATGAACCTATTGGAGGTGTTTAAAATGAAATTACAAGTAAAATTAGTTCTTGCACTTGTTCTTGTTTCCATTCTCGCAACTGTTACTAGTGTAACAATATCTTCTTACCTTTCTTTTAAAAATATTTCACAAAATGCACAACAAATTAACCACCTTGTTTTAACTTCCATCTCAAAGGACATCCAAGCTGGCCTTAAAACTATTATTGACCCCCTATATAAATACGCTACTGGAGGTTCTCTTGCTCCGTATTTAATGAATTCAACAACAGACCTTGGAAAAAAGCAAATTTCTTGGGGGGTGAGGAACGCCAAGAACTCTCTTAAAAAGGAAGGCTATCTAGGAACATACCTAATATTAAGTGATGGTACAACCTTTGATGACACAGGAGAAATTACACCCGATATTAGTGATAAATTTAGCAAGGTTATTGACTCTGTTCTTTCCGGTGAAAAAGAATATGACATCTTTATTCCTTTTGAATTTGAATCCACCCCTACAATCGCCGTTATTGCTCCTGTTAAAGATTTCAGCGGCAATGTTCAAGCTGCTTTAATTGGTTTTTATCCTCAAGCTTTCCTTCAAGAACAGTTAAATAATATTCACCTTGAAGATCATTCTGCTTCTTTAGCTATTTTATATGACACGCTCGTTGTTGCTCATTCTAATAACGA